>JBIOVQ010000059.1:0-20459 GCA_044867805.1 Burkholderiales bacterium | reverse complement strand
GCCGGTCGGCGTCGATCGTGATCGGGTCGCGCTCCTTCACCAGCGCGATCGGGCCGCCGACGTAGGCCTCCGGCGCGACGTGGCCCACCACCATCCCCCAGGTGCCGCCGGAGAAGCGCCCGTCGGTGATAAGCCCGACCGAGTCACCCAGGCCCTGGCCGACCAGCGCGGCCGTGGGCGCCAGCATCTCCTGCATGCCGGGCCCGCCTTTCGGCCCCTCGTAGCGGATCACGATCACGTCGCCGGGCTTGATCTTCCTCGCCATGATCGCGTTCATGCAGGCGTTCTCGGAGTCGAACACGCGCGCGGGGCCGGTGATCTTGCGCTGCTTCAGCCCGGTGATCTTGGCGACACAGCCCTCGGGCGCGAGGTTTCCCCTGAGGATGGCGAGGTGGCCATGGGGATACATCGGGTCCGCCCAGGGCCGGATCACGTCCTGATCGCGGCGCGGCTCCGGGGACACGCTCTTCAACTCGTCGGCCAGCGTGCGTCCCGTGATGGTGCGGCAGTCGCCGTGGAGCAGGCCGTGCTCGAGCAGCATGCGCAGCACCTGCGGCACGCCCCCGGCGCGGTGAAAGTCCACCGCGACGTAGCGGCCGGAGGGCTTGAGATCGCACAGCACCGGCACGCGTCGGCGCACGCGCTCGAAATCATCGATCGTCCACTTCACGCCTGCCGCGTGAGCGATCGCCAGGTAGTGCAGCACCGCGTTGGTCGAGCCGCCGGTCGCCATGACCAGCGCGACCGCGTTCTCGATGCTCTTGCGCGTGACGATGTCGCGTGGCTTGAGGTCCTGTTTGACGGCATTGACGAGCACGCGCGCGGACTCGGCCGCCGAGTCCGCCTTTTCCGCATCGGGCGATGCCATCTGCGACGACCCGAGGAGGCTCATGCCGAGCGCCTCGAACGAGGAGGACATGGTGTTGGCGGTGTACATGCCGCCGCAGGCCCCGACGCTGGGGCAGGCATTCTTCTCGATGCCGGTAAAGTCCTCGTCGCTCATCCTGCCCGCGGCGTACGCCCCCACCGCCTCGAACGCGCTCACGATCGTGAGGTCGCGCCCCTTCCAGCGGCCGGGCTTGATGGTGCCCGCATAGACGAAGATGCCGGGCACGTTCATGCGCAACATCGCCATCATCCCCCCCGGCATGTTCTTGTCGCAGCCGCCGCATACCAGCACCCCGTCCATCGCCTGGCCGTTGACCGCGGTCTCGATCACGTCCGCGATCACCTCGCGCGAGACCAGGGAGTACTTCATCGCCTCGGTGCCCATGCCGATGCCGTCGGTGACGGTGGGCACGCCGAACACCTGCGGCATTGCGCCGGCTTCGCGCAGCGCCGCCATGGCGCGGTCCACCAGCGGCTGGATGCCGGCGTTGCATGGGTTCATCGTCGAGTGGCCGTTGGCGACGCCGACGATGGGCTTCTCGAAATCGCCGTCGCCGAAGCCCACCGCGCGCAGCATGGCGCGATTGGGCGAGCGGGCGACCCCGTGAGTGATGAGGCGGCTGCGTCGGTTCAATGCCATGGGAAGAGGGGGAGTGGCTTATATAATGAGCGGGTCATTCTAGCGCATCCCATCCGGCCTCCCGCATGCTGGTCCATCCCCAATTCGATCCCGTGGCGTTCGCCGTCGGACCGGTCGCGGTGCGCTGGTACGGCCTCATGTACTTGATCGGTTTCGCCCTGCTCTGGGCTGCCGGCCGCTACCGGATCAAGCGCAATCCCGGCGGGGTCTGGACCGCGAAGGACCTCGACGACGCGTTGTTCTACGGGATCCTCGGCACCATCATCGGTGGGCGCCTGGGCTACGTCCTGTTCTACAAGTTTTCGGAATATATCGGCGAGCCGTGGCGAATCCTGTACGTCTGGGAAGGCGGCATGTCGTTCCACGGTGGAATGCTAGGCGTGATCCTCGCGCTGGCGTGGTTCGCGCGCAGCCGCCGGCAGGACTGGCTCGCGGTCACCGACTTCATCGCGCCGCTGGTGCCTCTCGGGCTCGGCGCCGGGCGGCTCGGCAATTTCATCAACGCGGAATTGTGGGGACGTCCTACCGCGGTCCCGTGGGCAATGGTCTTCCCGAACGTGGACGGAGTGCCGCGCCACCCTTCGCAGCTCTACGAGTTCGCGCTGGAAGGCTTGGTGCTGTTCGCATTGCTGTGGTGGTTCTCCGCCCGCCCGCGCCCGCGCGGCGCGGTGTCGGGCGCGTTCCTGCTCGGCTACGGCCTGCTGCGCTTCGGGGTCGAGTACACGCGCGAGCCCGACCGCTTTCTCGGCCTGCTGTCGCTGGGGTTCTCGATGGGGCAGTGGCTGTCGCTGCCCATGGCAGCGATCGGCGCGGGAATGCTGATTTGGGCCTACAGATTCAAGAGCGTGAATCGTGATTCGTGAATCGTGATTCGACCTGTAGGCTTCGCAGCGCCAATCACAAATCACCAATCACGAATCACGCTTTCGCCAGGGCGGCGCGGCGGTCGAGCAGCCGCCCGAAGTTCGCGAGCGAGATGAGGTGCGCGTAAACGCGCGGCAATATTCCCTTCTGCGCCAATTCCTTCAGCTTGTCCGCCGGGAGGTCCGCGAGCTTCTGCTCCGCCACGCGATACATGCCCGTCATCGCTACCGGCTTGCCCTGGGTGGGCACGGCCTGCACCGTGAACGTCTCCAGGAGCTGCAGCCGCCCGAGCTCGCGGCACATTTCCTCCGCGCGCACGAGGTCGCCCTCGTACTCGAACAGCAGCTTCCTGCGCTCTTCCCACGCCGGCAGCGGCTCGCCCTTGCCGTCGAACAGCGCCTCTCCCTTGCCGCTCAGCGCGCGCTTCTCCACGCAGGCGACACGCTCCGCCTGCTCCTTGCCGTCGACGGTCACCCGGGTCATGCAGAAGGGGTAGCGGCGCACGTAGGCCGGCACGTAGATCGAGGCGTCCCAGCCGTCTCCGCCCGCCACGAACAGGTTCTGCCCGTTCTCCAGGCCCAGAACCGCCATGGCGATGACGCCGGCCGCGTCGGGACCCACGAAGGCGATGGGATAGTCGCGGCACGCCACCGTGAACTCGGTGAACGAGAGCGGCAGCGCGTTGAGCTGGCGGAACGTCGGCGGGAGCTTGCGGCCGTCGGGCAGCACGACGCGGTGCTGCTTGGTGAGCGGCACGATCTCCTCGTAGCCGTACGGGGGTTTGATATCCATATGGCGGCGCGCAGAGATGTCGGGACAGGCGATTATAGACTGCTGCCACAGCAAGGTACGCCACTCCAAATTGTCGCGCCGCCATCAGCCGTTGTAGAATCCCGCCCTCACAGCAACGGTGTGGGGACGTAGCTCAGCTGGGAGAGCGTCGCGTTCGCAATGCGAAGGTCGGGAGTTCGATCCTCCTCGTCTCCACCAGCAAACAGGCCGCCCGTGGGCGGCCTTTTTTGTTGCCCGCTGGCCGCGCCGCCTCTGGCACAATAGCCCTCGCCGGCCGCTTCAGCCGCCCGGGGCCCCACCTTCCGAAGGCGCCAACGACAATGCTCAACAAGCTGATGCCCCGCGAGGGCCGGTTTTTCGACCTCTTCAACGCCCACGCCGCGCAGATCGTCGAGGGAGCCAAGGCGCTCGGCCAGCTCATGGCCAATACCGGCGCGCCCGACGCGCACGCCCGGCGCATCGACGAGGCCGAGCGCAGCGCGGACAAGATCACCCACGAGACGATCGCGCTGCTGCACAAGACGTTCATCACGCCGCTCGACCGCGATCAGATCCACCTGCTCATCACCAACATGGACGACATCCTCGACCTCATCCAGGACGTCGCCGAATCGATGGTGCTCTACGACGTGCGGCGCGCGACCGCCGAGGCGCAGCAGCTTACCCAGATCTGCCAGATGACGTGCGACCGCGTGAAAGCCGCAGTCGGACTGCTCGCGAACCTGCGCGATCCGGAAGCAATATTGAAGACCTGCGAGGAAATCGACCGGCTGGAGTCGGACGCCGACCGCGTGATGCGCTCCGCGATGTCGCGCCTGTTCCGCGAGGAATCCGACGTGAAGCAGCTCATCAAGCTGCGCTCGATCTACGAGCTGCTCGAGCTGATCACCGACCGCTGCGAGGACGTGGCGAACATCGTCGAGGGCATCGTCCTCGAGCATTCCTAGGGCGCGGCGCGATGGAACCGGCCGTGATCGGCCTCGGCGCCGTGATTTTCCTGGTTGTCGTCGCGCTCGCCTTCGATTTCATCAACGGTTTCCACGACGCGGCCAACTCGATCGCGACCATCGTCTCCACCGGGGTGCTGAAGCCGCACCAGGCAGTGGCGTGGGCCGCGTTCTTCAACTTTGCCGCCCTATTCGTTTTCCATTTGAAGGTCGCGGCCACCATCGGCACCGGCATCGTGGAGCCGCAGGTGGTGGATCATGTCGTGGTGTTCGGCGCCCTCGTCGGCGCCATCGCCTGGGACATCATCACCTGGTACTACGGCATCCCGTCCTCTTCTTCGCACGCCTTGATCGGCGGCCTGGTCGGAGCGGCGGTCGCCAAGGCGGGAATCGGGTCGCTGGTTGCCCCCGGCTTGCTCAAGACTGTCGCGTTCATCCTCATATCCCCTCTGCTTGGCTTCTTCCTCGCCGCGGCGCTCATGATCGGCGTATCGTGGATTTTTCTGCGGGCGACGCCCGCCCGGGTGGACCGGTGGTTCCGGCGGGCGCAGTTCGTCTCGGCGTCTCTCTACAGCCTGGGCCACGGCGGGAACGACGCGCAGAAGACGATAGGGATTATCTGGATGCTGTTGATCGCGGCCGGGCTGACGACTGCTGCCCAGCCCGTCCCGGCATGGGTGGTGATCTCGTGCTACGTCACCATCGCGCTCGGCACCGCTTTCGGCGGCTGGCGCATCGTGAAAACCATGGGCCAGCGCATCACCAAGCTGAAACCCGTCGGCGGCTGCTGCGCCGAGACCGGCGGCGCCATCAGCCTGTTTCTCGCGACCGGGCTCGGCATACCGGTGTCCACCACTCATACCATCTCCGGCGCGATCGCCGGCGTCGGCGCGACGCAGGGGGCCTCGGCGGTGCGCTGGGGGGTCGCCGGCAACATCGTGATCGCCTGGATCCTCACGATCCCGTGCTCCGCGCTCATCGCCGCCATTGCGTGGCGGGTAGGACAGGCCTTCCTCTGAGGTGACGAGGGCCGCATGAGGCAAAGCGATCACTCCACATCCGCTGCGGTGCCCGAGCATCGCGCTCTGCTCGCGGACAGCGTGGCCGATTTCGTCGCCCGCGGCACCGATCTTGCGCGCGTGCGGCGGCTGCGCGGCACGAGCGGCGAGTACGACCGCGCGGTGTGGAAGCAGATGGCGGACCTGGGCTGGCTCGGCATCCTCGTGCCGGAGCGCTACGGCGGCCTCGGACTGGGGCTCGCGGAAATGGCGCTCGTCGCGAAAGGGCTCGCCCGCGCGCTCGCGCCCGAGCCGCTGACGGCGGCGGCGGTGCTGGCGGCGACGGCGCTCGCCGCGAGCGAGAACGGGGTCCTCAAGCGCGAGCAGCTCCCGCGCCTGGTATCCGGCGAATGCCTTCCGGCGCTCGCGTGGCAGGAGCAGGCGGGGACACTCGACCCGCTGGCGCTCGAGGCGAGCGCAGCGCCCTTCGAGGGCGGCTACAAGCTGAGCGGCGTGAAGCGCTTCGTCGCCGGCGCGGCGCAGGCGGACGCCTTCCTAGTCTCGGCGCGCGCGAACGACGGCATCGTGCTGCTGTGGGTACCGCGAGACGCGGCGGGCGCGCGGGTCGCGCTCGCACCGCTCGCCGACGGTCGCTCGTTCGGCACGCTCGAGCTTGCCGACGCGCTGGTTCCGCAAGGATGCGTGGCGGCCACCGGGCAGGCTGCCGCCGAAGCGCTCTCTCTCGCGCTCGACCATGGCGCCGTGATCGCAGGCGCGGAGCTGCTGGGAGTGGGCGAGCGGGCGCTGGAGATGACCCTCGAGTATCTCAAGACGCGGGTGCAATTCGGCAAGCCGATCGGCGCCTTCCAGGCGCTGCAGCACCGCGCGGTGGACCTCTACATACACAAGGAGCTCGCGGCAGCGGTGCTCGAGGAAGCGCTCGCCGCCCTGGACGGCGGGCCGGGCGCGCCGCAACGCGCGGCCATCGCCAGCCGCGTCAAGGCGCGCTGCGCCGATGCGGCGCTCAAGATCACCCGCGAAGCGATCCAGCTGCACGGCGCGATCGGCTTCACCGACGAGTACGACGCGGGCCTGTACCTGAAGCGCGCGCTCACGCTCGCGGCATGGCTCGGGCACGCCACCTGGCACCGCCGTCGCTACGCGCGGCTCACGACGGGAGCGACGGCATGACGGCCACGGCGCGGGACTACAACGCGCTCACCGACGAGGACTTCCGCCGCGAGGTCCGCGCGTACTTCGAGGCCGAGTACCCGCGGGAGCTGCGCTTTCTCCTGCACCGCGCGCGCTGGAGCGACATGCAGGATTGGTGGCGCAAGCTGGATGCGAAGGGCTGGATCGCGCCCAACTGGCCGCGCGAGTGGGGCGGCATGGCGCTCGACGCCGGCAAGATGGTGATCTACATCGAGGAGCTGGAGCGCCACGGCATCGCCCGCGCGCCCGACCAGGGCATCACGCAGGTCGGCCCCCTCATCATGCGCTTCGGCACCGAGGCGCAGAAAAGCCACTTCCTGCCGCGCACGCGCTCGGGCGAGTACATCTGGTGCCAGGGCTATTCCGAGCCCAACGCGGGCTCCGACCTGGCGAGCCTGCAGACCGCGGCGGTGCTCGATGGCGATCATTTCGTCGTCAACGGGCAGAAGATCTGGACCACGCTCGCGGACGACGCGACCCACATTTATCTGCTCGCGCGCACGGACAAGGCGGCGAAGAAGCAGGAAGGCATCAGTTTTTTCCTCGTGGACCTCAAGACGCCCGGCATCACCCTGCGCCCGATCCGCAACCTCGCCGGCCACGACGAGTTCTGCCAGGTGTTCTTCGACAACGTGCGCGTCCCGCGCGACGCGCTGGTCGGCGCGCTGCACGACGGCTGGACCGTCGCCAAGGCGCTGCTCGGCTTCGAGCGCCTCGGCATTGGCAGCCCGCGCCGCCCGCAGTACGCGCTGCAGCGCCTGGAGCTCGTCGCGCGGGCCAAGGGACTGCTCGACGACGCCGGCTTCGTCGACCGCTTCATCGCGCTCAAGCTCGACATCGAGGACGGCGCGGCGCTCTACGGGCGCTTCGTCGAGCAGGTCAAGCGCGGCGAGCCGCTGGGGCAGGACGTGTCCATGCTCAAGATCTGGACCATGGAGACGTGGCAGCGCCTGGCCGAGCTGCTGGTCGAGGCCGGCGCCGAGCAGGGCGTGATCGCGGGCGTGCACGACGTCGCCGGCATCGAGGCCGATTTCCTGAATCCCTTCTACTATTCGCGGCCCGCCACCATCTACGGCGGCTCGAGCGAGATCCAGCGCAACATACTCGCGAAATACGTGCTCAAGCTCCCCTCCTGACGGAGAATCGCCCATGCCCAGGCAAATCATCCATACCGACGCCGCCCCGAAAGCCATCGGAACCTATTCGCAGGCGGTGCGCTGCGGCGCCACCGTGTATCTCGCCGGGCAGATCGGGCTCGATCCGCGCTCGATGGAGATCGTTGCCGGCATCGGCCCGCAAATCCAGCGTGTTTTCGAGAACCTGAGGGCGGTCGCGCGCGCCGCGGGCGGCGACCTGAAGGACATCGTCAAGCTCACCGTCTATCTCACCGACCTCGGCCATTTCGCGCTGGTGAACGAGACCATGGCAAGCTATTTCTCGCCGCCCTACCCCGCGCGCGCCGCGCTCGGGGTTGCGAGCCTCCCGCGCGGGGCGCTGGTGGAGATGGATGCGATCATGCACCTTGAATAGTGCAGAGTTCGGAGTGCAGAGTGCAGAGTGCGAAGGCGAAGATTTCCGGTAACTCGGCACTCGGAACTCAGCACTCAGCGCTCGCCGGCGTCAGCAAGGCCACGCTGGCGCTGCTCGCCAAGCTGGGCATCGCGCGGCCGTTCGACCTGGTGCTGCACCTGCCGCTGCGCTACGACGACGAGACGCGCCTCTACGCGATCAGCGAGGCCCCCTTCGGACAGCCGGTCCTGGTCGAGGGCAACATCGTCGAGTGCGAGGTGCAGTACCGGCGGCGGCGCCAGCTCGTCTGCCACATCGAAGACGGCAGCGGGATACTGGCGTTGCGCTTCTTCCATTTCTATCCCAGCCTCCAGGCGAAGCTCGCCGAGGGAACCCGCACGCGGGCTTTCGGCGAGATCCGTCACGGCTCCCGCGGCCCCGAGATGGTGCATCCGAAGCTCCTTTCCGCCGACGCGCCGGTTGCGCAGTCGCTCACGCCGGTGTACCCGACGACCGCCAAGCTCGCGCAAGGCGAGCTGCAGCGCCTGATCGCGCGGTCGCTCGCGGGCTCCGATCTTGCAGACACGCTGCCGCCGGACCTGCCGCGGCGGCTCGGCCTGCTGCCGTTCCGGGACGCGATACTGCTGCTGCACAACCCGCCGCCGCAGGTTCCGCAGGCGCAGCTCGCCGAGCGCCGCCATCCGGCCTGGCGCCGCGTCAAATTCGACGAGCTCCTGGCCCAGCAGCTGTCGATGCGGATGCACCGCCTCCGGCGCAAGACGGTGCGAGCGCCGGCGCTCAAACCGCGCGGCCAGCTGGCGCAGACGCTGCTCGCGCGGCTGCCTTTCAAGCTCACCCCGGCGCAGAACAAGGCGCTCGCGGATATCCGCGGCGACCTCGCCCAGCCCCATCCCATGCAGCGGCTGCTGCAAGGCGATGTGGGCAGCGGCAAGACGATCGTGGCCGCGCTCGCGGCCCTGCAATGCGTCGAGAACGGCCACCAGGTTGCGATCATGGCCCCCACCGAGATCCTCGCCGAGCAGAACCACCGCAAGTTCGGCGAATGGCTCGGCGGACTGGGAATCGAGGTCGCCTGGCTGGCAGGCAGCATCAGTGCGCGGCACAAGCGGGACGCGCTGGCGCGGGTGGCCGCGGGCGAGACGCCGGTCGTGGTCGGCACGCATGCGCTCATCGAGGATGACGTCGAGTTCCATGACCTGGGGCTCGTCGTCATCGACGAGCAGCAGCGCTTCGGCGTGCACCAGCGCCTGCAGCTGCGCGTCAAGGCCGCGCGCGCGAACCGGGGCGCGCAGCCGCACCAGCTCATGATGAGCGCAACGCCGATCCCGCGCACGCTGGCGATGAGCTACCTGGCCGACCTCGATGTTTCCGTCATCGACAAGCCGCCGCCGGGGCGCGGGCGGGTCACGACGCGGCTCTTCCTCGACACGCGCCGGGCCGAAGTGATCCAGCGCGTGCGCGACGCCTGCCTGGAGGGAGGCCAGGCGTACTGGGTATGCCCGCTGATCGAGGAGTACGACGCCGGAGGGCGGAGCAGGGCCGATGAAGCGTGGAGCAGGGGCCCCGTTTACGGGGATGCGACCGCGGAATCGGCCATGGGCGCGTCATATACCGGCCCTTCGCGCGCCGCCGGGGGTCAGATCCCAGAGGGTCCCTCTTCCGCCCCTCGACGCGCCCCGCTTGCGGGATGCGACCCCGAAGGCGGCGTGATCGCCCGCTCGAAATCCTCGGAATTGTCAGGAAGGGCGCGCGGGCGATTGGAAGCGCTGCAGCTCAAGACTGCGCTCGACACCTGCGACAAGCTGCGGCAGACGTTTCCGGAGCTGAAAGTCGGCCTGGTGCACGGGCGGCTGAAGGGCGAGGAAAAAGCCCGGGTCATGGCGGACTTCAAGTCCGGCACGATCCAGCTGCTGGTCGCGACCACGGTGATCGAGGTCGGCGTGGACGCGCCGAACGCGACGCTGATGGTGATCGAGAACGCGGAGCGCATCGGGCTCGCGCAGCTGCACCAGTTGCGCGGCCGCATCGGCCGCGGCGCCGAGGAGAGCACCTGCATCCTGCTGTATCACGAGCCGCTGACGGCCGACGCGCGCGAGCGGTTGAGAATCATCTTCGAGAACCGGGATGGATTCGATATCGCGCGGCACGACCTGCGGCTGCGCGGACCAGGCGAGCTCCTTGGCGCGCGCCAGAGCGGCGACCCGATCCTGCGGTTCGCCGATCTCAACACCGATCTCGACCTGCTCGACGCGGCCCGCGGAGCCGCGGATACGCTGCTGCGCGAGCAGCCGGATGCCGCGCGCGCGCACGTCGTGCGCTGGCTGGGCCGGCGCCACGAGTTTCTGAAGGTGTGACCCCTTCCCACCCTCCCCCTTGTCAAGGGGGAGGGATAGGGTGGGGGTTATACTGAAGGCCCGCTTTCTTTCCCCATGCCGCGAGCATGACTTTAAAGGAGCGCCTCGACGCCTACGAGCGCCTGACGCGGCTCGACAAGCCCATCGGCGCGCTGCTGCTGATGTGGCCCGCGCTGTGGAGCCTGTGGCTCGCCCGGCGCGCCATGCCGGAGTTCGAGATCCTGGTCATCTTCGCGGTCGGCGTCATCCTCACGCGCTCGGCCGGCTGCGTGATCAACGATGTCGCCGACCGCAGGTTCGACCCCCACGTGGAGCGCACCCGCGACCGGCCGCTCGCCACCGGGTTGATCGCCCCGGGCGAGGCGCTGCTGCTCGCGGCGGCGCTGCTGCTCGCGGCGTTCATGCTGGTCGCGCAGCTCAACCGGTTGACCGTGCTGCTCTCCATCGTTGCGCTCGCCATCATGGCGATTTATCCCTTCCTCAAGCGCTTCTTCGCCTTTCCCCAGGCCGGGCTCGGGATCGCCTTCAGCTTCGCGATCCCGATGGCGTACGCGGCGCAGCTCGGCTACATCCCGAGGTCCGGATGGATGCTGATGGGCGCTACTTTTTTCTGGATCATCGCCTACGATACCGAGTACGCCATGGTCGATCGCGATGACGATGCCAAGCTCGGCCTGAATTCCTCGGCGCTGCTGCTCCGACGCTTCGATGTCGCCGGCGTCATGCTGGCGCACGCCCTGTTCCTGGGAATCCTGACTGCGCTGGGCCGCTGGCAGGGGCTCGGCTCGCTCTTCTACGCGGGCCTCGCCGTCGCGGCCGCGCTCGTGCTCTACCAGTTCTGGCTCATCCGGACCCGCGACCGCAATCGCTGTTTCCGCGCCTTTCACAACAACAACTGGGTCGGCCTGGCGGTCTTCGCGGGGCTGGCGCTCGACCTCCAGTTCAGTTCCGGCATGTTGCGCTGATCCCGCCGGCGCCCCGCCCATGAAATACCGTGACCTGCGCGAGTTCCTGGCCGGGCTGGAGACCCGCGGCGAGCTGAAGCGCGTCTCCGCGACGGTCGATCCGCGCCTCGAGATGACCGAGATCTGCGACCGGGTGCTGAAGGCGGGCGGGCCCGCGCTGCTGTTCGAGAAGCCCGCGGGGCACGCGATGCCGGTTCTGGGCAACCTGTTCGGCACGGTGAAACGGGTCGCGCTCGCGATGGGCGTGGAGGCGGAGGACCCGGTCGCGGCGCTGCGCGATATCGGCAAGCTGCTCGCCGCGCTCAAGGAGCCCGAGCCGCCGCGCGGCTGGCGCGACGCCTGGGAAAAGCTGCCGCTGCTCAAGACCGTGCTGACGATGGAGCCGCGCGTGGTCGCGCGCGCGCCCTGCCAGGAAGAAGTCCGGGAGGGCGCCGACGTTGATCTGGCCCGGCTGCCGGTGCAGACCTGCTGGCCGGGCGATGCCGCGCCCCTCATCACCTGGGGGCTCACGGTGACGCGCGGCCCGGCCCAGCGCCGGCAGAACCTCGGCATCTACCGCCAGCAGGTTCTCGGCCGCAACAAGGTCATCTTGCGCTGGCTCGCGCAGCGCGGCGGGGCGCTCGACTACCGCGACCACTCGCTGGCCCGCCCGCGCGAACCGTTCCCCGTCGCCGTGGCGCTGGGGGCCGACCCCGCCACCGTGCTGGGCGCGGTGACGCCGGTGCCGGACGCGCTGTCCGAATACCAGTTCGCGGGATTGCTGCGCGGCTCGAAGACCGAAGTCGTCAAGTGCGTGAGCCACGATCTGCAGGTGCCCGCCACTGCGGAAATCGTTCTGGAGGGCTGGATCCATCCCGGTGAAAGCGCGCTCGAGGGCCCGTTCGGCGACCACACCGGCTATTACAACGAGCAGGAACGCTTCCCGGTACTCACTATCGAGCGCATTACCAGCCGCCGCGACCCGATCTATCACTCGACCTACACCGGCAAGCCGCCCGACGAGCCGGCGGTGCTGGGCATGGCGCTGAACGAGGTATTCGTGCCGCTGCTCGCGCGCCAGTTCCCGGAGATCGTGGATTTCCACCTGCCGCCCGAGGGCTGCTCCTACCGCGTCGCGTGCGTGAGCATCCGCAAGCAATACCCCGGCCACGCCAAGCGCGTGATGTTCGGCATCTGGTCCTTCCTGCGCCAGTTCATGTACACCAAGTTCATCATCGTCACCGACGCGGACGTCAACGTCCGCGACTGGAAGGAGGTGATCTGGGCGGTGGCGACGCGGGTCGATCCGCAGCGCGACACGCTGATCACCGAGCACACGGCGATCGACTACCTCGATTTCGCGAGCCCGGTGCCGGGGCTCGGCTCGAAGATGGGGATAGACGCGACCAACAAGTGGCCGGGCGAGACCGATCGCCGCTGGGGCGAGCGGATCGAGATGAGCGAAGACGTGAAAAAGCGCGTGGACGCGCTATGGCGCGAGCTGGGATTGTGAGCCGGGGCCGCGCGGGCTGATTCGTCGAGTCAGTATTGCTTTGCGCATGAAAAAGCCGGGAACCGCCCGGCTTTTTCATGCGGCTGTGCGCTCGCGCTCAGAACTGGATGGCCAGGCCGAGCAAGTCGACAAGGATCTTGGATGAGCCGGTCACGCTCTCCTCACCCACATGGAGATAGATCTGCCGCTCCGCGCGCAGCGAAATATTCCTGGTGAGATGGTATTTCACTCCGAAACCATAAGTCATGTCCCCTCCTGACACCTTTGCCGTTCCGGCGCCCACTCCGACTACCGTCCGATCGAGATCCCAGCTGAAATAGCCCACTTTCCCGAAAAACGCAAGCCATTGGTTGGCCGGTATCGTTGCAACGACGACCGCGTCGATAACCGTGGTCTCAAAAGTCGCCACTTCCGTCCCCCCCACCGTCTGCTTCATCTTGCCGAGGTCGGCGTACCCGATCTCGTAACCGAGGTGCGCGTTGAACTGGTATCCGACAAAGGCCCTCCAGGTGCTCGCTCCATCATCGCAGGCGGCTCCCGGCGCCACCAGTTGCAGGCAGCCGCCATTGAACCGGGACACTCCGCCGCTGCCTCCGATAACCCACCCGGCGTCTTGCGACAGCGCCGGCGTCGAGGCGACGCCCAGCGCCAGCAGCGCGGCGCTCAGCACTGGCTCGATTCGTAGCTTCATGGACTTCTCCTCCCTTGTTCGAGGCGGGTTGGCGGGAAGATTTTCGTACTAATCCGCACCAAAAGCAATTTTTTCGTGGCGCTCGTCATGGGACATCCGTCAGCGGTGGCGCCGCTGCGATAACCCGGCGCCGCGAGACTCGCATGTTGCCGCTACGAGTCAGTGAAACTCGCGCCAGGCTCGAACGGGATCAGCCCGGCCGGAGCATGCTTGCGTCATAGGCCTAAACAAGCAATGCTCCGCTTGCGGCAACCACGCCGGCGCTTCAGAAGCTCAGCAGCGCGCCGATGCCGGCAGTATCGGCATCGAACCGTCCGGTGGCGGCCGGGTCACCGACATCGTTGTAGCGCTGCCATTCCAGCCGCATGGCAAAGCTCCGGGTAAACTGGTATTTCACCCCGAGCCCGAACGTGTAGTCGTTGCCGTTGGAGTCCGCCGACCCGATGAAGCCCGGCGGCAGGTCGTAGTCGACATCCCAGACGAAAATACCCGCCTTGCCGTAAGCGGAGAGCCGCTGGCCGAGCGGCAGCGTTCCGGTCAGCACCGTTTCAAAAAACCGGAAGCGCGCGGTTGCCACCCCTATCCCGGCCAATGACGCGCTCCTTTGCCCCATGTCGGCAATGGCGAGCTCGTAACCGAGGTACGGGTTGAACTGGTGGCCGCCGAAGAGCTTCCACACCGAGTCCTTGTCCTCGCAGCTGGCGCCGGGCGCGGCCCCGGTGGGGCACTCGTCACCGGTTTTCAGCCGGCCGGCGCCCAGTCCGACGTACCAGCCGGCCTGTGACAGCGCGGGCGCCGGGACGGCGCCGAGCGCGAGCAAGGCCGCGAGCAGGAAGGGCTTGAATCGCATGCGCGGGGATTCTCGGCGGATTCCCCGCCGAAAGCAATTTGGAGGATTGGGATGAGGGAGAACTCCTCAAGCGATCGCGGCCGCGCTCACCGCGGGCTGCAACAAGCGTCCGTGGCGCCCTGATGCACCCACTCGAGCAGCGCGTCCTGCGCCGCTTCCGCGTTGACGGCATTCGCGTGGTTGACGATCGAGACCACGACCAGGCGGCGTCCGCGCGCGTCGAGCACGTAGCCGGCGATGGCGCGCACGCCGGTGAGCGAGCCGGTCTTGATGTGCGCCTGCCCCGCGACGCCGGCTTCCCCCAGCCGTTTCCTCATGGTGCCGTCCACCGCCGTGAGCGGCAGGGAAGCGAGGAATTCGGGCATCACCGGGCTGCGGAACGAGGTGAGCAGCAGCAGGCCGAGGTTGCGCACGCTGATGCGCTCGCTGCGCGAGAGGCCGGAGCCGTTCTCGAGCACCAGCTCCGGCGCCGCCAATCCCTTGCCGGCCAGCCATTCGCGGATGATGCGCTCGGACTTCCCCTCCGTGCCGGGCTCGCCGAAACCCTCGGCGCCGAGCGTCAGGTAGAGCTGGCGCGCCATGACATTGTTCGAGTACTTGTTCATGTCGCGCACGACCTCGGACAGCGCCGGCGACGCGACGGCGGCGAAGAAACGGGCGTCCGGCCCGGCGGTACCGTCGCGCACGGTGCCGGTGAACGTCCCGCCCAGCTCGCGCCACAGCTCCCGAAACAGGCCCAGCACGTAGTGGGCGTGCGCGAGCACGCTGTAGCTGCGTTCCCGCTCTCCGCAGCTCGCAGCGTATCGTCCCCTGAAGGTGAGGCGCGCCGCGGCCGAGCCGCCCTGCGCATCCACCTTCAGCCGGTTGACCCAGTCGCCGCACGGGCCGTCGACCAGCACCACACGGTTGACGATCTCCACCTGCGGCAGGGAAGGCTCCGGCACGATACGCACCAGGCGCAGTTCGTTGTCCGGCACGAAGAACAGCCGCACCGCCTTGAAATTGACGAGCAGCGCGTCGGGGCCGGTGTTGTAGGGCCGCACCGGCTGATCGTCGAAGCGTGCGGGGTCGTGGTTGGTCGGCGCGAAATAGGAGCGATCGAGCACAAGGTCGCCGCGGATCTCGGCGAGTCCCCGGCTGCGCAGATTACGCAGCAGCAGCCAGAAGTTTTCCAGCGTGAGCTTCGGGTCGCCCCTGCCCTTCAGCACCAGGTCGCCCTTCAGCACCGTGCCGTCGAGCTCGCCCTCGATGTGGGCCTCGGTCACCCACTGGAAGGCCGGGCCGAGCAGCTCGAGCGCGGCGTAGCTGGTGACCAGCTTGATGGTGGACGCCGGGTTCATCACGCGCTCGGCGCCGACGGCGAGAAGCGGGCGCTCGGCGCCGATCTCGTGCACGTAGAATGCCGTCGCGCTCTCGGGTATTCCGGCATGGGCCAGCGCGCGGGAAACGGGCTCGGGGAGCCGGGACGCCTGGGCATGGACGTGGGGAACCCACGCCAGCAGCAGCGCCGCAACGGCTGCCGCCATCAGCAGATGCGCGAGCCCTGCCCTCGCCGCGTGGGTCCGCATGGCGAGATTATGCCGCAAGGAAATTGCCGGGGAGACCCCGGCAATTTCCTGATAGTCCCCAACAAACTGACATTAACCCTTCATCCCACACTTCCTCCGCGAGCGCAAGAGCTTGTCCGCCCTCTGGCTTCGGAAAAAAGGGCGTACGCGCGTGGGAATCGTCACGGCTGCGCGGAATGCCATAGGCGCGGGCTTCAGCAATCGATACCCGACGAGGTCCTTGATCAGGAATTTGACGGCCGGATGGCCGTCAAATTCCTCGGTCGAGCAGCGCCGACGTGCGGGCGGTGAGCAGCTCGATTTCCTCGCCGCTGATCGCGTACGGAGGCACGAAGTACACGGTGTCGCCGATGGGCCGCAGCAGCAGTTCCTGCTCGAGCGCCGCCGCGAAGAACCGGCGCGCGAACCGGGCGTCCGCGCCCGCGACCTCGAAGGCCCAGATCATCCCGGTATTGCGGAAATGGCGGACGCGGGGATGCGCGGCGAGCGCGCGCGCGGCGGCGCTGAGGCGCGCGCTGGTCGCGCGATTCGCTTCGATCACGCGGTCCGCGGCAAAGATATCGAGCGTCGCCAGCGCGGCGCGGCACGCGAGCGGGTTGCCGGTATAGGAATGGGAGTGCAGGAAACCGCGCGTCACGTCGTCGTCGTAGAAGGCCTGGTAGATTGCGTCGCGCGTCATCACGACCGAGAGCGGCAGGTAGCCGCCGGTGATGCCCTTCGACAGGCACAGGAAGTCGGGATGGACGGCGGCCTGCTCATGCGCGAAGAACGTGCCGGTGCGGCCAAAGCCGGTCATGATCTCGTCCGCGATCAGGTGCACTTCGTAACGGTCGCACAGCACGCGCGCGCGCCGCAGGTACTCCGCGTCGTACATCGCCATCCCGGCCGCCCCCTGCACCAGCGGCTCGACGATGAGCGCCGCGGTCTCGGCGTGGCCCTGCTCGAGGTCGCGCTCGAGGAGCGCGGCGCAGCGCAGCGCGTAGTCGCGCGCGGACTCCCCGGGCTCGGCGCGGCGCCAGTCGGGACTCGCGACCCGGCGGCTTGGCATCACCAGCGGTGCGTAGGTGTCCCGGAACAAGGCGATGTCGGTCACGGACAGAGCGCCAAGCGTCTCGCCGTGGTAGCTGCCGGCAAGGCTGATGAAGCGGTTCTTCCCGGGTCGGCCACGGTTGCGCCAGTAGTGAAAGCTCATCTTGAGCGCGATCTCGACGGCGGAGGCGCCGTCGCTGGCGTAGAAGCAGTGGCCGAGCGCGCCGCCCGTCGCTCGCGCGAGGCGTTCGGAGAGCTCCACTACCGGCTCGTGGCTGAAACCGGCGAGCAGAACGTGTTCCAGTCTTCCGAGCTGGTCGGCGAGCGCGGCGTTGATCCGCGGCTCGCAGTGACCGAACAGGTTCACCCACCACGAGCTGACGGCGTCCAGATAGCGCCGCCCGTCGGCGTCGTAGAGCCAGCAGCCCTTGCCGCTCACGATGGGCACGAGCGGCAGCGACTCGTGCTGCTTCATCTGCGTGCAGGGGTGCCAGACCGCGGCGTGGCTGCGCTTTAGCAGCAGGTTGCTGTGAGTGCTAGTTTGCATTTTGCGGGAGAACGCCTTAAAAAACGGGCATCAAACTTGCATGGGACTGAACCGAGTTTAGCATCGCCAAGGAGCCTCTCCCGCCATGGAAATACTCGAGCGCATCGAGGACCAGATCTCGGCGACCGGCCTGCCGCTGGTAGGCATTACGCTCGCTGCGGTGCCCTGCCCCGACACACCGGTCATACTCACCCTGCATTGGCACGGCTTTATCAAGGAGAGGCTCGCCGACGGGGAACAGGCCGAGGCGGTGTCCTACACGCCGCTGCCCAGCTCCGCGCTGCAGCTGAATTACCGCTGGCGCGACCTGGTGGCGGTGGATCGCGCCGCGATGGAGGCGGCGTGGGAACTGGGTGCGTGGGACGTCGCGCGCGCCGAGCGCAAAGGCTGCCTGCGGCCCGGCGCGTCCTCCACCGAAACGCTCGAATGCCTGCAGGCGTTCGGTTCCTTCCCGTTCGGCATCAACGGCAACTCGGTCGTGGTGGCGGATGCGCCCGACGCCGACGAGTTGCTGAAGCTGGCGGCGAACCGCGGCTATCTCATGTGGCTGTTCCGGCCGGTGAGCGGCGGCATCTGGGCCGACGTCGCTGATGACGCCACCCTGTCGTCCAGGGGACGGCGGCCGCCGCCTTGCCCCCATCGTCCGATTCCGCCCCGTTGCGACGGCAATCGTAAGACGGTTTACCGCTTCGGGATCCCCGCCAGCAGCCCGCTCGACGCGGACTAACTATCTAGTTTTTCACTGTTTTCCCGTAGCCAGGGTTTTGCTGCCAGCCGGGTTAGCGTGCGCCCGTACCGGTGTCTTTCCGGGTGGCTTGTACTTATAACCTGTTGACCTAACACGGTCTTACCGGTATTATTAGCACTCGATAGAGACGAGTGCTAATCCCTCGTTCTCCGTCGTTCAGGTCAATTCATAGGAGGCTCAACAATGAAGATACGTCCGCTACACGACCGCGTGATGGTCAAGCGACTGGAAGAGGAACGCAAGACTGCTTCCGGGATCGTCATTCCCGATACCGCCGCCGAGAAGCCCGACCAGGGCGAAGTCATCGCGGTGGGCAAGGGCAAGATCCTGGAGGATGGAAAGGTGCGCCCCCTCGACATCAAGGTGGGCGACAAGATCCTGTTCGGGAAGTACTCCGGGCAGACCGTAAGGGTCAAAGGCGACGAGCTGCTCGTGATGCGCGAAGAAGACATCATGGGCGTGATCGAAGCCCGGTAAGTCAAGTTTCGCAACTGGAGAATTCAACATGGCAGCGAAAGACGTCAAATTTCACGAGCACGCCCGCAACAAGATCGTCGCCGGCGTGAATATTCTGGCTGATGCGGTGAAGGTCACGCTCGGACCCAAGGGCCGCAACGTGGTGCTCGAGCGCTCGTTCGGCGCGCCGACCGTCACCAAGGACGGGGTTTCGGTCGCGAAAGAGATCGAGTTGAAGGACAAGTTCGAGAACATGGGGGCGCAGATGCTGAAGGAAGTCGCCTCCAAGACCTCGGACGTGGCCGGCGACGGCACCACCACCGCCACGGTGCTCGCCCAGTCCATCGTGCAGGAAGGCATGAAGTACGTAGCCGCCGGCATGAACCCGATGGACCTCAAGCGCGGCATCGACAAGGCGGTCGAGGCGGTGGTGGAGGAGCTGAAGAAGCTCTCCAAGCCGTGCACGACGAGCAAGGAAATCGCGCAGGTCGGCTCCATTTCCGCGAATGCCGACGAGCATATCGGCAAGATCATCGCCGATGCGATGGACAAGGTCGGCAAGGAAGGTGTGATCACGGTCGAGGACGGCAAGAGCCTCAATAACGAGCTCGAGGTCGTCGAAGGCATGCAGTTCGACCGCGGCTATCTGTCGCCGTACTTCATCAACACTGCCGAGAAGCAGATGTCGTTGCTGGAAAATCCCTACATCCTGCTGCACGACAAGAAGATTTCCGGCATCCGGGAACTGCTGCCTTTGCTCGAGCAGGTGGCGAAGGCCGGGCGGCCGCTGCTGATCATCGCCGAGGAAGTGGAAGGCGAGGCGCTCGCCACGCTGGTGGTGAACAACATCCGCGGCATCCTGAAGACCTGCGCGGTGAAGGCGCCGGGCTTCGGCGACCGCCGCAAGGCCATGCTTGAAGACATCGCGATCCTCACTGGCGGCACCGTGATCTCCGAGGAAACCGGCATGCAACTGGAGAAGGTGACGCTGAAGGACCTCGGCCAGGCGAAGCGCATCGAGATCGGCAAGGAAGAAACCACCCTCATCGACGGCGCGGGCGACACCAAGGCGATCGAAGGGCGGGTCAAGAACATCCGCACCCAGATCGACGAGGCGACCAGCGATTACGACAAGGAAAAACTGCAGGAGCGGGTGGCCAAGCTCGCCGGCGGCGTGGCGCTGGTCAAGGTCGGGGCCGCGACCGAAGTCGAGATGAAGGAGAAGAAGGCGCGCGTGGAAGATGCGCTGCATGCGACGCGCGCGGCGGTGGAAGAGGGTATCGTTCCCGGCGGAGGCGTGGCCTATCTGCGCGCCCGCGCCAACCTCAAGGTGAAGGGCGACAACCACGACCAGGATGCAGGCATCAAGATCGTGCTGCGCGCGCTGGAAGAGCCCATCCGCTGGATCACGTCCAATGCGGGCGCCGAGCCCTCGGTGGTGGTGAACAAGGTGGTCGAAGGCAAGGGCAATTTCGGTTACAACGCGCAGACCGGCGAGTACGGCGATCTCGTGCAGATGGGCGTGCTCGATCCGACCAAGGTCACGCGCTGCGCGCTGCAGAACGGCGCCTCCGTTGCGGGCCTGATCCTCACGACCGATGCGATGGTCGCCGAGATGCCGAAGGAAGAGTCCCACGCGGGACACGGCCACGGCGGCATGGGCGGCATGGGCGGCATGGATATGTGACGAGCGCGTAAGCGCGAGTCATCCCCGTGAAGACGGGGATCCAGTGAAACGAAGAAGCCCCGCGCGAGCGGGGCTTTTTCTTGCGCTGGAGCGGACGCACAGGCGCGCCGCTCAGCTTCGGTAATTCCGGACGCGTCAGGGCCGGGATAACTCGGTGTTCAAGCGGACAAGCGAAGCTTGCCGCTCAACGGGTCCGACGCG
>JBIOVQ010000058.1:0-10755 GCA_044867805.1 Burkholderiales bacterium | reverse complement strand
GCGAGCCCCAGGTCCGTCAGCACCGCCTTCATCTCGCCGTAGTCCTTCTCGAGGTCCTTGCGGTACTGCGCGCTCGGGACGAAATCATCGGTCCAGTAATTCTTCTCCAGGTCGGTGCGCCACTCGGGTACCTGCGTCGCCTTGCGCAGCGTTTTTTCCCAGTACTCGACCTGCGCCGGCGTGAGCCCTTTGGGTCCCATGATCGAGCGCCAACCCCCGATCACGACGTCCACACCCAGCTCCCTCCAGGTCGGAACCTCGGAAAGCGCCCCGCCGAGGCGCTGGGGAGCGCCGACAGCCAGGACTCGCATGCGTCCCGCAGCGACGTGCGGCGCAGCATTGCCGGCCGCGGTGGTGACGAGATCGAGATGGCCGCCCAGCAACGCCGTGATCGCCTCGGCCGACCCCTTGAAGGCGACCGCCTTCAGCTGGCGCGCGTTTCCGCCGAGGGCCTTCACCAGCAGGCAGGCGGCGATGTGCTGGTGGCTGCCGAGTGCCGTGGCGAAGCCGGTGGCGACCGAAGAGGGATCTTTCTTGATGCGCGCGAGAAGATCCTTGCCGTCGCCGATGGCAGAGGAAGCATTCACCGCGTATACCGTGTAGTCGTTGAACAGCGAGGCGATGGGGGTGAAGTCGGCGTAATAGAGCTTGCCCTGGCCCGTGATATGGCTCGTGAGCAGCGCCGTGGTGCCGACCAGCAGGTAGTGTGCGTCGCCGGCGTGCTGATTGACGTAGGCGAACGCGAGCTGCGTGCCGCCGCCAGGCTTGTTGACGACGGTGACCGTCGTGTTGACCAGGCGATGCTCGCGCAGCATCCGCTCCACGAACCGCCCGGTGCGGTCGTTGCTGCCGCCGGGAGCGGAGCCGACCACGATCTCGACGTTCTTCTGTGGCGTCCATGCCTGGGCGAGAGCGCCGCCGCTTGCGGCAACCAGCGCCGCCGATACCGACACAAGCAATGCTTTCATGGCTCCTCCTGCGGTTATTGTGGCTTCAATCCGGCCGCCTTGATGACTTTGGCGTACTTGTCGATCTCGGCGCGAATGAAGCGGCCGAACTCCTCGGGCGCGCCCCCCATCGGCTGCTGGCCGTCGTTCAGGAACCGTTCCTTGATGTCGGGACTCGCGAGCAGCCTCCCGACCTCGGTATTCCACCGCGCCACGATCTCCTTCGGCGTCCTGCCCGGGGCCACCAGGCCGAACCAGGTGATGGCCTCGAAGCCCTTCAGGCCCGACTCATGGAAGGTCGGCACCTCGGCTATCGCCGGGAATCGCCGCAGGCTGCCGATGGCGATCGCGCGCAACCTGCCGGATTGCATGTGAGGAATGAGCGCCGTAATGCCGCTGAAGATCATCTCCACGTGACCCGCCACCGCGTCGGTGAACGCGGGCGTGTTGCCCTTGTACGGCACGTGCACGATATCGATGCCGGCCATCATCTTCAGCTGCTCGCCCGCCATCTGGTTCGAGCTGCCGATGCCGGCGGAGGCGAAATTGAGCTGGCCCGGGCGGGCTTTCGCAAGGGCGATCAGCTCCCTGAGGTTCCGCGCCGGCACCGACGGGTGGACAGATAGCACGTTGGCGCCCTGCACGCACAGGATCACCGGCGCGAAATCGCGCAGCGTGTCGTACGGAGGCTTCGCGAACAGGCTCATGTTGATCGCGTTGGCGGCGCCCGCCATGAGCAGCGTGTAGCCGTCGGCGGGCGCCTTGGCGACGAGCTCCGAGCCGATGTTGGTGCCGCCGCCCGGCCGGTTGTCCACCAGCACTTGCTGGCCGAAGACGCCGGAGAGCCTGGCCGCCAGGGCGCGCGCGACGATGTCGGTATTGCCGCCGGCAGCGTAGGGCACGATCATGCGCACGGGCCTCGTGGGGTAGTTCTGGGCGGCGGCGGGTACGGCTACTGCCGCTGTCGCAAGCGCTGCCAATAACGAGCGAATCAAGGGCTTTCCTCCTCTTGTTCCTATCTTATCTGTGTTTATCGGCGTTCATCGGCGTCGCTTTTTGATCGACCTCGTTCACCAGCTGCGCCCCGCGGTGCCAGCGGCCCAGGTTGTCGAGGAAGATCTCCAGCACGCGCTGGTCATTGCCGGCGGCGGCGGCGGAATTGTGCGGCGTGACGAGCACGTTGGGCATGTCCCACAGCGGCGATTCCGGCGGCAGCGGCTCGGTCTCGAATACATCGAGGCAGGCGCCGGCCACCTGCCCGGTCTTCAGCGCGGCGATCAGCGCCCGCTCGTCCACGATCTCGCCGCGCGCGATATTGATGATGCGCGCGCCGCGCGGCAGCCGGGCGAGCGCAGCGGCGCCGATCAGGCCCCGCGTCTCGGGCGTGAGCGGGCAGGCGATGATGAGCCAGTCGCAGCGCGCGAGCAGGCCGGGGAGCGCCGCCGGCGGGTGCAGCTCGTCCACGGGGTCGCCGGCTCCGGGCGGGCTGCGGCGCACGCCGATCACCCTGAGCCCCAGCACGCGCGCGAGCCGGGCGATTTCGGCGCCGATTTTTCCCAGCCCCAGGATCACCGCCGTCTGGTCCTGCAGGTCGCGCGGCGGGGCGCTGCGCTCCGGGTCCCAGCGCCGGCTGCGCTGCGCCACGAGCCAGCGCGGGAAGCCGCGCGCGAGCGCGAGCAGCGCCATGATCGCGGTCTGCGCGATGGGAACGGCGGTGGAGCCGGCCGACGTCGTCAGCCGCACCCCCCGCGCGAGCATCTCGTCGAATATGGGATGGTCCACGCCGACGTTGAAGACGTGCAGCCACTTGAGCCGCGGCGCCTTCCTCACCGCGGAGAAGAACTGCCGCGCGAAATCGGGAAAGACGTCGCCGGAAAAGAACGCGATCTCGGCGCGGGCGCACTCGGCGTCGGAAAGCCGGCCCGCGGGATCCGGCGGCAACGCGAGGAGCTCGGCCGCAATGCCGTCGCGTGCAGTGGCCTGCGCGATACGCGCGCCATAGCGGGCGCTGAGCTGGTGCGAAACGATGAGCGTGGTCACCGGAGCTTTCGGGGGAAACGCTGCCGGCGGCAGGACCGGCACGCTTTTCGGCAATTCTACCTGCTCTGCTAAGATTCGAATCACGAATCACCAATCACGAATCACGCTCTTCACTCCATGGCCGATTCCACGCTCGACCTCGCGCACCAGCTCATCGCGCGCCGCTCGGTGACGCCGCGCGACGAGGGCTGCCTCGACCTGATCGCGGCCCGCCTGGAACCGATCGGCTTCAGCTGCGAGCGCATGAGGGCGAACGGCGTGGAGAACCTGTGGGCGCGGCGCGGAAACCGGGCGCCGCTCGTATGCTTTGCCGGCCACACCGACGTCGTCCCCACCGGCCCGCTCGAGAACTGGGCGAGCGACCCGTTCACGCCGACCATCCGCGACGGCGTGCTCTACGGCCGCGGCGCCTCCGACATGAAGACGTCGCTGGCGGCGTTCGTGACGGCGATCGAGGCGTTCGTCGCCGCCCATCCCGGGCACGCCGGCTCGATCGCGGTGCTGTTCACCTCGGACGAGGAGGGCGTCGCCGTGGACGGCACGGTGCGGGTGGTCGAATCGCTCAAGCAGCGCGGCGAGAGAATGGACTACTGCATCGTCGGCGAGCCGACCTGCGTGCAGCGGCTCGGCGACATGATCAAGAACGGCCGCCGCGGCTCGCTCTCCGGCAACCTGGTTGTGAAGGGCGTGCAGGGCCACGTCGCCTATCCGCATCTCGCGCGCAACCCGGTGCACGAGTTCGGCGCCGCGCTGGCCGAGCTGGCGGCGACGGAATGGGACCGCGGCAACGAGTTTTTCCCGCCCACGACGTGGCAGGTCTCGAACATCAACGCCGGCACCGGCGCGGGAAACGTGATCCCCGGCGAGCTGCACGTGAAATTCAACTTCCGCTTCTCCACCGCCAGCACGCTGGAATCGCTGCAGACGCGGATGGTCGGCATCCTCGACAGGCACGGCCTGAAGTACGACCTGGACTGGCGCTACGACGGCCGGCCCTTTCTGACCAGGCCGGGCGACCTGGTGGACGCGGTGAAGCGCGCGATCAGGACCGTCACCGGCGTCGAGACGACCATCTCCACCACCGGCGGCACGTCCGACGGGCGCTTCATAGCGGACATCTGCGCCCAGGTCATCGAATTCGGTCCGCCCAATGCGACGATCCACAAGGTCAACGAGTGCATCGCGGTGGCGGATATCGAGCCGCTCAGCCGCATTTACGAGCAGGTGCTGCGCAATCTGCTCATCAAGTAAGGCGTGATTAGTGAATGGTGAATAGTGATTGGGCCGCAGGCTGTCGCTTGAGGCCGGCAATGAGAGACATCCAATCACCAATCACCAATCACCAATCACGCATTTCGCGCGAGTGAGAAGCGACAACCTCTACGAGCTGCCGAAGGACCTGCCGGTTCCGCAGGACGACGGCGCGTGCGATCACCTGGCGGGGATGAAGCTGCCGCCGATCGCGCTGCAATCGACGGGCGGCCGCAGGATCGATCTGTCTGCCCTCAAGGGCACGACGGTCGTCTACATCTATCCGCGCACCGGCCGGCCCGACCAGGAAGTGCCGCCCGGCTGGGACGCCATCCCCGGCGCGCGCGGCTGCACCCCGCAATCCTGCGCCTTCCGCGACCACTACCAGGAGCTCGAGCACGCCGGCGCGTCACAGGTATTCGGCCTGAGCACGCAGGACACGGAGTATCAGCGTGAGGCGGCAGAAAGGCTCCATCTGCCGTTCGAGCTGCTGTCGGACGAGGGGCTGGCCTTCGCGCGCGCGCTGAAGCTGCCGACCTTCGAGGTCGCGGGCATGCGACTCATCAGGCGGCTCACGCTGATCGCGCGCGACGGAAAGATCGAGAAAGTCCTCTACCCGGTGTTCCCGCCCGACCGCAATGCGGGGGACGTGCTCGATTGGCTCAATCAAGCCCGCAAGTAGGCAGTAGCTAGTAGTCAGTAGTCAGCAGGCAGTTACTGCCAACTGATTACTGCTTACTGACTACTCCGGCTTAGTCGGCATCATCCGGCTCGAAGAAGATCCACGCTACCTCGGGAAACTCCCGCTTCAAGTCCGCCTCGCAGGCATTGATCTGCCCGAGCAGGCGCGAGATGTCGTGCTTCTCTTTCATCCGTGCCTTGACCGCGACGACGACGCGGTCGCCCCACTGCAGCGTGATCAGGTTGAGCACCGCCTCGATTTCCGGCCGCGAGCCGAGAAAGCGGTTGATGGCGTCGTGCACCAGCGGATCGGCGCTCTCGCCGATGATGAGGCCCTTGACCTCGCGCACGATGGCGATGGCGATGACGATGAGGAGAATGCCGATTGCCATGCTGCCGGCCGCGTCGAACAGGACGTTGCCGGTGGCCACCGTGAGCAGCAGCGCGAGGAGCGCGAAGACCAGGCCGAAGAGCGCCGCGATGTCCTCGCCCGCAACGACCATCAACTCGCTGTTGCGGGTGACCCGGAACCACTCCAGGAAGCTGCGCTCGCCCTGCCGCTCTCGAATGATCTTCAGCGCCCCCCACAGCGAGAACGCCTCGAGCGCGATGCTGAACACGAGGATGCCGATGGCGAGCCACGGATCCTTGACATGGCCCGGGTGGAGGATCCGCTCGATCCCCTCGTATACCGAGAACAAGCCGCCGACCGAGAACAACAGCAGCGCCACGATCAGCGACCAGAAGTACATCACCTTGCCGTAGCCGAGCGGATGCTCCGCGGTGGGCGCGCCCGCCGCGTGCCTGAGCCCGATCAGAAGCAGTACCTGGTTGGCGCAGTCGGCCACCGAGTGGATGGTTTCGGCCAGCATCGCGCCCGATCCGGTCCAGAGCGCCGCGCCGCCCTTGGCGAGCGCGATGCCGGAATTGGCGCCGAGGGCGTAGAGGATCGCCCTTACCGATCCGTGATCTTGTCCGGCCATCGCATTCCAGTGGTCAGTGTGCAGTAATCAGTGTGCAGTATGTGGCGACCCGCTGCGGGCCAGTTACTGCCAGCTCGTTACTGCCAACTGCCCACTGCCAACTGCCCACTGTCATACGACGCGGCGCTGCTTCAGGTCGGCGATCGCCCCCGCGCTGTAGCCGTATTCCTTGAGCACTTCCTCGGTATGCACGCCCTGGTCGGGGGCGGGAGTGCGCACCTCGAACGGGGTCCGCGACAGGCGCACGCCCTGGTTCACGATCTCGATGTCACCCAGCGCATAGTGGTGGGTCGGGACGGCCATCCCGAGGTGCTTTATCTGGGGATCGGCGAATACCTCGTTCATCCTGTAGATCGGCCCGCACGGCACGCCCGCCTTGTTGAGCTCCTCCACCCACTCCGCGGAGGGGCGCTGGCGGGTCTTTTCCTCGATCACCTTGACCAGCGCGACGCGGTTCTTGTGGCGCTGCTTGTAGTCGCAGTAGTCCGGGTGCGTGAGCAGCTCCTCCATGCCGATCACCTTGCACAGCCGCGGGAAGAGGTTTCCCGACCCGGCGATATTGATATGGCCGTCCCTGGTCTTGAACGCGCCGGTGGGCATGTAGAGCGGGTGGTCGTTGCCGACCTGCTCCGGCACTTCGTGCGCCACCACCCAGCGCGCTGCCTGGAAGTCGAGCATGGCGATCAGGGCCTGCACCAGCGAAGTGCTGACCCACTGGCCTTCGCCGGTCTCTTCGCGCTCGAGCAGCGCGGTCACGATACCGAACGCGAGGTAGATGCCGGCGCTGGAGTCCCCGATCGCGATGCCCGCGCGCATCGGGCCCTCGCCGGGCCGGCCGGTGATGGACATGAGTCCGCTCATCCCCTGCGCCACCTGGTCGAGCCCGGGACGGCCGGCGTACGGCCCGTCCTGGCCGAAGCCGCTGATGCTCGCGTAGACGATGCGGGGATTGATCTTGCGCATGGTCTCGTAGTCGATGCCGAGCCGGTGCTTCACTTCCGGGCGGTAGTTCTCTACGATCACGTCGGCCGTCTGCGCCATCTTCTTGAACACCGCGACGCCCTCGGCCGACTTGAGGTTGAGGTTCATGCTGCGCTTGTTGCGGTGCATGTTCTGGAAGTCGGGCCCGTGACGGCGGTCGTCCATCGCTCCTTCCTTGGCGCCCGGCTCCTCGATCTTGATGACATTGGCGCCCCAATCGGCCAGTTGCCGCACGGCAGTCGGGCCGGAGCGCGCGCGGGTGAGATCGAGGACCGTGAACCGGGCCAGCGGGCCCTTACGTTGTTTTGCTTGCATGACTACCTTCCTGTCCAATCACGAATCACTAATCACGAATCACGCTTCATCCGGCAACGCGGGCCGGGGCGCGCGCGCCGTGATCGAACTCGACATTCTTCCGCTTCTCCAGCGCCCACAGGTCCTTCAGCAGCGCGGCGGCGCCCGCCTTGCCCAGCACCGGCGCGGCGAGCTCGACGAACTTGCCGTCGAGCTCCCCGTCCGAGAGCGGCAGCTCGGGATCGCCCTTGCGCGTCTCCTGGAGATGGGAGAGCTTGCGCCCGTCCACGGTCTCGATCTCCACGCGCGCGGCGCGCTGGCGCGGGAAATTGCGCGACATCTCGGCGTCCGCCGCGAGCTCGACCTTGCCCATCAGCGCGCGCAGCTGCGGGTCGTTGAGCCGCTCGGGGCCGAAGGCGTCGATCCGCACGCTGCCGTGGATCAGCGCGTGCGCCACCGTGTAAGGCAGGCTGAACTTCGCCTGGTAGTCGCCCTCGGGCTCGTAGTTGTTCACCACGTCGAGGCCGCCCTGGTAAGTCGCGATGCGGATCTTGGCGATGTCCCCCGGCGTGAGCCGGTGCCGGGCCTTGAGCTCGATCACCGCGTCGAGCGACGGGAAGTTATGGCCGCAGCAGCCGTGGTTCTTGAACGTGACCTGCGTGATGTTGTAGTGCTTGCCCAGCCCGTCGATCGCTTTCGCCCAGTCGGGCCTGACGCTCATCGCCGCCCCGAACCCCACCTCGCCTTCGAGGATGTCGTGCACGCCGGTAACGCCCTTCGCGGCGGCCGTCGCGGCCAGGACGCCGGCTTCCGCGGCGCGTCCCGCGTGCAGCGGCTTGCTCATCGCCTCCGAGCGGAACGCCTGCTGCAGGCCGGCGGCGAAGGTGCCGACGGTCCCGAGCGCGTTCATGATCTGCTCCCGGTTGCAGCCGAGCAGCGTGGCGGCGGCCGCGGCGGCGCCGAAGCAGCCCACGGTGCCGGTGGTATGCCAGTACTTGTAGTGCGACGGCATCACCGCCTCGCCGATGCGGGTGGAGATCTCGTAGCCCACGATCACGCCGCGCAGGAACGCCTCGCCGCCGGCGCCCTGCGCCTGGGCGGTGGCGAGCGCGGCCGCGATAACCGGCGCGCCGGGGTGATAAACGGCATTGCGCCAGATGTCGTCGAACTCCACGGCATGCGAAGCCGTGCCGTTGATGAGCGCGGCGGCCCGCAGCGTCGCGCGCCGGCCGGACGCGAGCCGCGCGCGGCCATGATCGAGCTCGTCGGCCAGCGCCTGCTCCAGCAGAGTGGCCGGCTCGACGCAGCTGCCCGGCAGGAGCGAGGCGTACCAGTCGATCATTGCGCGCTTGGCGTGGTGGATGGCTTCGGGGGGCAGCTTCGAGGTCTGCTCCCTGACGGCGTATTCGGCGATTTCCCCTAGTAGCATTGCATTCTCCTTGCACTTCCTCGACGCAAAGGCGCCAAGCCGCAAAGATTCTTGAATATATTCTTCTGAACCTTTGCGACTTTGCGGCTTCGCGTCAAAGGTTTTCGCATCGTTAATTGTCCGCGAGGACGAGCACGCCGTCCACGGCCACCACGCCCTCGCCTTCACGCTTTACGATCAGCGGGTTGATCTCGGCCTCCGCCACGCGCGGCTCGAGGCGCGCGAGCTGGGAGAAGTCGCTGACTGCGCGCGCCAGCGTGGCGGCGTCGCCCCGCGGCAGCCCGCGATAGCCTCGTATCAGGGCGAGGCCTTTCACTTCCTCGATCATGCGGGCCGCTTCCTCTACGGTGACGGGCGCGAGCCTGATCGCGAAGTCGCGATAGACCTCGGCCAGCACGCCGCCCACGCCCAGCACGACCACCGGGCCGATCTGGGGATCGCGCTTGCAGCCGAGGATCACCTCCGCGAGCCCCTTCTCCATGCGCTGCACCAGTATCCCGTTCAGCCGCGCCTGCGGGTGCCTGGCGCGGACGCTCTGCAGGATGCTCGCCGCCGCGTGCTTGAGATCGGCGGCGTTCGCGATATTCACCGCGACGCCGCCGGCGTCGGTCTTGTGAGTGATGTCGGGAGACAGGATCTTGGCCGCCACCGGGAATTCCAGCCTGATCTCCTGGTCGGGCGACGTGATGACTTCGGACGCCGCGGCCGGCACGCCGAGCGCGGCGAACACGCGGCACGCCTCGATTTCGTTGAGGCCCTTGCGGTCGCCCAGTGCGGCCCGCGCCGCGGCGACGCGGGCGGGGTCCGCCACCGGCGCCTCCGCCGGGGAGCGCCAGTTGCGCCAGGCGCGGATCGCGTCAGCGCACGCTTCAGGGGTGCGGAAGCCGGCGATGCCGTGCTCGGAAAGCAGCGCGAGCGAGGCATCGGCCTGGGGCGCGCAAAACACCGCGAGCGGCTTCGCGCCCCGCGCCGCCTCGAGGATGGGGTCGATCGCGATGTGCGGCTGGAATTGCGCCGAGCTGCCCACGACCGCGAGCACCAGGTCGCAGTGGTCCGAGGCGAGCAAGGCGCTCAGCACGGCGCTGTAGATCTCCTTCTTCGCGCCGGCCAGCGTGAGGTCGGTCAGCAGCGCCGGCGAAATGCGGACGTTCCCGCGCGCGAGCCCCGCGATGATTCCCTCGGTCGGCGGCACGACCTCGACCCCGAAGGTGCCGAGGCGGTCCATGACGGTTGCCGCGCCGCCGCCCGTCGTGGTCATCGCAGCCACGCGATGTCGCCGCGCCGGGCGCTGGTTGGCGATCAGGGCCGGCAGCTCGAACAGGGTCTCCAGCAGGTCCACCCGCAGCATGCCGTGGGCGCGGAAGAAAGCGTCCGCCGTGTCGTCCGAGCCGGTCATTGCGCCGGTATGCGAGCTCGCGAGCTCGACGCCGACGTCCGAGCGCCCCAGCTTGTAGACGACCACCGGCTTGCCGGACGCGTAGGCGCGCCGCGCCGCATGCGCGAGGCGCTCCGCGTCGCGCAGCGTCTCCATGAACAGCAGGATGATGCGCGTGTCCGCGTCGTCCACCAGCATGTCGGTGATCTCGCCCACCGCGAGATCGGACTCGTTGCCGACCGAGACCAGCTTGGAGAACCCGGTGCCGCGGCCGAGGCCGCGCGACATCAGCGACCCCATCATGCTTCCGCTCTGCGAGACGATCGCGGTCGCGCCGGGCTTGATCCGGGCATGCTCGAGGACGGCATTCACCGAGAGCACCAGGTGCGAGTGCATGTCGAGCAGCCCGATGCAGTTGGGCCCCAGGAGCCGCACGCCGCTCGCCCGCGCGAGCTGGAGCAATTCCTCCTGCTTCGCGCGCCCCGCCGCGCCGGTCTCGGCGAAGCCGTCGCTGAAGATGGTCGCGACCGGGACCTTCTTCTCGCAGCACTGCGCGAGCGCTTCGGGTACGGCCGGTGCCGGCACCATGATGAAGGCGTGGTCCACCGGCGCGGGTACCTTCGCGAGATCGGGATAGGCTTTTTCCCCGAAAATCTCGCCACGCCCGCGATTGATGGGGAACACCGCGCCGGTATAGCCGTGCTTGCGCAGGAAGCGCTGCGGGCGCGAGGTGTTCTTGCTCGCGTCGCCCGAGGCTCCGATCAGCGCCACCGA
>JBIOVQ010000057.1:0-20663 GCA_044867805.1 Burkholderiales bacterium | reverse complement strand
ACCGACGGGCGCTTCTCCGGCGGCACCTGGGGGATGGTGGTGGGCCACGTCGCGCCGGAGGCCTACGTCGGCGGCCCGATCGCGCTGGTGAAGGAGCGCGACCCGATCACGATCGACGCCGACCGGCGGCTGATCAGCCTCGACGTGCCGGCGAAGGAGCTCGCCGCGCGCCGCAAGCGCTGGAGGCAGCCCAGGCCGCGCTACACCCGCGGCGCGCTTGCGAAGTACATCAAGGCGGTTTCCACCGCCTCCGTGGGCGCGGTCACCGATTGAGGCTAGGGCGTGTCTCACAAACGTCAACAGCTAAAGCAACCGCCGATGAACGCCGATACACGCCGATAAAACTCAAAAATAGCCGCCAAGACGCCAAGGCCGCCAAGAAATTCAATACAAGAATGAGAACCAAACCGCTCCCTGAATCGCTTGGTAGCGTCGCAATCTGCGATGTCGCCGCTGTATTAGCGAGCCCATTTTCGTATTCCTTGGCGTTCTTGGCGCCTTGGCGGCTAATTTCCGATTCTGATCTGCGTTTATCTGCGGTTCCATTCAGATAGGTTCCAGCCATGAAGGAATTTGCGCGGCGCATCGTCGAAGCGCGCTGGTTCGAGCCCGCGATGATCGCGCTCATCCTTTTCAACGGCGTGCTGATCGGCCTGGAAACGTCGACGGAGTTCGCGGCGAGCTACGACGGCTGGCTGCACCTCGGCAACGACATCATCCTCGCCATCTTCATCGTGGAAGCCGCGTTGAAGCTCACGGCAGTGGCGCCGCGCTTCTCGCTCTATTTCGGCGACGGCTGGAACCTCTTCGATTTCACCATCATCGTGCTTTCGCTGCTCCCCGCCACGGACGAATTCGCCCTGGTGGCGCGGCTGATCCGGGTACTGCGCGTGCTGCGGCTGGTGTCCGCCGTGCCGCAGCTGCGGCTCATCGTCGCCACCCTGGTGCGCTCGATCCCCAGCATGGGCCACGTGCTGACGCTGATGAGCATCATCTTCTACATCTACGCCGTCACCGGCTACCACCTCTTCCACGAGCACGACCCCGAGCACTGGGGCACGCTCGGCGCCTCGCTCCTCACCCTGTTCGGCATCGTGACCCTGGAAGGCTGGGTGCAGGTGATGGAGACCGCGCTCGAGCTGCACGCCTGGGCCTGGGTCTATTTCGTGAGCTTCGTGCTGATCGGCACCTTCGTCATGCTGAATCTCTTCATCGCCGTCGTCATCAACAACCTGGAAGCGAGCAAGGCCGCGGAGCTCGAGGAGCTGCGCGATCCGGTGACGCACGACGAGGTCCTGCGCGAGCTCAGGCGCACCCGCGATGCGCTCGACCAGCTGCGAGGCAGGCTCGAGGCCTTTTCCCGCCCCGAGGCCGCCCGCCGTCAATCCTGAGCGACCGGCTGTCGCCGCTCCACGACAGGGGCATATTTCCGGGAACCGCGGCGCCCGCGCTCCATCCAAGCCGCAGGAGGTAACACAATATGAAGCTCGTGAACCGGACTATCGCCTGTGCGCTCATCGTTTCCCTCATCGGCCTGGGCATGCCGTCGTCATCCATGGCCGGAATCGTGGCTACCGACGAGGCCCGTTCCGGCCTCAAGCGGGACCAGGTGACGGGCTTCCTGGAGCGCTCCGAGGTGCGCGCCCGGATGCAGGCGCTCGGCGTCGATCCCGATGCGGCACGCGCCCGCGTCGCGGCGCTGAGCGACGACGAGGTCGCGTCGCTCGCGGACCAGCTCGATCAGCTGCCCGCCGGCGGCTCCGACGCGTTGACCGCAGTGGTGGTCGTTTTCCTGGTCCTCATCATCCTCGACCTCCTCGGGATCACAAGCATCTTCCCGTTCACCAAGTCGATGAGGAAGTAGGCGCAGTGCGGCCGGGAGCCATCCCCGCCGCGGCGGGGGCTGTCCTTGCCGCGGCGCTCCTGCTCGCCGGCTGCGCGACGCCCCAGGTTACCGCGCTTCTCGACCAGCCCCCCGCGGGGCTGCCCCCGCGCGTGGAGCTTTCCGCCGTGCCGTTCTATCCGCAGGCGGACTACCAGTGCGGCCCGGCGGCGCTCGCGACCACGCTGGCGCACTCCGGCGTGGCGGTGACGCCCGAGGAGCTGGTCCCGCAGGTCTATCTTCCGGCGCGCAAGGGATCGCTGCAGGCCGAGATGCTCGCGGCCTCGCGCCGCCGTGGTCTCGCGGCCTACCAGCTCGCGCCGCGGCTCGAGGACCTGCTGCGGGAAGTGGCGGACGGCACGCCGGTGATCGTGCTGCAGAACCTCGGCTTCGGCTTCACGCCGGTCTGGCACTACGCCGTGGTCGTGGGCTACGACCTTCCGGCTCAGGAAATCGTCCTGCGTTCCGGCACGACGCGCCGGCTCACGACCGGATTCGGCAGCTTCGAGCGCAGCTGGGCCCGCGGCCAGCACTGGGCCATGCTGACGCTCCCGCCGGAGCGGCTGCCGGCAACGGCCAGCGAGGACCGCTATCTCGCCTCGGCCGCGGCGCTGGAACGGGTGGCGCCCGCGGCCGCGCGGCGCGCCTACGGGACGGCCCTCGAGCGCTGGCCGGACAATCTCATCGGGCATATCGGCCTCGGCAACGCCGCTTACGCGCTCCGCGATTTCGGGGGCGCCGAAGCCGCCTACCGCGAGGCGACACGCCGCCATCCCCAGTCGGCGGACGCCTGGAACAACCTTGCCCAGGCGTTGCTCGAGCTCGCGCGCCGCGACGAGGCGCGCGCGGCGGCGCAGCGCGCGGTGGACATCGGCGGGCCGCGACTCGCTCAATACCAGGCCACGCTGCGAGCCGTCGCGGAATCGCGCTAGAGCGGCCTCAAGCAACCGCCGATGCTACCTTGATTCTTCAGACAGGTCGCGTGAATTTGCACGGCAACAGGAGTATTGGCCACCGATAGACGCGGATGGGCATCATTGGGCTTCGACTCATCCGTGTTCATCTGCGGTTCCATCGGGATTTTTGAAGTAGCTTCAAGCCCGGTGCGCCGGCCGGCGCGTCGTGACACAATCCGGCTTCACGCGCGGCCGCCGTCATGCCCAACCGCCTCGCCACCCAGACCTCGCCTTACCTGCAGCAGCACGCGCAAAACCCCGTGGACTGGTATCCGTGGGGCGAGGAAGCGCTCGCGGCTGCCCGCAGCAAGGACAAGCCGATCCTGCTCTCGATCGGTTATTCGGCCTGCCACTGGTGCCACGTGATGGCGCACGAATCCTTCGAGGACGCAGAGGTCGCAGCCGAGATGAACCGCCACTTCGTCAATATCAAGGTGGACCGCGAGGAGCGCCCGGACCTCGACCAGATCTACCAGACCGCGCACGCGATGCTCGTGCGCCGCGGCGGCGGCTGGCCGCTTACCATGTTTCTCATGCCGGACGGCACGCCCTTTTTCGGCGGCACCTATTTTCCCAAGCACGGCCGCCACGGCATGACCGGTTTTCTCGAGCTGCTGCCGCGCATCGCCGAGGCCTACCGCGAGAAGCGCGCGGAGATCGCCCGGCAGAACGCGGCGCTGCTCGAGGCGCTGGCGCGCACGCTGCCCGCACCGGGCGACGGGCGCGAGCTGAAGCGCGCGCCGCTGGATACCGCCGTGCGCGAGTTCGCGCAGGTGTTCGACGACGTCCAGGGCGGCATCGGCCACGCGCCCAAGTTCCCGCACCCGTTCGAGCTTGCTTTTTGCCTGCGCCGCCACGCCCTCGACGGCGGCGAGCTGGGCCTATCCATCGCGCGACTGACGCTGACGAAGATGGCGGAGGGGGGGATCTACGACCAGGTCGGCGGCGGCTTCTGCCGCTACAGCGTGGACGCCTATTGGAGCATCCCGCACTTCGAGAAGATGCTCTACGACAACGCGGCGCTGCTCGCGCTCTACAGCGACGCCTGGCTCGTGACCGGGCTGCCCCTGTTCGAGCGCACGGTGCGCGGTACCGCGCAGTGGGTCATGCGCGAGATGCAGGCGCCGGCGGGAGGCTACTACTCCTCGCTCGACGCCGACTCCGAGCACGAGGAAGGCAAGTACTACGTGTGGACGCCGGACGAGGTCAGGGCGCTGCTCACGCCGGAAGAGTACGCCGTGGTCGAGCCCCATTACGGCCTCGACGGCGCGCCGAATTTCGAAGGGGCGCACGCGGAGGGCGGAGCAGGGGCCCCTTCTTCAGGGGATGCGACCCCGGAGCGGGCGACGGGCGCCTCTCCGAAGTCTCCTTATGACGCGCTGGTGGCACGAGGCGCGCGCTGGCACCTGCGCGTGATGAAGCCGGTCGCCGTCGTTGCGGAGCGGCTCGGCGTGCCGCCCGCCGAATGCGAGGCGCGGCTGGAGAGCGCGCGCGCGAAGCTCTACGCCGCGCGCGAGCGGCGCGTGCGGCCGGGCCGGGACGACAAGGTGCTCACCAGCTGGAACGCCCTGATGGTGCGCGGCATGGCGCGCGCCGCCCGCGTGTTCGGCGAGCAGGGCTGGCTTGCTTCAGCGCGGCGCTCGCTCGCCTTCCTGCGGGGCACGCTGTGGCGCGACGGACGGCTGGCGGCGACTCACAAGGACGGCACCACGCACTTGAACGCCTACCTCGACGACTACGCCTTCCTGCTCGACGCGCTTCTCGAGCTCATGCAGGGGGAATTCCGCGGGGAAGATCTCGCCTTCGCCCGGGAGCTGGCGGAAGTCCTGCTCGCGCAGTTCGAGGACCAGGCCGGCGGCGGGTTTTTCTTCGTGTCGCACGACCACGAGAAGCTGATTCACCGCGCCAAGCCCGGCCACGACAACGCCACGCCGTCGGGCAACGGCATTGCCGCCTGCGCCCTGCAGCGGCTGGGCCACCTGATCGGGGAGCCACGCTATCTCGATGCGGCCGCGCGCGCGCTGCAATGCTTCTACCCCGTGCTCGAGCAGCACCCGAGCGCCTGCGTGAGCCTCGCCACCGCGCTGGAGGAGCATCTTTCGCCGCCGCAAACGGTGGTGCTGCGCGGCGGGCGCGGGGCCATCGCGCAATGGGGCCGGGCGGTTGCGCGCCGCTACCGGCCAGCCACCCTCGTCATCGGGATAGCGGACGGCACGGCCGGCCTGCCGCCCGTCCTCGACAAGGCGGCCCCGGCCGCCGGAGTCAACGCCTGGGTCTGCCAGGGCGTTAGCTGTCTGCCCGCCATCGGCGAGCTCGCGGAGCTCGAGAGGACGCTCGACGCCGGCGCCCATGGCGACGACGCCCGCGTAAGCTAAAATGCGCGGGTTTTTTGACCTGACACCCAACAGGAGCCCCGCAATGAAAAGCATCGTCGTCTTATCCGCGGCTGCGGCCGTGGCGCTTGCCGGCAACGCGCATGGCGCGGACGCCAGGGCCGCGGAGGCCCTCGCGCAGCAGAGCGGCTGCCTCGCCTGTCACACCGTGGACAAAAAGCTGGTCGGTCCCAGCTACAAGCAGATCGCGGACCGCTACCGCAAGGACAAGGGCGCCGCAGCGAGCCTGTTCAAGAAAGTGAAGGAAGGCGGCAAGGGCGTGTGGGGCGACATCCCGATGACGCCCAACGCCCACGTGAAGGACCAGGACATCAAGACCCTCGTGCAGTGGATCCTCAGTATCAAGTAATCGGCCGCGGTGCCCCGAAGAAGCCAGCGTCACTGCTGGCTTTTTTGCGTACCGTATGCCGGCTCAAAATTGACAACGCCGCGGCCGATTAGCATAATAATTTCTCCCGCAGCAACAATGATTTATCTCACAGGGAACCCTATGACACGCAGACTGCTGGCCGGCGCCGGCTTCGCGCTCGTTTTGGTGCTGGCCGGATGCGGCAAGGAAAGCTCCACCGCCGGCGCGCCGAAGACGATCAAGATCGGCCAGGTCGCGCCGCTCACCGGCCCGCAGGCGCACCTCGGCAAGGACAACGACAACGGCGCGCGGCTCGCGATCGAGGAATTGAACGCGCGGGGCGTGACGATCGGCGGCGCGAAGGTGAAATTCGAGCTGGTGAGCGAGGACGATCAGGCCGATCCCAAAACCGGCACCATCGTCGCGCAGAAGCTGGTGGACGCCAAGGTCGCCGGGGTCATCGGCCACCTGAATTCCGGCACTTCGATCCCCGCGTCCAAGATCTACAACGATGCGGGCATTCCGCAGATCTCGCCGTCGGCGACCAATCCCAAGTACACGCAGCAGGGCTACAAGGGCGCGTTTCGCGTGATGGCGAACGACGTGCAGCAGGGCAAGGTGCTGGGCGAGTACGCGGTGGGAAAGCTGCACGCGAAGAATATCGCGATCATCGACGACCGCACCGCCTATGGGCAGGGGCTCGCCGACGAATTCGAGAAAGCCGCCAAGGCCGCGGGGGCTGCCGTCGTCGGTCGCGAGTACACCAGCGACAAGTCGACCGATTTCCGCGCCATTCTCACCAATATCAGGGGCAAGCAGCCCGACCTCGTGTTCTACGGCGGCATGGACGGGCAGGCCGGACCGATGGTCGCGCAGATGAAATCACTGGGCATCAAGGCGCGACTCCTCGGAGGCGACGGGGCGCAGAGCGTCGAGTTCATCAAGCTGGCGGGGCGCGCCGCGGAGGGGTCGATCGCTTCTTCGCCCGGGCTGCCGCTCGACAAGATGCCCGGCGGCAAGGGCTTCACAGACCGCTTCACCGCCAAGTACGGCCAGATCCAGATCTACGCGCCCTATGCCTACGACGCGACGATGACGCTGATCGAGGCGATGCAGAAGGCAAACTCCACGGAGCCGTCCCAGTACCTCCCCGAGCTCGCGAGAATCAGCCGCCAGGGCGTGACCGGCCCGATCGCTTTCGACGAGAAGGGCGATCTCAGGAGCGGCCCGATCACGCTCTACGAGGTGAAGGGCGGCAAGTGGGTGACGCTGGAGACGGTGGGCGGCGGGGCGGCCGCGGCGAAATAGGGAAGCACGGCGTGGTGAGCCGCGCCAGCCAACGCGCAAACGGCACCTTCGGGTGCCGTTTTCATATCTAGGACCCGCGTGGATATATTCCTGCAGCAGCTCATCAACGGCATCGTGCTGGGCTCGATCTATGCCCTGGTCGCGCTCGGCTATACCATGGTCTACGGCATCCTCGGGCTCATCAATTTCGCCCACGGCGAAGTGGTGATGGTGGGCGCGCTGGTGGCGCTCACGGTGATCCAGCTCCTGCTCGGCGCCGGCGCGCCGCTGCCCGGGCCGGTGATCGTCGCGCTCGGTCTCGCGGCCGCGATCGCGGTCTGCATGGCGCTGGGCTTCGCGATCGAGCGCGTGGCTTACCGGCCCCTGCGCCGCTCGCCGCGGCTGGCCGCCCTCATCACCGCCATCGGGGTGTCCATCCTGCTGCAGAACGCGGCGATGATCCTCTGGGGCCGCCAGTACCATTCCTTCCCCGCGTTGCTGCCGGCCACGCCCCATCAGCTCGGCGGCGCCACCGTCAGCGACCTGCAGATCTTCATTGTCGCGCTCGCGTGCGCGATCATGGCCGGACTGCTCTGGCTGGTGCACCGCACCCGGCTCGGGCGCGCGATGCGCGCGACTTCCCAGGACCCCGAAATCGCCGGCCTGATGGGCGTCAACATCAACACGGTGATCTCCATCACCTTCGTCATCGGCTCTGCGCTCGCGGCGGTGGCCGGGATCATGGTGAGCGCCTATTACGGCATCGCGCACTACTTCATGGGATTCATGCTGGGACTCAAGGCGTTCACAGCCGCCGTCCTGGGCGGCATCGGCAATCTCGCCGGCGCCATGCTGGGGGGGCTCCTGCTGGGCGTGATCGAGAGCCTCGGCGCCGGCTACATCGGGCCGCTCACGGGCGGTTTCCTCGGCAGCCATTACCAGGATGTGTTCGCTTTCCTGGTGCTGATCCTGGTGCTGGTGTTCCGCCCCTCGGGCCTGCTCGGCGAGCGCGTCGCGGAAAGGTCGTGAATAGTGAATCGTAAATCGTCAATCGTGTCTTCTTCGCGGGCTTGGGTTCTCCCGATTCCCGATTCCCGATTCCCGATTCACTCAACGGGTCATGGCTGATCTCATCGATCGCTGGCAGCAATGGAAGCGCGACCCGCGCGCGGCGTGGGCCGCCTATCTCCTGCTCGCCGCGCTGCTGATCGCCCTTCCCTTCGTCACCGACTGGGCCGTGGGGCGCGCCTGGGTGCGCATCATCGCGTTCGCGCTGCTCTACATCATGCTCGCATTGGGGCTGAATATCGTCGTCGGCTACGCCGGGCTCCTCGACCTGGGCTACGTGGCGTTCTTCGCGGTCGGCGCCTATTTCTACGCCCTGCTCGCCTCGCCGCACTTCGGGCTGCATCTGCCGTTCTGGCTGCTGCTGCCGGCGGGCGCAGTGGTTGCCTGTGTGTTCGGCGTGCTGCTCGGCGCGCCCACGCTGCGGCTGCGCGGCGACTATCTCGCCATCGTCACCCTCGGCTTCGGCGAAATCATCCGCATCTTCCTGCTCAACCTCAACGCGCCCGTCAACATCACCAATGGCCCGCAGGGCGTGAACCTGATCGATCCCATCAACGTCGGCAGCTTCTCGCTCGCGCAGACGCACGCCGTCCTCGGACTCTCCTTCCCCGCCGTCTATAACTATTACTACCTGTTCCTCGCGCTGACCCTGGTCGTGATATTCGTGTCGATGCGGCTGGAGAACTCGCGCATCGGGCGCGCCTGGGTGGCGATCCGCGAGGACGAGGTCGCGGCCGCGGCGGCGGGCATCAACACCCGCAACGTGAAGCTCCTGGCCTTCGCCATGGGCGCGAGCTTCGGCGGCGTGTCGGGCGGACTCTTCGCCGGCTTCCAGGGTTTCGTAAGCCCCGAGAGCTTCACCATCATCGAATCCATCATGATCGTCTGCATGGTGGTGCTCGGCGGCATGGGGCACATTCCCGGAGTCATACTCGGCGCCGTGCTGCTGGTGGTGCTGCCCGAGGCGCTGCGCTACCTGGGGCCGCTGCAGCACGCGGTCTTCGGGCGCGTGCTCGCCGACCCCGCCGACCTGCGCCTGCTGGTGTTCGGCCTCGCGCTGATCCTGGTGATGCTGCTGCGCCCGTCCGGCCTGTGGCCGTCGGCGCTGCGCCGCCGCGAGCTCGCTGGCGCCGGTGCCCCCGCGCCCGGAGCACGCGCATGACCCGCGCCGAGGACGCCGGCCTGCTCGAGGCGGTCGCCATCAGCAAGCGCTTTGGCGGCCTCACCGCGCTGTCCGAGGTTTCCCTCACGGTCCGCCGCGGCGAGATCTTCGGGCTGATCGGCCCCAACGGCGCCGGCAAGACCACGCTGTTCAACGTGCTCACCGGGCTCCATGCGCCGGACGCCGGTGAGTTTGCGTTCGACGGCGTGCGGCTCACCGGCCTGAAGCCGCACCGCGTGGCCGCGTGCGGCATCGCCCGCACCTTCCAGAACATCCGCCTGTTCTCCAACATGAGCGCGCTGGAAAACGTGATGGTGGGCCGGCACGTGCGCAGCCGTGCCGGCGTGGTCGGGGCGGTTCTCCGCGACGCCGCGACGATCGCCGAGGAAGCGGCGATCGCGAACCGGGCCTACGCGCTGCTCGACTACGTCGGCATCGCCGCCCGCGCCGCCGAGGCGGCGCACAGCCTTCCCTACGGCGACCAGCGCCGCCTCGAGATCGCGCGGGCGCTCGCGACCGAGCCGAAGCTGCTCGCCCTCGACGAGCCGGGGGCGGGCATGAACGCGACCGAGCGGGTGGCGCTGAAGCGCCTGCTCGAGAGGATCCGCGGCGACGGCGTCACGCTGCTGTTGATCGAGCACGACGTGAAGCTCGTGATGGGACTGTGCGACCGGGTGGCGGTGCTCGACTACGGCAGGAAAATCGCGGAGGGCGCTCCGGCGCAGGTGCAGCGCGACCCGGCGGTCATCGAGGCCTACCTGGGAGGGGCCCTTGCTTGAGGTCAAGGGGCTGGAGGTGGCCTATGGCGGCATCAAGGCCGTCAAAGGCATCGACCTCCAGGTCGGCGAAGGCGAACTGGTCACGCTCATCGGCGCCAATGGGGCCGGCAAGACCACGACGCTGAAGGCGCTCGCCGGAATCATCCGGCCGGCGGCGGGTCGCATCCACTATAATGGCCGCGACATAACCGCGCGCCCGGCATTCGAGCTGGTCCGGCAGGGACTGGCGCTGGTGCCGGAGGGACGCGGCGTGTTCGGCCGGCTCACCGTGGAGGAAAACCTGGAGATGGGAGCCTACAGCCGCCGCGACCGCCCGCGCATCGCCGCCGACCTCGATCGCGTCTACGCGCTGCTGCCGCGGCTCGCCGAACGGCGCCGCCAGCAAGGCGGAACGCTGTCCGGCGGCGAGCAGCAGATGCTGGCGATCGGGCGCGCGCTCATGAGCCGGCCGCGCATGCTGCTGCTCGACGAACCGAGCATGGGGCTGGCGCCACAGATGGTGCAGAAGATTTTCGAGACCATACGCACGATCGCCGCAGAGGGCGTGACGCTGCTGCTGGTGGAGCAGAACGCCAAGCTCGCGCTCGAGACCTGCCAGCGCGGCTACGTCATGGAGAGCGGCCTGATCGCGCTCGCCGACCGCGCGCCGGACCTGCTCGCGAACCCCCAGGTGCGCCAGGCCTACCTGGGCGAGTGACCGCGCGATGCCGCAATTCACCGCCTCACTGCCGCGATGGCCGTGCCTGCCGGCAGGGGCCGCGCGCCAGGCGCTGTTCGGCGCCTGCGCTGTCCTGCTCGCGGCGCTACTCGGGTTCCTCTACTTCAAGACCCAGGGCGCCGATATCAAGCGGCAGAACGAGGTGCTGGTGCTACTGCGTGAGCTGAAGGAGATCGACTCGCGCTGGGACGTCGAGATCCTGCGTTCCCGCACCGAGTTCGAGCCGCCGCCGGCGGCGTCGCCCGACTACGGCGCGACGCTCACGCGCATCCGGCGCGAACTCGCCGCCGCCAGCGACGCGCTGGGAAGCCCCGTGCTGCAGCGCGGCCTGCCCGATCTCGAAATGGCGATCACGCGCAAGGCCGAGATGGTGGCCCAGTTCAAGAAGGCCAACGCCGACAGCAAAGCGGCGCTGGCGCAGGTGCTGGGGACCGACGCCGAGATCGCGGCGCTGGTGCGCGGATCGTGGCAGGATTTCCGCGAGCGCGAGCGGCTGGTGGCGGCGGAAAACGCGGCGGTCCACCTGATCGCCGAGTCCCTGCGCTACTACTTCGCTCCCACCGAAGCGCAGCGCCGGCTGGTCGAGACGGTCGCGGCGGACCTGCGCCAAGCGGGCACGCGGCTGCCGCCAGCGCTGCGCGAGGGCCTCACGCGCCTGGACGGCCGGCTGCGGACGCTGCTCGCCGCCAAGCCGGTCGAGGACGGGCTCTACCGGAAGCTCTCCTTCATCACGGCGGGGCCGCGCATCGTCAGCCTGACCGGCGGCTTCTCGCACGAGCTCGAGGCGGCGCTGGCCGACCAGGAGTTCTACCGCGCCTACCTCGTCGCCTATTCGGGCGCGCTGCTGATCCTGCTCGGCTATCTGGCGACCCGCCTGGCGGCGAGCTATCGCCTGCTCAACGCCGCCAACGCCGCGTTGAAAAGCGCGAACGAAGGCCTGGAGCAGCGCGTGGCGGAGCGCACCCGGGAACTCTCCGAAGCGCTCAAGCAGCTCAAGGCATCGGAGGCGCAGCTGATTCAGTCGGAGAAAATGTCCTCCCTCGGGCAGATGGTGGCGGGCGTGGTGCACGAGATCAATACGCCGCTCGCCTACGTCAAGAACAGCCTCGGCTCGGTGACGGGAAAGCTGCCCGATCTGGCGCGGCTGGTGAACGAGATCGACCGGCTGCTCGAGGTGCTGCGCGCCGGCACCGCGAATCCGGAGGACCTCGCCCAGCAGTTCGGCGTGACCGAGCGCCTGGTCGCGCAGTTCCGGCAGCGGCACCTGATCGAGGAGATGCAGCAACTGGTGAAGGACGGGCTTTACGGCATCGGCCAGATGACCGAGCTGGTGGTCAATCTCAAGAACTTCTCGCGCCTCGACCGCAGCAAGGTGGCAAGCTGCAATCTCAACGAGGGGCTCGAGAGCACGCTGCTGCTCGCGCGGCATGAACTGAAGGACCGCACGGTCAAGAAGAATTTCGGCGACATCCCGCTCATCAGCTGCTCGCCCTCCCAGGTCAACCAGGTGTTCCTGAACCTGATCAACAACGCCGCCCAGGCGACCGAGCCCGGCAGGGGGGTGATCGTGGTCACCACCCGGCGCGAGGACGAGGGCCACGTGGCGGTGGAAGTGGAGGACAACGGCAAGGGCATACCGCCGGAGATCCTGCCCAAGATCTTCGACCCCTTCTTCACCACCAAGGACGTCGGCAAGGGGACGGGCCTGGGGCTCTCGATCGCCTACAAGATCATCGAGCAGCACGGCGGCCGCATCCGCGTGGGTTCCACGGTCGGGGTTGGCACCCGGTTCAGCGTGGTGCTACCTTTGACGCCGCCCGAGGCCGCGGCAGGCGCGGCCTAGCGCTCAGGGCCGTGTTCTCCCGGTCCATAACATGAAAGAACCCGCCACCATCGGGAAGTACCAGGTGCACGGCGTCCTCGGCCAGGGCGGCATGGGCGTCGTCTACCGCGCCTTCGACCCAGCGATCAAGCGGCCGGTGGCGATCAAGACCATCACCAAGTCGGCGCTCGACCCGGCCGACCTCCAGTACGCGCTCACGCGCTTCCGCCACGAGGCCCAGGCCGTGGGCCGGCTCAACCACCCGCGCATCTGCGCCATCTACGACTACGGCGAGGACACGGAAATCGCCTATATCGTGATGGAAATCGTCAACGGCCAGTCGCTGTTCCATCACTTGCAGGGCGATGCGCGCTTCGGGTTGAAGGAAATCGGCGAGGCCGTCCGGCAGTTGCTCGAAGGGCTCGGCTACGCGCACGGGCTCGGCGTGATCCACCGCGACATCAAGCCGTCCAACATCCTGATCAACGAGGACGGGCGCCTCAAGCTCACCGATTTCGGCATCGCGCGCATCGACTCGTCCACGCTCACCCAGGTCGGCGAGATCATGGGCTCTCCCGGCTACATGTCGCCCGAGCAGTTTCTCGGCACCGAGATCGACGCGCGCGGCGACATCTACTCCGTCGGCATCATCGCCTACGAGCTGCTCACCGGGCGGCGCCCGTTCACCGGCAACAACGCCGAAGTGATGCGCCAGGCGCTGAACGAGCGCCCGCAGAACCCCTCCGAATTCAACCCGAACATATCGGTGCAGCTCGATTGGGCGGTGCAGAAGGCGCTGGCCAAGAAACGGGAGGACCGCTTCCAGACCGCCAAGGAGTTCGCCGACGCGTTCGTGAAGGGCGTCGAGGCGAGCCTGCGGCAGGCCGCGCGCGAGCCCGCTGCCGTGAGCGACGACGCCCCCACCGACCGCATCGATCCCAACCTGGTGCAGGCCGCGCGCATGCTGGCCGGAATGCAGCTGGAAAAGGGAAAGGGGGAGGACTCGCCGACCCAGCCCGCGACGCAGAGCCGGGCCGCGCCGGCCGCGGACGTGGCGACGGAAACCTCCATCGGCAAGCGGGCGCGCATCCTGTTCGTGGACGACGAGGAGCGCATCCTGACGGCGCTGCGGTCGATCTTCCGGCACAACTACCGGGTGCTCACCGCGACCAACGGCCGCGAGGCCATGGATATCGTCACCAAGTTCCGTCCCCACGTCGTGGTGAGCGACCAGCGCATGCCCGAGATGACCGGCGTGGAGCTGCTGCGCCAGGTGAAGATCGCCTCCCCGCAGACGGTGCGCATGCTGCTCACCGGCTACTCGGACCTCGCGGCGATCGTGGGCTCGCTCAACGAAGGCGAGGTCTACCGGTTCGTCTCCAAGCCGTGGGACAACGAGGAAATCCAGAAAACCATCGGGGAAGCGGTCACGATCGCCCTCGAGCTGGCGGAGACCGCCGCGACGCCGCCGATCGTGCCCGACCGGATGGAGGCAGCCGTGCTGGTCATCGAGCCGTCGGGCGAGACTTTCCGCTTGGTCACGCGCCTCGTCGGCGGCGCCTGCCCCGTCCACCACTCGCCCAACCTGGACGATGGGCTCGCGCAGCTCCAGGCCCGCGAGACCGCCGTCATCGTCGCCGACATCGCGAAACAGGGCGAGGACACTCTCACCGCGTTCAAGCTGATCAAGCAGTTGCGCCCCGAAATTCTCGTCATCGTGCTGGCCGAGGCCGCCGACTCGGAGCTGGTCATCGAGCTCATCAACCAGGCGCAGGTGTTCCGCTTCATCAACAAGCCCGTGAACAACGACCTGTTGCGCCAGCACACGCAGGCGGCGCTCACCCGCTATCAGTCGTTCAAGCAGAACCCGCATCTCGCCCGCCAGCACCAGGTCGCCGTCCCGGCCACGGCGGCCGTCAGCCAGAAGATCCTGGACGGCGTGAAATCGCTGAAAAGCTGGTTCTAGCGGCGCCGACCGGCGCCGAATGTTGAATTTTGAATGTTGAATTTTGAGTGTTGAGCCGCGAGCAATTTAACATTCAGCATTCAACATTTAACATTATCGTCAATCGGCCCAGTCCTTCGGAACCAGGAACTCCGTGTACAGCCTCTCTTCGGGGCTGCCCGGCTCGGGCCTCCAGTCGTAGCGCCACTCGACCCGCGGCGGCAGCGACATCAGGATCGCCTCGGTGCGGCCGCCGGATTGCAGCCCGAACAGCGTGCCGCGGTCGTACACCAGGTTGAACTCGACGTAGCGGCCGCGGCGATAGGCCTGGAACGCGCGCTCGCGCTCGCCGTAGGGCAGGTTCCTGCGGCGCTCCACGATGGGAAGATAGGCGGCAAGGAGTTGTCCGCCGACCGCGCGCGTCAGCGCGAAGCACGATTCGAAATCGGGCTGGTTGAGATCGTCGAAGAACACGCCGCCCACGCCGCGCGGCTCGCCGCGGTGCCTGAGATAGAAGTACTCGTCGCACCATTTCTTGTAGCGCGGGTAGCGCTCGGCGCCGTATGGAGCGAGCGCCTCGCGGCAGGCGCGGTGGAAGTGCCGCGCGTCTTCGGCAAAGGGGTAGCAGGGCGTGAGGTCCATGCCGCCGCCGAACCACCAGGCCGGCGCGGCGCCGGGCTTGTCGGCGACGAAACAGCGCACGTTCATGTGCACGGTGGGGACGTAGGGGTTGCGCGGGTGGACCACGACCGAGACGCCCATCGCCTGGAACGCGCGCCCGGCGAGCTCAGGCCGGCCGGCGCTGGCCGACGGCGGCAGGCTGGCGCCGGTGACGTGCGAGAAATTCACGCCGGCGCGCTCCCACAGCGCGCCGCCTTCCAGGATCTGCGCGATGCCGCCGCCGCCTTCCGGACGCGCCCACTCGTCGCGCCGGAACGCCCCGCCGTCGGCCGCGTTCAGGCGATCGACGATCGTCTGCTGCAGGCCGAGCAGAAACTGCCTGACAGGGGCGACGTCCAACGGATCACTTCGCCGCCGGCTTCAGGCCCAGCGCCGCGATCGACCGCGCGATCTCGACGTCCTCCTGCGCGATCAGCTTGCCGAATTCGGCCGCCGGCACGAATGCCGGCGCGACCAGGAGCTTGTCGGCCGCGCTGGCAAATTCCGGGCTCGCCACTGTCCTGCGGATGGCCTCCTCCAGCCGCGCCACGATGCGCGGCGGCGTGCCCCTGGGCGCCGCGACGCCGCGCCACAGCTCCGCCGCCGCATTCACTCCCTGCTCCCGGGCGGTCGGAACGTCGGGGAAAGCCCGATCGCGCGCCGCGGAGAGCGCGACCAGCGCGCGCACCGTCCCCGCTTTCACATGGCCCGCGAGCGCCCCGGGGAGCTGCACCACGCCGTCGACATGCCCGCCGAGCAGGCTGGGAACCACCTGGGCCGCATTGAAGGGCACGTCCGTCACCTGCGCGCCGGCCGCCTGGAACAGCCACACCGACGAAAAATGGGTATGGCTGCCGGTGCCCGAGTTGCCGATGGTCAGCCTGCCCGGGTTGGCCTTGGCGTGTTGCACGACGTCGCGCAGGCTCCGCCACGGCGCTTCGCCTCTCACGAACAGCAGCGGCGTCTCGAGCTGCACCCGCGCCACGGGCGCGAAAGCCTTGTAGTCGAAGGACAGCACGCCGGTATGGTAGGTGGTCGAGATCGAATTCGAGTTCCATACCAGGTGGTAGCCGTCGGGCGCTTGCGCCGCGGCGTACTTATAGCCCACCGCCCCCCCGCCGCCGGGGCGGTTCACGACCACCACGTTGGTGCCGAGCTGCTTGCCCATGCCCTCCGCCAGCACGCGCGCGGTCACGTCCGCCGAAGTGCCGGCCGGGAACAGGACGACGAATTCGATCGGCTTCTTGCCCGGGAACGCGTCCTGCGCGGGCGTCGGGCAGGCGAGGAATAACGCCGCGAGCGGCAGCAACCGACGGACTGTCCCCCATACGGACTGCATGGATGGCCTCCTATGTGTGTCAGTACGTGCCGCGGAACGCGTCGTGGCCGCGCACGTAATTGCGGTTGCTTTGCTCCGGATTGCGGTTCACCAAGGGGCGCGCGTACAGCGGATGGGTCAGGCTTCTGACCTCATGCTCGATCGTGAACAGCGGTCTTCCGTCGGCAGGATCGACCAGGTCCCGGAAGCGGTACTGATATTCGTCGCTCTCCTCCGTGACGAGGCCGCGCTCATGCAGCAGCCGGTGCGGCCCGGAGAAGTCGCGCACGTAGATCTGGACGTGGTGCCCGTCGTACTGCGGGAGGGGGCGCGAGGTCTCGCGGAACCGCAGCCGCTGCGTCGCGCCGGTAGAGACAACGGCCATCGCCTCAGCTCCGTCCGCGAGCTCCGCATGCGCGCTCAGAATCTGCTCGTAGAAGCGGGCGATCCCGGCGGCGGCTCCGGGCGGCACGCCGAATTCCACGTAGGCGATGGCAAGCTCGGTGGAGCCGAATTCGGGAGCGGGCGCGTGACAGCGATAGCGGTTGCCCCACGGACACGTCGCTTCGACGACGCCGTCGCGCTCTTCCCAGGAAAAACGCGTTTCGGTGAGCAGGGGCGCGACTTTCTGCAGCCGGCGCTTGAGCGCGGCGAGGTCGGGCATGATGATCCCCACGTGGCCGCGTAACACCTGGGTGCCCCGCGACGGCAGGTGAAACTGGTTGCGACCCACGTTCACCCACATGTTGTCGATCCCGGCCATGAGGTACGGATCGCGGGTCAGGCCCAGGCCGATCAGGTAGAAGATGGTGGCCAGGCGCTGGTCGGGTATGGTGACGTTCACGTGCTCCAGCAGCACGATGTTGCCCAGGTCCTGGCGTGTCCGGTCGTAGGTAGCGCTCATGGTTGAAAGCTTACCGCAGTTGGAGGCGGCCCCTGAAGTAGGGGTGCACGATATCTGCTCGTTGAAGTCTGAAGTAGGGGTGCACGAGGGGAGCATCCCCTCGTTCCCTACCTCCCCGCGTGACTTCGCGCTATCTCCGGCCGCGGTCAACCGCCCGGCCCCCGATGTCCCGCCGGAACTGCATGCCCTCGAAGCGGATGCGCTCCGCGGTCTCGTAGGCGCGGCGCCGGGCGGCGCGCACGGTCCCGCCGAGGGCGGTGACGCAGAGCACGCGCCCGCCGCTGGTGACGATGTCCTTGCCGTTCAGCGCCGTGCCGGCGTGAAAGACGCGGCAGTCGTCCTCCGGCGCCGCCAGGCCCTGGATCGCGTCGCCCTTACGCGGCGCCTCCGGGTAGCCGTGCGCGGCCAGCACCACCCCCAGCGCGACCCGCGTGTCCCAATCGGCCTGGGCGCGGTCGAGCGTGCCGGCCAGCGCGTGCTCGATCAGCGGCACGAGATCGCTCTTCAACCGCAGCAGGATCGGCTGCGTCTCGGGGTCGCCCAGGCGGCAATTGAATTCCAGCACCCTGACCTGCCCGTCGCGCCCGATCATCAGCCCGGCGTAGAGAAATCCGGCATAGGGCGTGCCGTCCTTCGCCATCCCGGCGAGCGCCGGCTGGATGACTTCGCGCATCACCCGGGCGTGGATGGCCGGGGTCACCACCGGAGCCGGGGAGTAGGCGCCCATGCCGCCCGTGTTGGGGCCGCGGTCGCCGTCCAGCAGCCGCTTGTGGTCCTGGCTGGTCGCGAGCGGCAATGCATGCTGGCCGTCGGCGAGCACGATGAAGCTCGCTTCCTCGCCTTCAAGGTAATCCTCGATCACGATGCGGCCGCCCGCCGCGCCCACTTTCTTCCCGCTCAGCATGTCGTCGACCGCGGCGTGCGCCTCGGCTGCCGCCATCGCCACCACCACGCCCTTGCCCGCGGCGAGCCCGTCCGCCTTGATGACGATGGGCGCGCCGCGCCGCTCCACGTAGGCGTGCGCGGGGGCGGCTTCGCTGAACGCGGCATGGGCCGCCGTGGGTATGCCGTGGCGCTGCATGAAGGCCTTCGCGAATTCCTTCGAGCTCTCCAGCCGCGCGGCCGCCTGCGTCGGTCCGAAGATGCCGAGCCCCTCCGCGCGAAATGCGTCCACGACGCCATCCGCCAGCGGGGCTTCCGGCCCGACCACCGTGAAGCCGACGGCTTCCTTGCGCGCGACCTCGATCAGCTCGGGGATGGACGTCGCCGCCACGTTGCCGAGGCCGTCCTCGCGCGCCGTGCCGGCATTTCCGGGCGCGACGAGCACGCGCGAGATGCGCGGCGAACGCGCGAGCTTCCACGCCAGCGCGTGCTCGCGCCCGCCGGAGCCGATCACCAGGAGTTTCATGGGAACCGTGAGCAGTGAACGGTGAGCGGTGAGCCGCAGAGCGCAAAGCACCGCCGCGGGAGGATTTTACTGCTCACTGTTCACTGCTCACTGTTCACTGTTCACTGCACTTCGGGCACGTCAGTGCCGGAAGTGCCGGATGCCGGTAAAGACCATCGCGATGCCGTGCTCGTCGGCTGCGGCAACCACTTCCTCGTCGCGCACGCTCCCGCCCGGCTGGATGATCGCGGCCGCCCCCGCCCGGGCGACCACGTCCACGCCGTCGCGAAACGGGAAGAAGGCATCGGACGCAACCACCGACCCCTTCACCGATAGCCCGGCATCCTGCGCCTTGAGCGCGGCGATACGCGCCGAATCGACGCGGCTCATCTGCCCCGCGCCCACGCCCAGGGTCTGCCCACCGGCGCAGAACACGATGGCGTTCGATTTCACGAACCGGGCGATGCGCCAGGCAAAGACCAGATCACCGAGCTGCGCTGCGCTCGGCCGTTTGCGCGTGACCACCTTCAGCTCTCCCGCGCCGGTGTTGGCGGCGTCAGGCGTCTGCACCAGCAGGCCGCCCCCGACGCGCTTGAAGTCGTAGTCGTTGACGCCGCTGCCGGCCGGCACCGCAAGCACGCGCAGGTTCGCCTTCTCCGCCAGCACCCGCGCCGCGCCGGGAGCCACCTGCGGCGCAATGATCACTTCGGCAAACTGCGTGGTCACTGCCTGCGCGCAGGCGGCATCGAGCTCGCGGTTGAAGGCGATGATGCCGCCGAACGCCGAGGTCGGATCGGTGGCATGTGCCTTGCGATAGGCCTCGACCAGGCTGCCGCCCAGCGCCGCCCCGCACGGATTGGCATGCTTGACGATCACGCACGCCGGCTGTTCGAGGCCCTTGACGCACTCCCACGCCGCATCCGCGTCGGCGATATTGTTATAGGACAGCTCCTTGCCCTGCAGTTGGCGGTAGGCCCCGAGGCTGCCCGCCGCGGGTTCCAGGTCGCGATAGAACGCTGCTTCCTGGTGGGGATTCTCCCCGTAACGCAGGGGCTGGGCCCGCTCGAACTGCAGGGTGAGCCGCCCGGGAAAGCGCGCGCGGCCGCCGGCGGCGTCGGTGGAGGCGAGGTAATTGCTGATCGCTCCGTCGTAGCGAGCCGTGTGGGAAAACGCCTTTTGCGCGAGATGGAAGCGCGTTTCGGCCCCCAGCGCGCCCCCGGCGGCGTTCAGCTCCTTCAGCACCGGCTGGTAATCCGCGGGGTCCGTCAGCACCGCCACATGGTCGTGGTTCTTCGCCGCGCTGCGGATCAGCGCCGGGCCGCCGATATCGATATTCTCGATCGCCTCGGGCAGCGCGCATCCGGGCCGCGCCACGGTCGCGCCGAACGGGTAGAGGTTGATCGCCACCAGGTCGATGGTCCCGATGCCGGCCTGGTCGAGCGCGGCCATGTGGGCGGGCACGTCGCGGCGGGCGAGGATACCCGCGTGCACCTTGGGATGCAGGGTCTTCACCCGGCCATCGAGCATCTCGGGGAAGCCGGTGTAATCGGCGACCTCGGTCACGCGCACGCCGGACTCCTGGAGGAGCCTGGCGGTGCCGCCGGTGGAAATCAGGCGGGCGCCCAGTGCCGCGAGCCCGCGTGCAAAATCGACGATCCCGGTCTTGTCCGAGACGCTGAGCAGGGCCTGCCTGATGACAGCCATCGCGCGGTGGGCGGTAAGTGGCGAGCGGCGAGCGACCGCTGCCGCAAACCGCTATTTTACCCGCTCGCCGCTCGCCGCTCGCGGTCGGCGCCGTCAGAACTTGATGCCGTGCACCTTCATCTTCTTGCGCAGGGTGTTGCGGTTGATGCCGAGCATCGCGGCGGCGTGCGACTGGTTGCCACGCACCCGGTGAAGCACGCTTTCGAGCAGCGGCTTCTCCACGCAGTGGATGACCATGTCATAGACGGCGCAGGGTTTCTCCCCGTCCAGGTCGCGGAAATAGCCTTCCACCGCCTTGCGCACCATGCGCGCCATTTCGTTTTCGTTGA
>JBIOVQ010000056.1:0-19320 GCA_044867805.1 Burkholderiales bacterium | reverse complement strand
CCAGGACTGGATCGGACGCTTCCAGGGACAGCTCGCGGAAGTCAAGACCCTCGACATCAATCCGAGCATCGCCTACAAGATCAACGACACGGTGTCGATCGGCGCCGGAATCAGCTATCAAAAAGGCGACGTGAAGATCAAACGCGCAACGGTCCTTGGACCAGCTACCGAGGGACAGGCTAATGTGGATATCGACGACGATGCATTCGGATTCAATCTCGGAGTGATGTTCAACCTCAGCCCCAGTACGCGGGTTGGACTGAGCTATCGTTCGTCCATGGACTACGAGTTGACAGGTACCTTGAATGTAACGCTCGGTGGCGCGAGCGTCGGCAGCAACAATGTGAAACTGGACGTCGAGCTGCCCGATACGTGGTCGGTCGCGCTGGCGCACCAGTTCAATCCCCAGTGGGAAATCCTGGCTGATGCGACTTTCACCAATTGGAGCAAGATCAAATCACTGCCGCTGATCGCGACCTCGGGTACGCTGTTTCCTGCGGGTCAGACAGCGGACACTTTCAATTTTCAGTTCAAGGATACCTATCGGGTTGGGATTGGCGCGAACTGGAAGTGGCGGAGTGACTTCACGTGGAAATTCGGTGTCGCCTACGACAAGAGCCCGGTGGAGGACCAGTTCCGCACCGTGACGCTCCCCGACAACGACCGCAAGTGGCTTGCATTCGGCGGCAAGTACCGGATGTCGAAGCAGGCAACGCTCGACTTCGGTTACGCCCACTTGTTTATCAGTGACGCACGGATTAATCAGATGCGCAACGCTGAACCCCCGCCCAACCCGCCCAGAGGCGATGTTGTCGGCACTTATGAAGGGCACGTCGATATCCTGAGCGCGCAGATCAGCTATTCATTCTAGACGCTGCAGACTGTCGAAAAGCCGGGCGGCACCGCCCGGCTTTTTTGTTCTGTGCCGCGGGCTGCGTGCTAGAATCGTCGCTCCCAACGGGGCTATCCATGGCTGCCGTTTCCCCCTTCCTGGTTCGCAAGGCCGCGGTGCTCGGCGCCGGCGTGATGGGCGCGCAGATCGCGGCCCACCTGGTCAACGCCAACGTCTCCGCGGTGCTCTACGAGCTGCCCGCGAAGGAAGGCGACCCCAACGGCAACGTGCTGAAGGCAGTCGAGGGCCTGAGGAAGCTCGAGCCAAGCCCGCTGGCAACGCAGGCGCGCGCGAGCCTCATCCAGCCCGCCAACTACCAGCAGCATCTCGAGCAGCTCAAGGAGTGCGACCTCGTGATCGAGGCGATCTCCGAGCGCATGGACTGGAAAGCCGACCTCTATCGCAAGGTCGCGCCGCACCTGGCCGAGCACGCCATCTTCGCGAGCAACACCTCCGGGCTTTCGATCAACCAGCTCGCGCAGGCGTTTCCCGAGGGACAGCGCCGGCGCTTCTGTGGCGTGCACTTCTTCAATCCGCCGCGCTACATGCACCTGGTCGAGCTGATCCCGGCGCGCGACACGGACGCCGTGATGCTCGACGATCTCGAGAATTTCCTCGTCACCGCGCTCGGCAAGGGCGTGATCCGGGCGAAGGACACGCCCAACTTCATCGCCAACCGGGTGGGCGTGTTCTCGATGCTCGCCACGGTGCACCACGCGCAGCGCCTCGGCATCGGCTTCGACGTGGTGGACGCGCTGACCGGCACGCTCATCGGGCGCCCGCGCAGCGCGACCTTCCGCACTGCCGACGTCGTGGGGCTCGACACCTTCGCCCACGTCGTCAACACCATGAAGGAGACGCTGCCCAAGGACCCCTGGCACCGCTATTACGAGGTGCCGGGCTGGCTCAAGCAGTTGATCGAGCAGGGCGCGCTGGGACAGAAGACCCGCCGCGGCGTGTACCAGAAGATCGGCAACGACATCCATGTGCTCGACCTCAAGACGCAGAAGTACCAGCTGTCGGACGGCAAGGCGGACGAGGGGGTCGTCGAGATACTCAAGAACAGGGACGTCGCGGCGCGCTTCCAGCAGCTGCACGATTCCAGCCATCCGCAGGCGCAGTTCCTCTGGTCCATCCATCGCGACGCCTTCCACTACTGTGCGTCGACGCTGGCCGAGATCGCCGACAACGCCCGCGACCTCGACCTGGCGATACGCTGGGGCTTCGGCTGGAACCAGGGGCCGTTCGAGATCTGGCAGGCCGCCGGGTGGCAGGCGGTCGCGAAGTGGATCGCGGATGACATCGCCGCGGGCAAGGCCATGGCCAGCGCGCCGCTGCCGGCCTGGGTTGCGGATGGAGGGCGCACGGGCGTGCACGGCGCGCAGGGTTCTTTTTCCCCGGCGTCCAGTACCTACAGGCCGCGCTCCACTTTGCCGTTTTACCGGCGGCAGCCTTTCCCCGACCGCGTGCTGGGCGAGTCGGTCAAGTACGGCGAGACGATCTTCGAGACCGACGGCGTGCGCTGCTGGCACACCGGCGACGACATCGCGATCGTCAGCTTCAAGAGCCGCATGCACGCCATCGGCGACGACGTGCTCGACGGCGTGCAGCAGGCGCTGGACGAGGCGGAGCGCAAGTTCATGGGCCTCGTCATCTGGCAGACCGAGCCGCCGTTCTCGGTGGGGGCGAACCTCAAGAAGACCCCGGCGGGCGGGGCCCGGCCGTCGAAGCCTTCGGCGCTGGGCAGGCTGTTCAGGCAGGTGAAGCGCGAGGCGGAGTCGCTCGCGCTCAAGGCGGCGCGGCAGATCGGGGTCGCCGACCAGCTGATGGCGGGCAAGCTCGCGGAGGTGGAAAAGCTGGTCGAGCAGTTCCAGGAGACGACGCAGGCCCTCAAGTTCTCCATGGTGCCGACCGTCGCGGCGGTCGACGGCCTGGCGCTCGGCGGCGGCTGCGAGTTCATCATGCACTCCGACCGCGCGGTCGCGACGCTCGAGAGCTACATCGGCCTGGTGGAAGCGGGCGTCGGGTTGCTGCCCGCGGGCGGCGGCTGCAAGGAACTGGCAATGCGCGCGGCGGCCGACGCCAAGGGCGGCGAGATGTCGCCGTTCCTGCAGAAGTACTTCAAGGCGGTGGCGATGGCGGAAGTGGGCCGCAGCGCCGAGCAGGCGCGCGAGCTCGGCTACCTGCGCCCCACCGACCGCATCGTGATGAACCGCTTCGAGCTGCTCGAAATCGCCAAGGCGGAGCTGCGCGCGCTTGCCGCCGCCGGCTACCGGCCGCCGCTCAGGCAAGTCGCCATCCCGGTCGCGGGCCGCAGCGCGATCGCGACCATCCGCGCGTTCATGGAGAACCTGCTCGCCGGCGGCCATATCTCCGAGCACGACTACCTGATCGGCCACAAGATCGCCATCGTCATGTGCGGCGGCGAGGTCGAAGGCGGCAGCCTGGTGGACGAGCAGTGGTTCCTCGACCTCGAGCGCAAGCACTTCATGGAATTGATCGCCACGGAAAAGACGCAGGCCAGGATTGAGCACACGCTCAAGACTGGAAAGCCCCTCAGGAACTAAACACGAATAGACAGGATTAACAGGATTAACAGGATTAGGGCAAAACCATTTCTTGGTGTTCGGGTTTAATCCTGTAAATCCTGAAAAATCCTGTAAATCCTGTCCATTAAACGTCGTCACCGGAGGTGACCGATGGCCAAACAAGTTCAGGACGCATACATAGTCGCCGCCGTTCGAACTGCCGTCGGCAAGGCCCCGCGCGGCATGTTCAGGAACGTGCGCCCGGACGACCTGCTCGCCCACGCGCTGAAGTCGGCGCTCGCCAGGTGCCCCGGCCTCGAGCCCGGCGCGGTGGAGGACGTGATCGTCGGCTGCGCGATGCCCGAGGCGGAGCAGGGGATGAACGTGGCGCGCATCGGGCTGCTGCTGGCGGGTTTTCCCAATACCGTGTCGGGCATGACCATCAATCGCTTCTGCTCCTCGGGGGTGCAGGCGGTGGCGCTCGCCGCCGACCGCATCCGGCTGGGCGAAGCCGACGTCATGGTCGCGGCGGGGACCGAGAGCATGAGCATGGTGCCGATGGGCGGCAACAAGCCGTCCTTCAGCCCGGCGATATTCGAGAAGAACGAGAACATCGCGATCGGCTACGGCATGGGCATCACCGCCGAAAAGGTGGCGGCGCAGTGGAAGATCAGCCGCGAAGAGCAGGACTTGTTCGCGGCGGAAAGCCACCGCCGGGCTGTCCGCGCAATCGACAGCGGAGAGTTCAAGGACGAAATAACGCCGTACCCGGTCAGCGAGCGGTTTCCCGACCTGGCGACGCGCGAAGTGCAGATCAAGGCGCGCGACGCCGGCCAGGACGAGGGGCCGCGCCGCGACACCTCACCCGAGGCGCTGGCGAAGCTCAAGCCCGCGTTCGCCGCCAAGGGGAGCATCACCGCCGGCAACAGCTCGCAGATGTCCGACGGAGCGGGAGCGGTAGTTCTGATGAGCGAGGCGGCGCTCACCCGCAGCAACCTGCGGCCGCTCGGCCGCTTCGTGGGCTACTCGGTGGCGGGGGTGCCGCCGGAGATCATGGGCATCGGGCCGGTGAAGGCGATCCCGAAGGTGCTCAAGGGGGTCGGGCTCAAGCAGGACGAGATCGAGTGGATCGAGCTGAACGAGGCGTTTGCCGCGCAATCCCTGGCAGTGATCCAGGACCTCGGGCTCGACCGCAGGCGGGTCAATCCGCTCGGCGGAGCGATCGCGCTCGGGCATCCGCTCGGCGCCACCGGCGCGATCCGCGTCGCGACCCTGATGCACGGCATGCGCCGGCACCGCATGAAGTACGGCATGGTGACCATGTGCATCGGCACCGGCATGGGCGCCGCCGGAGTTTTTGAAGCGCTTTGAGCGCTTCAAAAACTGAACGGGGGAATTCTCATGAAATTCAGCCGCGCCGTCGGGGCGTGGGCCGGGCGGGGTGGCGGGAGATCACGCAATCTCAGCCGTGAAGGGTAGGGATGTGAGTTCATTCCGCATAGTGTTGGTTGCAGGAATGTGGCTGTCGGCCGTGCTTGGCACGGCCGTTCCAATTTCCGCCCTTGGAGCGGAAATTGAAGGCGTGAAGCTCGACGACAAAGCGCGGCTGGAGGAGGGCGGTCCCGAGGTAGTGCTGAACGGGGCCGGCGTGCGCACGCGCTTTTTTTTCAAGGTCTACGTCGGAGCGCTCTACCTCCAGAGGAAGGCGGGCAGCGTGGATGCCGTGCTGGCCGACGCCGGGCCGAAGCGGGTTGCCATGCACGTGTTGCGCGATCTGACCGCCGAGCAGCTGTTCACGGCCCTCAAGGACGGGCTGGCCGACAACCATTCCCCGGACCAGGTTGCGAAGTTCGAGCCGCAGGTGAGGCAGATGGAGAAGATCTTCTTCGCGATCAAGTCCGCGAAGAAGGGCGACGCGATCCTGCTTGACTACCTGCCCCGCGCGGGAACGCGCATCGTCGTGAATTCCGAGGCGAAAGGCACGGTGGCCGGCGAGGACTTCTACCGGGCGCTGCTGAGGATCTGGCTGGGAGAACAGCCGGTCGACGCCGCGCTCAAGAAGGCCATGCTCGGCGGCTAAGCCGAGCCGCGTTCTCGTCCACTCGATCCGGCGCCTGGCGCCTAGAAGCTATCTCGAAAACCACTTCAGCCACGGAACACACGGAACCACCCAGAAACTCCCCAAACTACCACGGGCCGTCGACAGGTCAGGTTTTCGTCCGTGTAATTCCGTGTGATTCTGTGGCTATTCTTGAGACCGGTTCTAATCAACCTCGCACAATTGCGGTTCCGCCTCTGCCGCCGTCGCGGGCGACAGCTGGGTCGAAGTCAGCAGCGCCAGATTGAGCAGCTCCAGGCTGCGCTTGGCCGCGTTCATGACCTGCCGCTGCATCCTCTCGGTCACGGCGTAGTGCTTGACGATCTCGAGGGCGAACTTCGGGTGCTCGTCGTCGTAGTGGCAGTGCTCGCGTATCCACTTGTACGTCTTCGGGTTCATGTCGACGCCGGGTCGGTCCCGGTACGACTCGAAGCCCGCGGCGATCTTTCTCGCGAGAGCGCCCGCAACGCCTTCGATGGCGAAGCTCGTGGCGGCCACGGCCTCCGCGAGGGATCCCTTGGTGTTCACGCGCCAGACCCAGTCGGTGAGCGACTGGACGTCGCGCAGGACCGGAGTGGCGCCCTCGGCCGCGTCGAGCATCTGCTGCCGGTTCAGGCCGAAACCCTCGCCCATCCATATCCAGTGCTCGGCGTGTGCCTTCTCGGTTCGGATGTTCTCGATCAGGAACGTGCGGGAAAAGTCGTCCTCGACCTTGATCAGGCCCTCGGCCAGGAACTTCGGGAAGTCGTAGATGAAGGGGTAGAGCTGGAGGATCCATCCCTGCATCTGCTCGACGCTGAAGCGCGCCGATGACACCGAGTCCGCCCACGGGCCGTTGACCAGGCCATCCCAATGCGGGGCCACGAATTCGTACAGCGATGCGACCCACCTCGGGGGTGAGGAGAATTTTCGTACTGCGCTGGTATTCATAAGCTGCTCCATCGGGTTATGAAATTATGAGTTGATTGCGGCGAAGGCGCCTTTTGCTTGCGGCTCACGGATTGAACGCGTCCGGGTGCGAACCCGGCGCGTCCCCTCGGAAACTTTTGTCATGAACGGCGTCGGGGGAGAGATCCAGTTGCCTTGCGCGAGATTCACGCCGATCTCGCGCAGCGCGGCCAGGCCCAGCTCCCCGTCCACGAACTCGGCGATCGTCTGCTTGCCCATCACGTGCCCCACGTCGTTGATGGCCCGCACCGTCGCGAGGTCGACCGGGTCGTCCGCTATGTCCTTGACGAAGCTGCCATCGATCTTGATGAAGTCCACCGGCAGGTGCCTGAGGTAGCCGAATGAGGACATTCCGGCTCCGAAATCGTCCAGCGAAAACAGGCAGCCGAGCGATTTCATTTCACCGAAGAATCGCGCCGCCTTGTCGAAGTTGGCGACCGCCGCCGTTTCCGTGAGCTCAAAACAGATGCTCCGCGGCGGCATCACGTACTGCCTGAACTGATCCCGGACGAACTCCAGGAAGCGCTCGTCCGCGATCGATGTGCCCGACACGTTGATGGCAAAGGTTCCGCAGTTGGGACCGAGCGCGCTGATCTTGGCGAACGCGTTCTGGATGACCCACTGGTCGATCAGCGACATCATGCTGTAGCGCTCGGCGGCCGGGATGAACGCCATGGGGGGAATGACGCCGCCGTGCTCGTCGAGCATCCTCACCAGGAGCTCCTGGTGCACGCCCCGGGAGGCCTGGCCGTCGATCGATATGATTTGCTGCGTGTACAGCATGAAACGTTCCTGCTGCAGCGCTCGCTGCAGCCGGGTCACCCACTCCATCTCGCCCCGGCGCACGGAGACCTCGCTGTCGTGCGGGCGATAGAACTGGACGCGATTGCGCCCCTTGTCCTTCGCCATGTAGCAGGAGGCGTCGGCCGCGCTGAGCACGTCGGTGAGGTTGAGCATCCCGTCCGAGACGTGGACCACGCCGATGCTGGCGCCGATGCTGAACGTTCCCCCTTCGGTGACGAAACGGAAGTCGGCGACGCACTGCCGCAGCTCGTCGGCGATGCGTATGGCGTCCTGCATCGGGCAGTTTTCAAGCAGCACGCCGAACTCGTCGCCGCCCAGACGGGCAAGGGTGTCGCCCTCGCGCACCTGCTCCTTCAACAGCATGCTTATCTGCTGCAGCAGCTGGTCGCCGGCCGCATGCCCGCAGGTGTCGTTGACGATCTTGAACTGGTCGAGATCCAGATACATCACGATGTGCTGCCGCTCCTGCGTGGCGGCGGTGTGCAATGCCAGCTTGAGACGGTTCTCGAACTCGAGCCGGTTGACCAGATTGGTGAGCGGATCATGGCTTGCGTGATAGGCGAGCTTCGCCGCGTATTCCTGCCGCAGCTTGAGCTCCTTGAGCTCGCGCTCGGCCCGGTCGACGCGACTGACCACGCTTTGCGTGAGAAAAATGCCGAACGGAATGAGGATTGCCGCGACCGTGAGGACCACGATCAGCAACGTCGTCTGGATCCAGCGGGTGGCCTCTCCCAGCGTGTTCGAGAACTGGATCTGCCAGGGCTTGAGCTCGTCGTTGATCTTGATGATGCGGTTCAGGATGGCATCGCGTCCGGCAGAGTCCACCCGACCGGACCGGTGGAACGCATAGAGCTCTTCGGCCGCCGCCTCGAGCCTGGCTATGAACTCGTCGCCGAGTCTCCAGATATCGAGCACCTTCTCCATGTAACTCACGTTGTGAAACCGCCGGTACAGGCTGATGACACCGGGCACGTCGTCGGCATGAGTCCCGCCTTCGAGCAGCCCGGCCCGCACGGTGGCGTAGTCCGGGCTTGGCTTTTCAAGCTCGACCCTCGCCGTGCGATACCCGAGCGGGATCGTGATGGCCTTCTTGTAGCTGCGGAAATCGGACTCGGCCTGGGTCTCGGCGAAGCGCAGCAGGTGGAACACCGCTTCCTTCTGGCTCTTCGACCACAGGCTCTCGCCTTCCACGTAGGCGCGACCCGCGGCCAGGATGTCTATGCTGGCGATGGCAAGCCAGACCAATACCACCACGATCGCCAGGAACGGCGACACGATCAGCAGCATGCGCTTGCTCGTTACGAACCATCGGATGACCTTCGCGAGCGAGGCCATCATGGTCTTGATGTCAGCGTATGTCATGAGCTGTCAGCCGTCCTTCACGGATTTGGGGCCGGGGCAGGCGCCATTCTTCACTTCGGCGGCGCCAGGCCCCCGCCTGCCTGCCATAACAAGAGGCAAAGTGCATGCCAGCCGGCGTGAACAAATTACGACGGCACCCAGGGCCCTATGCCAGATCGGCGGTATGCGCCGCAGAGCCCCCTGCGCAGGGTGCTGATTTAATGCCGGAAAAGGGAAGCCCTCGGCTGTCGGTGGCGGGAAAAGAGCGCGGGAGGGTGCCTGGTCTCGAGTGGGGCACGTCACGTTTCCGTGACATGCGTCACACCAGGACCCAGACGGGAGTTCAACCGTATGCCGAGAACCCGACTGGATGAGACCACCGCCGGATACCGCGTTCAAGAAGGCGACGGCTTGGAAATGAGGCGTGACGCGATGCTGCGTGACGCGGCGCAGCGAGCCTAGCTGAAAACCGGCAGAGAACCCCGCTTCACCGTGTCACGAATCACCGCGTCACGAATCACCGCGTCACGCAGCATCGTGTCACGATTTATCGGTTCTCCCACGACTTGATGATCTTGTCGTAGCTGCCGTCCTTCCGCATGCTGTCCACCGCGGCCTGCAACGCCTTGAGCGTGGCGGCCGAAGTGCGCGGGCTGCAGGCGAGGTAGGAGTCCTCTTCGCGCACCTGCAGCACCAGCTTCACGCCGGGCGCCTTCGCCTGCGCCGCCACCCGTTTCGCGTCGGCGACGCTGGTGATCCAGAGATCGATCTTCCGGGCTTCCTTGCGATTGAGCGTCAGCTTCGCGGGATTCCGCCTGTTGTCCCTTTCCTCGACGATATTGGTGACGCCCTGCTGCCTGAGGAATTCGATCTTGGCGTCGCGCTCCACGCCGCCTATGCGGTACGGCCGCGCGTCCTTGAGCGTGGCGATCCTGGGCTTGAAGCCGTCCAGGGCGTAGAGGCCCCATTTGTTCACCGCGATCGGGCCGACCCACTTGAATGCATTCTCGCGGTTCCCGAGCCGCGCGGTGGAATACAGGCAGGTTTCCTTGTCGGCCTGGGCCTTCTCGTAGGCCTTGCTCCAGGGCATGACCTCGAACTCGAGCTTCATCCTGGCGCGCTTGCCCATCTCCTGTACCACCTCGGTTGCCATGCCGGTCAGCTTCTTGTTCTGGGTGTAATTGAGGGGCGGGTTCTCCTCCGTGAGCAGCTTCAGCGCGACGGCCGGCCGGGGTACGAGCAGCAGTGCTGCCGCAAGGCTCAGGCAGGTCGCGGCGGGTTTCAGTGTGCGCATGGGTCCTCCCCTCGGGCATGAACGCGGCGGTAGCATGACACAGTGGCAGCATTCATGAAATCTTGTCGAGCGGCTCGGGGCGGGCGATGCCGAATCCCTGCAGGTAGTCCACTCTCATCTCGCGCAGCTTGTCGAGCATCTCCCGGGTCTCGACGAATTCGGCGATCGTCCTGATCCCGATCTTCTGGCAGGCCGTGTTGATGGCCCGGACCTTGGCGAGAGCGGCCGGGTCGCGCAGTATGCCCTGCGTGAGCACGCCGTCGATCTTGATGAAGTTGATCGCCAGCCCTTCGAGGTGCGCAAACGATGCTTTCACGCTGCCAAACGAGTCGAGCGTGATCCGGCAGCCCGGCTTGACCGCCGCTATGAACTCCCGCGCTTTCTTGTGGTACTCGATGATATCGACCTCGCTCAGCTCGAAGCACAGGGCGCGGGGCGGCAGCCCGGACTCGTTCAGCTGGTTGCGCAGGAACGGCACGAACGACCGGTCGTCGAAGGTCTCGCCGGAAATGTTGACGCACATCAGGGGCAGCGGGGCGTTGGGATTTTTCTTCATGCGCGCTGCGCTCCATGCAATCACGTTGCGCACGACCCAGCGGTCGATCTCGCCCATCATGCCGAGGCTCTCGGCGATGGGAAAGAAGCCGCCCGGCGGGAGCAGGTTGGTCTCCTCCCGCTTCATCCTCAGCAGCACCTCGTAGACCAGCGGATAGGCCGCGCCGGGCTTGAGCGAGAGGAACTTCTGGCCGAGCAGCATGAACTGGTCCTGCCGCAGGGCCTGTTCCAGCATGGCGCGCGGGTTGTCCCATCCCACCAGCTGCTCGTTGAGCAGGCTCAGGTACAGCGCCTGGCCGGCCTCTGCGGAAGGCGGAATGGTGCCCGGATCCTGTGGCTTCTGGTCTTTGGGCGGGGACGTTGCCATGCGCTCGGCTGCTTTTGCGCGCGGGTCTTCGATTAACTACATGTTGGGATAGTTAGGCCCGCCGCCGCCTTCCGGCGCGACCCACACGATGTTCTGCGTCGGGTCCTTGATGTCGCAGGTCTTGCAGTGGACGCAGTTCTGCGCGTTGATCTGCAGCCGCGGGTTGTTTCCCTCGGCATCGCGCACGATCTCGTAGACGCCGGCCGGGCAGTAGCGCTGCTCCGGCGCGTCGTAGCGCTCCAGGTTGATCGTGATCGGAACCGAGGCGTCCTTGAGGGTGAGGTGCGACGGCTGGTTTTCCTCGTGGTTCGTGTTGGACACGAACACCGAGGACAGGCGGTCGAAGGTCACCACGCCGTCCGGCTTGGGATACTCGATCGGCTGCGCCTCGGCGCGGGTCTTCAGCGTTTCGTGATCGGCGTGGCGGTGGTGCAGGGTCCACGGCGCCCGGCCGCCGAACACGACCTGGTCCACGCCCACCATCAACGTTCCGGTCAGGAGCCCCTTGCTCATCCAGGGCTTGAAATTGCGCGCGCGGTGCAACTCCTCGTAGAGCCAGCTCGCGCGGAACGCTTCCGGGTAGGCCGCGAGCTCGACGTGCGAGCGTCCCGATTTCAGCGCGGGGAACGCCGCCTCCGCGGCGAGCATGCCCGACTTCATCGCGGCGTGGCTTCCCTTGATGCGCGAGGCGTTGAGGAAACCGGCGTCGTCTCCGATCAGGCAGCCGCCGGGAAAGACCAGCTTCGGCAGCGACTGGAGACCTCCCGCGGAAATGGCGCGTGCCCCGTACGCGATGCGCTTGCCGCCTTCGAGGAAGGGGCGGATCGCGGGGTGGGTCTTGTAGCGCTGGAATTCCTCGTACGGGTTCAGGTAGGGGTTGCTGTAGCCGAGCCCCACCACGAAGCCGATCGCGGCCTGGTTGTTCTCGAGGTGGTAGAAGAACGATCCGCCGTAGGTGTCATTGGCGAGCGGCCAGCCCGCGGTGTGGATGACGAGCCCCTGCTGGTGTTTCTCGGGCCGGATCTCCCACAGCTCCTTGAGCCCGATGCCGTACACCTGCGCGTCGGCGCTCGCGCGCAGCGAGAACCGGGCCTCCAGCTGCCGCCCGAGATGGCCGCGGCAGCCCTCGGCGAAGAAGACGTAGCGCGCGAGCAGTTCCATGCCGGGCTGGTGATTGGCGGCAGGCTTGCCGTCGCGCCCGATGCCCATGTCGCCGGTGGCTACGCCGTGCACCGCGCCGTCTCCCGCGAACAGCACTTGAGCGGCGGCGAAGCCGGGAAAGATCTCCACGCCGAGCCCCTCGGCCTGCTTGGCGAGCCAGCGGCACACATTGCCGAGGCTCACCACGTAATTGCCGTGATTTCGGAAGCAGGCGGGGAGCACGAAACCCGGCACCTGCCAGGCCCTGCTCTCGGTGAGAAAAATGAAACGATCTTCGCTCACCGGCGCGTTGAGCGGCGCGTTCAGCTGCTTCCAGTCCGGGATGAGCTCGTTGAGTGCGCGCGGGTCCATCACCGCGCCGGACAGGATGTGCGCGCCGACCTCGGAGCCTTTCTCCAGCACGCACACCCTGACTTCGTGCTGCTGCTCCGCGGCGAGCTGCTTCAGCCGTATCGCCGCGGCCAGTCCCGCAGGACCCGCGCCGACGATGACAACGTCGTACTCCATCACTTCGCGCTGTTTTTTCTCGCTCATACGATTTTCACGGACATTATAGAGGGCATCGCGGCCTCGGGCGCCTCAACTGCGTGAATCGTGATTCGTGAGTCGTGATTCGACCCGGCAGACTTTCAGTCGCGATTCCGAAGACTCCCCTCCTATCGGAGGAGGGGTGGCACGAAGTGCCGGGGTGGTGGGAGTCCAATCACGAATCACAAATCACGAATCACGCTTTTCCGAGAATCATGCGGGCAGCGGCCACCCCGCTGCGCACCGCCGATTCGATCGTGCCGGGATAGTCGCTCGCAACGTAGTCGCCGGCGAGGTAGAAATTGCGCAAGGGCGTGCGCGCCTCCGGCCGCTTCAGGCCCGGCGTGCAGGCGAAGGTCGCGCGTTTTTCGGCGATGACGCGATGCCACAGCGGCTCGGGCAGCAGGCCGAGCTGCTGCTGCAATTCCTGGTGAACGAGGCGGGCCAGCTCGTCCTGCGGAAGATCCTGGTGCGGGCCTTCCGCGCTGATCACTGCCCCGATCACGCCGCGCTGCTGCGACAAGGCGCCGCGGTCGAAGGCCCATTGCAGAAGCGCGCTCTCGAATCCGAGCATCGGCACGGGCAGGCGGTGCCCGGCGGGATAGCACAGGTAGACGGAATGGATCGGCTGGTATTCGAGGCGTTCGACCGCTTCCGCGACCTCGGCGAGAGCCGAAATCCCGATCAGGAACGCTCCCGCGTGGTACGGCGGCATGGCGCACACGACGTGGCTGAAGCCCTGCTCGCCGCCGGGACAACGCACCGTAAAGCCGCTGTCGTTCGCGTCGACGGCAGTGACCCGCTGGCCCACCAGGACCGATCCGCCGCGTGCCGCGATGTAGTTCGAGGCCGGCTCCGGGAACAGCCGGGAAAGATCCACGCGCGGCAGCAGCAGGTCGGACGCGGAGCGGGTGGCGCCGAGGCTGTCGCGCAGGACGTTGAGGAACACTTGCGCCGAGGCGGATTCGAGCGGCGTATTGAGGGCGGACACGCACAGCGGCCGCCACAACAGTTTTGTCATGCGGCCGCCCTGGCCATGCTGCTCCAGGAGCGAGGAGACGCTCGCGTCCTGCTGCAACGCATAGCCGCGCCGGCGCATGCGCAGCATGAAGCGCGCCGCGGCGAGACGCTCCGACAAGGGTGCGCCGCGCGCGGCAAGCAGGCCGGCGAGAAGATGGAGCGGGGCGGGAAGGGCGGCGGTTTTGAGCCGGAATTTTCCATGGACCTGCCAGGCGAGCGGCAGGCGCAACAGCAGCCGTTCGGGGTCGGCGCCCACGAGCCGCATCAGGCGCCGGGTTTCATCATAGGCGCCGATCAGGATGTGCAGGCCATTATCGAGCGCGACGTCGCGATGCTCGACGCGGCGCGCCCGGCCACCCAGGGTCTTGGCCGCTTCGAAAACCGTGACCGGGACCTTGCGCTCGGCTAGCGTTACCGCCGCGGCCATGCCCGCATAGCCGCCCCCTATGACGGCAACGTTCATGGAATGGACAGGATTAACAGGAAACCCCGCCAAAAGCCGTTAACTGCTAATGGACAGGATTTACAAGATTAACAAGATTAAACCCAGACCGGCCTTGCGGGCTTTGATCTAATCCTGTGAATCCTGTTAATCCTGTCTATTAATCCGGTTCTAAACAGTGACAGGCTGCACGGCGCGCTTGTGTCCCGCCCAGACCTTCTCCGGCACGCAGACGTTGCCTTCGAATATCCGGCGCGCCGTGCGGATCAGCGCGGCGCGACGCAATTCCTGCTTGCCACCGGTGAAGTCGACGTCGAGATCGAGCACGATCAGGCCCTGGGGGTGCTCGATCCGGATCATTCCCTGGGGCGCCTTCGGCAGCGGTGAGATGTGCGAGGCCACCGTTCCAGGTATGGCGCAAGCCGAGGCGATGCATACGGTGCCCGTGACCGGGTGCGCCTTGTGGCAGGTCTCGGGCACGAAGAAGCGCGAGGCGATGACGCCGCCGTTGCGCGGCTTCGACAGCAGGGCCATCTTCGGCACCACCGACTTCGAGACGTTGCCCATGCCCATCAGTACGCCCGCCTTGCGGCGGATTGCTTCCATGCGGGCGACCGCTTCCTTGTCCGCATCGAGCTCGACGGCGGTCTCATGGCCGGTCTTGCCGAATGCTTCCGCGCGCATCAGGACCACGGGCATTGCGATGTCCACACAGCTCACTTCCACACCGTCGATCACGTCGAGCGGCTTGCCGGTGGGCAGCATTTTCCTGGTGACCGAGCCGATCGCGCTCTGGAAATTGATGCCGATGGGCGCCGCCGTGCCCGGCACCCCATCGATCGATGCGTCACCTTCGTAGTTGACCTCGCCGCCGGGCGTCTGGACGATCGCCTCGACCAGCGATTGCGTATTGACGTTGAAGATGCGCACCCGTGTCTCGCCGTTCCTTGCCGGCACCAGGCCCGCCTCGATCGCGAACGGCCCGACCGCCACCAGCATGTTGCCGCAGTTGGGCTTGGTGTCCACGATGCTCTCGTGGATCTGCACCTGCGCGAACAGGTAATCGACGTCGGCATCGGGGTGCTTCGACTTGCTGATCATCGCGACCTTGCTCGTTACCGAGTGCGAGCCGCCGATGCCGTCCACCTGGATCTGGTGGGGCGAGCCCATCACGGAGAGGAGCACGGCGTCCCGCGTCGGGATGTCGGCGGGCAGGTCGGACAGCCTGAAGAACGGGCCGCGCGACGTTCCGCCGCGCATTATTACGCATGGAATTTTCGTCTGCATACGACAGCTCCGGGAGGTCTTGTCGAATTATACGGCCAAAAAAAGCGTCCCAGATGAGGCGTCCGAGGTGAAGCGTCCCAGGTGAAGCGTCGCAAAAACCCAAGGGGGTTTACAGAGCGCACCATCTGGGACGCAGTATCTGGGACGCATTATCTGGGACGATTTATCTGGGACGCCTTTCCTAAAAAGCGTAACGCCTGAGGCCGCCATCCACCGGCAGAACCGCCCCGGTAATGTAACCGGCCAGCGGCGAGGCCAGGAAGACGGCGAGCACGGCAAGTTCCTCGGGCTCGCCGTAGCGCCCCATCGGGATTTCTTCGGCTGACTGCTTCGCGCGGAACTCCGGAGAGTATTTCCGGCGGATCTGCTCGCTCATGATGCGTCCGGGCGAGATGCAGTTGACGGTGATGCCGTGCCGGCCGACCTCGCGCGACAGGCCCTTGGCCCAGGCGTGGATGGCGGCCTTGGCCGGGTGCGCGGCGATCATGCGCTCCGGCTCGGACTTGCCGCTGATGTTGATCACGCGGCCCCATTTCCGCCCGATCATGCCCGGCAGCACGGCGTGGGTGAGCTGGCGCAGTCGCGTGAAATTGAGCGTCATCGCTTCCTGCCATCTTTCCTCGGGCGCATCGATCGGGAGGGGCGGATTGCTGCCGCCGGCCGAATTCACCAGGATGTCGATATGCCCGAGGGCATCGAGTGCGGCGCGGGTGAGTCGTGATGGGGCGCCCTCGGGCATGATGTCAACCTCAACGACCGCAGGGCGCGACCCGCCTGCGGCTGCGATCTCGTGCGCCAAGTCCTCCAGCAGTGATTTGCGCCGCGCGGCGATGCACACCTTGACGCCTTCCGCGGCGAACCCTTTTGCGATCGCGCGGCCGATGCCCATGCTCGCGCCGGTCACGAGCGCGGTCTTGCCTTTCAGTTGGAGATCCATTCTTATCCCTATCGAAAGGCGTGACGTGATACTGCGTGACATGGTACTGCGGGACGTGATACTGCGAGACGTGATACAGCGTCCGTGATGAGTGGGTTCCAACCGCGCATCTCCATGTCTCGCTTCATCATGTCTCGCTTCATCATGTCTCGCTTCACCATGTCACGCTTCATCATGTCTCGCTTCATCCCCTGACCCACGTCCACCAGGCTATCCATAGCTTGCGGACGGGGGTCAGGGAAGTGCGGCGCGTGAGCACACGGCAGCCGTCGCGCCGGATTTCCTCGAGCAGCGTCCGGTAAATCGCCGCCATGATGATGCCGGCGCGCTGCGCGCGGCGGTCGGCTGCCGGCAGCAGGGTAAAGGCTTCCCGGTAGTAGTCGAGCGCGCGCTCGATCTGGAATTCCATCAGCCGGCGGAAGGCGTCGGTCTCGCGCGCGTGCACGATCTCTTCCGCGGACACCCCGTGCCGCTGGATTTCGTCTAGCGGCAGGTAGATACGATTGCGGCGCGCATCCTCGCCGACATCGCGGACGATGTTGGTGAGCTGGAAAGCGAGGCCCAGGTTGGCGGCGTAGTCGAGCGTCCGCCGGTCCTGGTAGCCGAAGATCTCCGCGGACAGCAGGCCGACGACGCCGGCGACGCGGTGGCAGTACTGCCTGAGCGTCGGGAAATCGGGATAGCGGTTGTAATCGAGGTCCATCTCCATGCCGTCGATGATCTCGGCCAGCCGCGCCTCCACGAGGTTGTAGCGCGGAGCGACGTCCGCCAGCGCCCGCGCAACCGGATGCTGGGGGCTGCCGTGGTAGGCCGCGGCAAGCTCCTGCCGCCACCAGGCCAGCGTCGCGCGGGCGGTAGCGGCGTCGGAGCAATCGTCCACTACGTCGTCCACCTCGCGGCAAAACGCGTAGAGCGCGGTAATCGCGCGCCGCCGCTCCTCCGGCAGGAACAGGAAGCTGTAGTAGAAGCTCGAGCCGCTTTGGGCGGCCTTTTGCCGGCAGTACTCGTGCGGATCCATCAGTGATGGTGCCTCGGACTGCGTGATTCGTGATTGGTGATTCGTGATTCGAGCATGTTTTTCCCTCTCCCCCGATTCGGGGGAGAGGGTATGGGTGAGGGGGCGAGTCGATTCACGACATCCCCTCCTGCCAGAGGAGGGGTGCCCGGGCAACCGGGCGGGGTGGTGGGAGTCGATTCACGATTCACGAATCACGATTCACGGGTCTAGAGGGCGCGCGCCAGAATCACCGGCCAGTCGTGCCACTTCAGTACAGGCCGGTGATGGAACATATCGCATTGCGCGCCCTCCAGTTTCTCGAGTATGCGCAGCCCGCCCTGGACCGTCGCGCGGATCTCGAGCCCGAGGCGCCCGGGGAGCGCGCGCCCGAGCGGCGCGCCCGACTGCAGCATCCCCCGCGCGCGCCCGATCTGGAAGCGGATGAGCGCGCGCCAGGCATCGTCGCAGCGCTGCTCCGCGATATGGAGCTCGGTCACGCCGTGACGCCTCATCTCGTCCTGCGGCAGATAGACGCGGTTCTTGGCGTAGTCGATCGCGACGTCCTGCCAGAAGTTCACCAGCTGCAGTGCCGAGCAGATCTGGTCCGACCAGCGGATATTCTGGTCGCTTTCGCGCTGGAACAGTTTCAGCAGCAGGCGCCCTATGGGATTCGCGGAACGGCGGCAATAGTCGAGGACCTCGGAGACATCGGCGTAGCGCTGCTTGGTGACATCCTGCGCGAACGCCGACAGCAGGTCGGCAAACGCGCCGACCGGAAGGCCATGCTGCCGGATCGCCGAGGCGAGCTCGGAGAACCACGGGATGTCCGGAGCCTGCCCGCGCTCGATCTTGCGCAGCTGGTCGCGGAAGCGCTCCAGCTGGCCGAGCCTGACGGGCCCCGGCGCATCGCCCTCGTCCGCGAAGTCGTCGGCTTCTCGCGCGAAACGGTAGATCAGCGCTATCGGCGGGCGCAAACGGGAGGGCAAAAGGCGGGAAGCGACCGGGAAATTTTCGTAGTGGCCTATACCCATTTGCTGCTACGCAATATCTCTTTCACGTCATGTAATTACGTGACATACTTGAGACACATTGGGAGCTTCCGGCGCGCAGGCGATTATATTACAATCAGAAAGTCGCGAAAGTGGCGGAATTGGTAGACGCACCAGATTTAGGTTCTGGCGCCGCAAGGCGTGGGGGTTCGAGTCCCTCCTTTCGCACCACCCGGTGCAGGTGGTGCGGTGGGGCCGGTCCCGCCGGTTCAGCTACTGACGCATGCTTCTGGAATAACCCAAAAACAAGAGAATGCAAGCCAACTTGGAAACATTGAGCGCGCTCGAGCGGAAGTTGAGTGTTTCGTTGCCGGCCGCCGATATCGACAGCGAGGTCGAGAATCGGCTGAAGCGCCTTTCGCGCACGGTGCGGTTGCACGGCTTCCGGCCGGGCAAGGTGCCGTTCAAGGTGGTCGCGCAGCAATACGGCACCCAGGTGCGGCAGGAGGTGCTGGGCGACGCCATGCAGCGCAGCTTCGGGGAGGCGGTGCGCCAGCAGAACCTGCGCGTCGCGGGCTACCCGACGTTCGAGCCCAAGCCGGTGACGGAAGGCGCGGCGGAGTTCCAGTACAGCGCCACCTTCGAGATCTATCCCGAGATCAAGGTGGGCGACATTGGCGGCGCGCCGATCGAGCGTCCCGTGCTGGAGGTGACCGACGCGGAAGTGGACGGCACGGTGGAGATCATGCGCAAGCAGCGCGCGCGCTACGACCCGGTCGAGCGCGCGGCGCGCCAGGGCGACCGCGCGACGATCGACTTCCGCGGCACGATAGCCGGCGCGGAATTCCAGGGCTCCAGCGCAAGCGGGCAGGTGGTCGTCCTGGGAGAGGGCCGCCTGCTCCCGGATTTCGAGGCCGCGCTGGCCGGGATGAAGGCGGGCGAGACCAAGGATTTCGACGTGCGCTTTCCCGACGACTACCACGGCAAGGAAGTGGCGGGAAAGACGGCCACGTTCCGGGTCACGGTGAACACGGTGGCGGAGCCGCACCTGCCGGCAGTCGACGCCGAGTTCGCGAAGAGCCTTGGCGTCGCGGACGGCGATCTCGCGAAGATGCGTGCCGAGGTGCGGGCC
>JBIOVQ010000055.1:0-11131 GCA_044867805.1 Burkholderiales bacterium | reverse complement strand
ACCGGCGCCGGCAGCGGGATCGGAAGGGCGCTGGCGACGCGGCTCGCGCGTGACGGCGCCGCGGTCGTAGTCGCGGATCTCCGCAACCATGATGCCGCGGCCGCCGACATCGCGCAGGCGACCGGCGTGCGCACACTGGGCCTGAAAGTCGACGTGGCTTCGGAGCAGGACGCGGCGCGGATGGCGGAAGAGACGGCGAAGGCTTTCGGCCGCATCGACATACTGGTCAACAACGCGGCGCTCTTTTCCGCGCTCGAGCCGCGCCCGTTCGAGCGCATCGATGCCGCCGAATGGCGCAAGGTGATGGAAATCAACACGCTCGGGGTTTTCCTGTGCTGCCGGGCGTGCGTGCCGCACATGCGGAAAGCAGGCGGCGGGCGCATCATCAACCTCGCCTCCGGCGCGCCGCTGAAAGGCGTGCCGCTGCTGCTGCACTACGTGTCGAGCAAGGGGGCAGTGATCGCTTTTACCCGGGCGCTCGCGCGCGAAGTCGGGAAGGACGGCATCACGGTGAACGCGCTCGCCCCCGGCTTCACGCTCTCGGAGGGCGTTCTGAAGAGTGCCGGCCACGTGAAACACGGCGAAGCGAGCCGCGCCTCGCGCGCCATCACGCGCGACGAGCGGCCCGAGGACCTGGTCGGCGCGGTGAGCTTCCTCGCCAGCGAGGACGCGGCGTTCATCACCGGCCAGACGCTGGTGGTGGACGGCGGCTCGGCGATGGTCTGAAGAAGAACGCAACCGCAGATAAACGCAGATACACGCGGATGAAATCCGGGCGATCTGGCGTTAGCTACAGGTCGATTCACGATTCACGAACCCCCACCCTAGCCCTCCCCCTTGTCAAGGGGGAGGGTTGGGAAGGGGTCACGACTCACGCCTTATGGGGCTATCCGAAGGCATCCGCCGGATCGGCTTCCGCCGCTGGTACGAGCGCAAGCTGATCGAGAGCCACCTCTATCTCGTCAGCTGCTTCCTGTGCATGGTGGTGGTGCTGGCGTGCTTCGAGGGATTCAGCTTGCGCATGCCCGCATGGGAAACCACCATGCGGTTCGCCGTGATGATGGCGGGGGGCGCCGTGTGCTGGTGGGCCCTACGCCGCTACCTGGCCATGCTCAGCTTCGCGGTGCACGCCGCGGAGCATTCAGTGTGCGGGAAATGCGGGGCCTACAGCGCTCTGGAGCTCAGCGGCGCGGTGGCGCACAGCGCCGCAATGCAGGATGAGGAGGCGTCCGAACCGCAGGCGGTCGGCGTGCGCTGCCGCAAATGCGGCAACGAGTGGGTAATCCGGTAGGCCTAGGCCGCGCCGGACCCGGCCGAGACGCCGGCGCGGGAACGCGGCCCGCGCCGGGGGCTGGCGTCGATCAGCGGCAGCCTTAGCTGCCGCGCTTGTAGACGATCTTCTGCGTGCCGCCGTCGCAGCTGCCGACGACCTTGCCGTCGCCTTCCTTGACCTGCTCGTTGGGGACGATGTCGAGGGTGAACATCTTCACCCCATTGGCCTTGATCTTGCCCTCGATTTCGGCCTTGAGCTCGTTGCAGTCCTTGCGCTGGGCGAGGGCGGGCGTGGCAATCAGCAATGCGGCAACTATGGCGACTAGAGCTTTCATGGCAAAACTCCCTGTTGTTGAACGGCCCTTACCGGGCTCCGGTGCAACGGTTCTCGAACGACGGATATCATGACACTGTGCTTCGCCAGACTCAACGGTAAGGAAGGAACGAGGGGATACTCCCCCCGTGCACCTCTGCTTCAGCTAACGAGACCGCGGTTCCGGGTCAGCGCGGGCCGGTGTAATAGTCCGGCCAGCGCTCGAGGACGGCGGGGGAGTCGTCCTTGTAGACGTGGCAGGAATTGAGCTGGTAGGGCTTTTTCGTCAGCGGCTTGCCGGCGGCACGCGCGATCCGGGCGCGATTGGTCGCCTGGAACGCGGTGGTGCCCAGGGGGCCCAGCAGCTCCACCAGGTGGGTGCAGCCTTTGACCCCGCCGACGCGTTCGACGATGCTCCCGCGCCAGCCCGGGCCGATGGTGAGCCCGGCCAGCGCCTTGAAGCTGGGAGTGATGTTCCCGCACACCGCGTACGGGCCCTCGTCCGTGCGGGCCTCGACGTCGTGGACCTTCATGTCGAGGTCGATGGTGACTCGTATCCACATGTCGTGCACCGGCTCCCCCGGCTGGCGCTCGCGGCCGCCGTGGCGCCGGCTATGGGCGGTGGTCTTGGTATCGGTGAGATGCGCCTCGATGTCCCACAATCCGTCCTCGCGCTCGTAGCCCTTGCACTCGATGGCGCGCGTGTGCATCAATTTTCGCGGAACAGGGGACGACAGCGGCATATTCAACTCCGGGTGGAATGATGAGTTTGCAGTTTACAGTGTGCAGTTTGCAGGGGGTTCGCAGTTGCTGCCAACTGACCGCTGCCAACCGCCAACTTCGAGTCAGGCGGCCCTGCGCCTGGCGGCCAGGGCTCTGGCGGCCTTGGAATGGGTGGGGCGGCCGAGCACCCCGCAAATGTAGTCGCCCGCCGCGATGAGCCGGTCGATGTCGACGCCGGTCTCGATGCGCAGGCCGTCGAGCAGGTAGAGCACGTCCTCGGTGGCGACATTGCCGGTCGCGCCCTTCGCGTAAGGGCAGCCGCCAAGGCCGGCGACCGAGGAATCGAAGGTCGCGACCCCGCATTCGAGAGCGGCGTAGACATTGGTGACGGCCTGGCCGTAGGTGTCGTGAAAATGACCGGCCAGGCGCTCCGCGCTGATATGCTTCATCACCGCCTCGAATGCGGCGCGCGTGGCTCCCGCCGTCCCCACGCCGATCGTGTCGGCGATCGTGATTTCGTAGCAGCCCATGTCGTCGAGCGCGCGCGCGACGCGCACCACGGCTTCCGGCTTGACCTCGCCTTCGTAGGGACAGCCGAGACACACCGAGATATCGCCGCGCACCTTGAGGCCCTGCGCGAGCGCTTCCTTGCTGACTTCGGCGAAGCGCGCGAGGCCCTCGGCAATCGAGCAGTTGGTGTTCTTCCGCGAAAACGTCTCGGTCGCGGCGCCGAAAACCACCACTTCCCCGGCGCCGGCGGCGAGGGCGGCGTCGAGCCCCTTCCTGTTCGGCACCAGCACGGGGTAGGACACGCCCGGCTTGCGGCGGATCGCCGCCATCACCTCCGCGTTGTCGGCCATCTGCGGCACCCACTTGGGCGAGACGAACGCGGTCGCCTCGATCACCCGGAGGCCGGCGTCCTGCAGCCGGTGGATGAGCTCGACCTTCACCTCGGTCGGGACCGGCGTGGCCTCGTTCTGCAGGCCGTCGCGCGGGCCGACCTCGACCAGCTTGACCTTACGCGGAAGTGCCATGTGAAGAACGCATCAAATTAGCCGCCAAGACGCCAAGAACGCCAAGAACAACTTCGGATCGCCATGAAACATGGATTCGACTGCCACGTGGCGCAGTCTTGATGAAGGGTCCCTGTCGCGCTGGAAAACATTATTTGTCTTTCTTGGCGGCCTTGGCGCCTTGGCGGCTGTTTTCCGGCTTCCTCCCGGCGCGCTCGGAGGCGGGAGTTACCCAGGAGGCCTTGCGCTTCTCGAGGAAGGCGGTCAGGCCCTCCTGCGCCTCGGCCGTGGTGCGGACCTGCGCGATGCGCTCCGCGGTCTTTTCCGTCAGGGCATCGTTCACATCCGCACCGGCGACCTCGGGGATCAGCTTCTTGATGGCAACCACCGCTTTGGGGCCGCTCGAGTAAAGGTGCGCGAGCAGGCGCCCGACCATCCCGTTCAAGTCCGGCTCTTCGCAGATGTCGTGGATCAGCCCGATGCGATAGGCCTCCGCGGCGTCGAACTCCTCGCCGGAGAGCATGTAGCGATGCGCGTAGCGCGGTCCGATGGCGGCGACGACGTACGGGCTGATCATCGCGGGGATGATGCCGAGCTTCACTTCCGACAGGCGGAACGTGGCGCCGCGTTCCGCCACCGCGATGTCGCACGCGGCGACGAGCCCCACGCCGCCGCCGCGCACCGCGCCGCGGACGCAGGCGATGGTGGGCTTTTCGAGCTGGTGCAGCGTCTGCAGCATCATCGCCGTCGCGCGCGCGTTCGCGACGTTCTGCTCCCGCGAGGCCCTGGCGCTCTTCTTCATGTGCTCGATGTCAGCGCCGGCGCAGAAGCTCTTCCCCGAACCGAGCAGGACGATCGCGCGCACCTTGTCGTTGGCTTCGAGCTTCCTGAGCGTCGTCGTCAGCGCGTCCACCATCTCCGGGTCGAACGCGTTGTGGACGTCCGGGCGGTTCAGCACCACCGTTGCGTTGCCGTCGGCATCGATCTGGGAAAGGACTTTCCGGCTCATGGACACGGGACGGGCAGGAAGGCGCACATTATAGAAGTTTGCAGTGCGCAGTGTGCAGTTTGCAGTTACTGCCAACTGACGCCTGCCAACTGCCAACTGCCAACTCCTCCGCTCACATCCTGAAGACACCGAAGGTCGTCTTTGGGATGGGAGCCTCGAGGCTCGCGGCGATCCCCGCCGCCAGCATGCGCCGCGTGTCCTTGGGGTCGATGATGCCGTCGTCCCACAGCCGCGCGGTGGCGTAGTAGGCGCTCGACTGGCGGGCGTACTGCTCGATGATCGGCGCCCGGAACGCTTCCTCCTCCTGCGGGGTCCACTTCCTGTCCTGCTTTTCAAGCGCCTCGCGCCGCACCTGGGCCAGCACGTTCGCCGCCTGCTCCCCGCCCATGACGGAAATCCGGGCATTGGGCCAGGCCCACAGGAAGCGAGGCGAATAGGCGCGGCCGCACATGCCGTAGTTGCCGGCGCCGAAACTGCCGCCGACGATGACCGTGAGCTTGGGCACCCGGGCGCAGGCGACCGCGGCGACCATCTTGGCGCCGTCCTTGGCGATGCCGCCGTGCTCGGCCTTCTTGCCCACCATGAAGCCGGTGATGTTCTGCAGGAACACGAGCGGGATGCCGCGCTGGCACGCGAGCTCGATGAAATGCGCCCCTTTCAGCGCCGACTCCGAGAACAGGATGCCGTTGTTGGCGAGGATCCCGACCGGGACGCCGTCGACATGCGCGAACCCCGTGACGAGCGTCGCGCCGTAGCGGGCCTTGAACTCGTCGAATTCGCTGGCGTCGACGATGCGCGCGATGATTTCGTGCACGTCGAACGGCGTGCGGGCGCTCTCGGGTATCACCCCGTAGAGCTCGGCCGGGTCGCAGGCCGGCTCGCGCGAATCGCGGCGCGCGACGGCGGCAGGGGCTCCGCGGCCGAAGTTCGCCACCGCGCGCCGAGCGATCTCGAGAGCATGGCGGTCATCGTCGGCCAGATGGTCGGCGACGCCCGAGATGCGCGTGTGTACATCGCCGCCGCCCAGTTCCTCCGCGGTTATGACCTCGCCGGTGGCGGCCTTCACCAACGGCGGGCCGGCCAGAAAGATCGTGCCCTGGTTCTTGACGATGATAGTTTCGTCCGACATCGCCGGCACGTAGGCGCCGCCGGCGGTGCAGGAGCCCATCACGCAGGCGATCTGGGGAATCCCCGCGGCCGACATGTTGGCCTGGTTGTAGAAGATGCGGCCGAAATGCTCGCGGTCGGGGAACACCTCGTCCTGGCTCGGCAGGTGCGCGCCGCCGGAATCCACGAGGTAGATGCAGGGCAGCCGGTTCTCGAGCGCGATCTCCTGCGCGCGCAGGTGCTTCTTCACCGTCAGCGGGTAGTAGGTGCCGCCCTTCACCGTCGCGTCGTTGGCGATCACGACGCATTGCCGTCCGCTCACCGCGCCGATCCCGGTGATGATCCCGCCGGATGGCACGGGTTCGTCGTACGCCTCCCATGCCGCGAGCGGCGAGAACTCGAGGAACGGCGCGCCGGGATCGAGCAGCGCCGCGACGCGCTCGCGCGGCAGGAGCTTGCCGCGCCCCTGGTGCCGCTTGCGCGCGGCTGCGTCGCCGCCCTGCCGCACCTGGGCGAGCCGGGCGCCCAGCTCCTCGACCTGGGCGTGCATGCGCGCGGCCGCCGCCTTGAACTCGGCCGACGTCGTTTTCAGCTTGGACTTGATGACCGCCATCTCAAATTCCTGATAACCTCAAATCAGCCACAGAGAACACAGAGTTCACAGAGAAAAATCAGGAATGACAAACGCCCCATGTCTTGTAGTTCTCGGTGCTCTCTGTGGCTAATGGGTTTTAGCTGTTGCGAGTCAAAGCCGCGCCAGTTCCGCTTGGTAGGCCGCAAGCGTCGCGGCATCGAAGCAGGCGAAAAGGACCTGCTCCGGCAGCGCGTTGCCGGCGGAAAAATTCGCGGACTCGCGCACCGCGATCCCGGCTGCTTCCGCCAGCGGGTAGCCGTAGGCGCCGCAGCTGATGGCGGGGAAGGCGATGCTCCTCAGCTTGTGGGCGGATGCCAGCCTGAGGCTCTCGCGGTAGCAGGAGGCAAGCAGCTCCGGCTCGCCGCGCCTGCCGCCGCTCCAGACCGGTCCCACGGTATGGATCACGTGCTTCGCGGGAAGCCGGTAGCCCTTCGTGATCTTCGCCTGCCCGGTCGGGCAGCCCTTGAGCGCGCGGCATTCTTCCAGCAGCTCAGGGCCGGCCGCGCGGTGTATCGCGCCATCCACCCCGCCGCCCCCCAGGAGCGTGGCGTTGGCGGCGTTGACGATCGCGTCCACTGCCAGGGTCACGATGTTCACCTGCTGCGCTTCGAGTTTCGCTCGCATGTGCTCGCCAGCTTCAAGCCGCAAGCTTCAAGCTGCAAGCTCGCGAGACGACGGCTTGTAACTTGGAGCTTGTAGCTTGCAGCCGCATCTCATCACCAGCCGCCGGTCGCGAGCCAGCGCTCGACCTGGTCGAGGCGGTCAGCTCCCCAGAACGGCTCGCGGTCGATGACGATGTAGGGCGAGCCGAACACGCCGCGCTCGATCGCGGCATCCACCTCGGTCCGCAGCCGCTCCTTGACTGCGGGGTCGTTGAGCGCCTGGGCCAGTTCACCCTTGTCTACCCCGAGCTTGGCCGCCACGTTGCCGGTCACTTCCGGGTTCGAGATATCACGATCCTCCACGAAGTAGGCGTGATAGAGCGCCTGCGCCAGCTTCCTCGCGAGCGCCGGATCCCTGTCGCCCACCCAGTAGAAAGCACGGCTGGGAGCAGTGGTGGCCACCGGAAATTTCGACGGCAGCTTGAACGGCACATCGAGCTGCCGCGCGGCCCGCGCGAGGTCGTGCGCCATGTAGCTGCCCTTCAAGGGTATGGTCGCCAGGGGCTGCTGGCCGGTGATCTTGAACACGGCGCCGAGCAGGATCGGCCGCCACGTCACGGTGCGCCCGTGCCTGGCGGCGATGTCATCGATCTTCGTGCTCGCGAGGTAGCCGTAGGGCGAGGAGAAGTCGAAGTAGAAATCGATCGGGTTCGCCATGACTACCTCAACGAGTGATTCGTGAATCGTGAATCGTGATACGAAACCCAAGATCTTCCGGTCGGCACCGACGTTGGATTTCGAGCCAACAGCCACGCTTCACCATGTCACGCTCCTTCGCGTCACGCATTACCGCGTCACGCCGTATCGTGTCACGCTTCGTCAAGCGATGCGCTCCAGGGCGATCGCGGTGGCCTCGCCACCGCCGATGCAGAGGGAGGCGATGCCGCGCTTGAGGCCGTGCTTTTCCAGCGCGGCGAGCAGGGTCACCATGATGCGGGCGCCGGAAGCGCCGAGCGGGTGCCCCAGCGCGCACGCGCCTCCATGCACGTTGACTCTGTCGTGCGGCAGATCCAGGTCATGCATGGCGGCCATAGGCACCACGGCGAAGGCCTCGTTGATCTCAAAGAGGTCGGTCGTCTTCGCGCTCCACCCGGTTTTCTCGAAGAGCTTGCGGATCGCGCCCACCGGCGCCGTAGTGAACCACTGCGGCTCCTGGGAGTGCGCGCTGAAGGCGACGATCTTCGCGAGCGGTGCGATACCGCGCTTTTCGGCATCGGAGAGCCGCATCAGCACCATGCCGGCCGCGCCGTCGGAAATGGAGCTCGAGTTGGCGGGCGTGACCGTGCCGTCCTTTCTGAACGCGGGCTTGAGCTGCGGAATCTTGTCGAGGTTGGCCTTCAGCGGCTGCTCGTCGGTTTTTGCGGTGACGGCGGCTTTCCCGCCGGTCGTCACCGCCACGATCTCGCGCGCGAAGCTGCCGTCGCGGGTCGCCTGCTGCGCCCGGGTGAGGGAGGTGATGGCGTAGCGGTCCTGGGCTTCCCGCGAGAAGCGGTACTTGTCGGCGCAGTCCTCGGCGAAGGTCCCCATCAGGCGCCCGGGATCGTAGGCGTCCTCCAGCCCGTCGAGGAACATGTGGTCCTTGACCTCGCCGTGCCCGAGACGCAAGCCGGCGCGCGCCTTCGGGAGCAGATAGGGCGCGTTGCTCATGCTTTCCATACCGCCCGCTATCATGACGGAGTGGGTGCCCAGCGTAATGAGATCGTGGGCGAGCATCGCGGCCTTCATGCCCGAGCCGCACACCTTGTTGATGGTCATGCAGCCGGTGGCAGGCGGCAGCCCCGCGCCGAGGGCGGCTTGCCGCGCCGGCGCTTGCCCCACTCCCGCCGGCAGCACGTTGCCCATGATGACTTCCTGTATCGCGTCGGGCTTGAGGCCCGCGCGCTCGACCGCGGCGCGGATGGCGATCGCCCCCAGTTCCGGCGCAGCGAGCGACTTGAGGTCGCCCATGAAAGCGCCCATCGGCGTGCGGGCGGCGGATACGACAACAACCGGGTCCGTAGCCATATCTGGTTGATTCACTAGGTTAGTTAGTGGTCACTTTTCGCCTCAACGGCGCAGCGCCGCAAGCCGGTCCAGGCATTCGAGCGTTTCGGCCTCGAGCGCGGCGACGAGATCGGCCGCTGGCAGGGCGCGCGCCAGCGGAGTGGCCTGGCCGGCCCACATCGCGATGAAGTCGGGATTGTCGGCTTTTGCCGCCGCAGCGCGCAGCTTGCCCATGAGCACGCTCTGCGCCGGGAAGACGAGCTGGGGCGCCGCGCGTTCGCGCATCTCGCGCATGAAACGGTTGGCGATGCCGCGGGCAGGCTTGCCCGAAAATTTTTCGGTGACGAGGGTCGTGTCTTCCTCGGCGTCGAGGATATGCTCCTTGTGCACACGCGGGGCGCCGCTTTCGGGGCAGGGAATGAAGGCGGTGCCGAGCTGCGCGGCCTGTGCGCCGAGGGCGAGCACGGCGGCGACGCCGGCGCCATCCATGATGCCGCCCGCGGCCACCACCGGCGTCTTCACGTTGCGCACGATCAGCCGAGTGAGCGCCAGCGTGCCGGTCATCGCGTCGTACGGATCGCGCATGTAGGAGCCGCGGTGGCCGCCGGCCTCAGCCCCCTGGGCGACGATGAAGTCCACGCCCAGCGCTTCCAGGTGCCGCGCTTCCGCGACGCAGGTCGCGCTGCCGCCAATCTTCACGCCTTGCGCTTGCAGGCGGCGCAGCAGTTGCGGCTGCGGCACGTCGCCCAGGTGGAACGTGAACACGGCGGGACGGATCTCCTCGACCGCGCGGAGTTGCGCGTCCAGGTCGGGCGCGTACGGCGGGCGCGCCGGCTCCGGCGGCGGCAAGCCGAGCTCCTTGTAATAGCCGGCTACCGCATCCAGCGCGCCACGCTGTGCCACCGGCTCGACGGCCGCCGGTTGCCTGGAGACGAATAGATTCACGTTGAAGGGCCTGTCGGTGCGCGCTCGCACCGCCTCCGCGTCCCGTTGCATCGCCTCGGGCTGTGTGTAGGCAAAGCCCAGGGAACCGAGCGCGCCCGCCTGGCTCACGGCGGCGGCCAATTCGGGTGTCGACGGGCCCCCGGCCATGGGTGCCTGAATGATCGGAAGCTGGATTCCGAGCTGGTCACAAAGGGGTGTGTGCAATCGGACCATTTGTCAGGGGGTTACAGCGTAAGTTAGTGGTCACTTCATAGGGGAAAGCGGGCAATCCGGCCCTGGGTTCGCGGCGCGCCCCCCTGTCAGGGTGCGCTGCCTGGAACGGCAGGACGGCCAAGCGTGGATAGGAGATGGAAGCCCACGATAGTGCACACGATACCCGCTTCGACAATCCGCGTTTTTGGCCGCGCTGAGGTCTCATACCGGCTCGCGCCTCGTCCGCTCGACATGGAGGGGTCAGCCCGCATTGAACCTCACACGCAGGTGTTCCTCGGGGCCAAAGCGATCGAACACGAAATGCCGGATGGAAACCGGCCCCCAATGCCATTCACACCTCGGCAGGCCTTCCGAGCCTGGCAGAACTGCCGCGGGCGGTCCGAATTGATTCTCAAGATGCTCCTGGAATTCACGATAGGACGCTTCCTGGTCGGGATACGCCCGACGGAAAAACTCCAGCTCCACGAGCCGTCCCCCGGTTCGAGGCTCGAAATGAAAGCCCAACTCGTGACGCAGGCCGCCAAGGGAAGTACAGCTCACCGTGAAATACCCATTCGTGACGTGCCTCAGAGCGCTTCCCAGCAAGGTCTTTAGCTCCGTTTCGGAAACTCCCCAAGGGATCGTGACGGCAGGAGACTCCAGCGAGAACCCGTGACGGATATCCATGCGACCTAACGTTCCCGATGACGCGCCCGAAAGCGCGCAGCGCCTTCGCTGTCGATCGCACGGTTAGACGGCATTGTCCTTCTCCAGGCGAGTTGTCGCTCGAAACAGTGCAGCGCCAGCTAAAGCAACCAGGACCAGAAGCAGGTATGCGGCTAACGGGATGGTTGTGCCATAACCGGTACCCGTTTCGAAAACCATCGCCAATAGCAGCGGCAGCATCAAGAGCAGCCAGGCTTCCTTCCTTTTCGAGTGTCGTACCGCCTGTTCGCAATGCGGGCATATCAAAACGGTGCGGCTGAGATACCACCTTCGCCGGCCGCTGGCGAGCCGCACGTTCAGCCGCGACATCGCCTTCTCACACCACGGGCATATCCACTTGGGCCACATGCGATCTAGCGTGCGTTAGTCAGCGTCGAACAATTCGCAACCTGTCAGCTGCCGTCGTATCTCCAGCGTGCCCGCCCGGGCATTTGGTCTCGGCCGCCGCTTGAGGCGGCTTAACATGCATGAATCGCATGTTAGCCTCGCCCAATCGCGGCGGGCTTGTCCGCACTTGTCAGCGTGTCTCATCGAAGAGTTCACGACCTATCA
>JBIOVQ010000054.1:0-2777 GCA_044867805.1 Burkholderiales bacterium | reverse complement strand
GTCGGCCGGCACTTCGCGTATCAGGTACTTGAGATACGGCCGTATGTTCGCGTTGATCCTCTCCACCGCCCGGACGATCGCGCGGTTGATCGCCGCGTACATCCCTGGATCCACTTCCGGCGTTGCTACTTCCGCGCCCTCGTAGAACGCCTCGCACACGATCTTGTGTTCCCGCTTGGCAGCGACCGTGATCCACGGCTCCATCACGGCGGCCGCCTCGACCTTGCCCTCCTCCAGGAAGCGCAGCCGCTGCCTGGGGCCTCCCACGTGCACGGCGCGCACCTCGCTCTTCTCGTTCATGGAGCCGCCGAGCATGGAGAGGGTGATGTAATGCGAGCCCGCGTGGAAATTGACCCCGACGGTCCTGCCGCTCAGGTCCTGCGGGACGTTGTACGGCGAATCGCCGCGCACGACGATGGCTTGGGTCGCGATGGCGGCGCGCTTGCTGATGACCCTGGCGTTCCGCGCGCTGTCCTGCGTGCGGCGTATCTGCCCCCACTCGCAGGCGCGGTACAGGCAGAACTCGCCTTTCTCGATGCCCTCGTGCCAGCCGTAGGACCTGACCAGGCGATGATCCTCGATCGGCCGCGCAGGAACGTCCTTGTCGCGGTCGCGGCCCGAGCCCGCCGGAACGAGCTCGACGTCGTAGCCCTCGGCGGCGAAATGGCCCTCCTCCTTCGCCACGTGGTACGGCAGGGAAAACACGGCGTTGTTGACTTCGATGCGGGTTTTCTTGAGCGTCATGGGTGACACCGGAAAGCTGTGGCCTGTTAGTCTACACCCCGTACCCTGTTGCTGCGATACTTGCCCGTACAACCACCCAAGGACGCGCAGGCATGCCCATCACCGGTAAATGGATCTTCACGGCCGCCATGGACGTCGACCCGGACAAGGAAGCCCTCTTCAACGAGGTTTACGACCAGGAGCACATTCCGCTCATCACCAAGGTGCCGGGCGTGATCTCGGCCACCCGCGTCAAGCTCGACACGCTGCGCATCACCATGGGCGGCGAGACGAAGACCGTCGATCCGCAAGGGGCTCCTCGCTATGCTGCCATCTACGAGCTGGAACGCCCGGACGTGCTGACGAGCCCCGCCTTTGCGCAAGCGGTCGATCACGGGCGCTGGCCGACTCATGTGCGGCCTTACACGCGCAACCGCTACCACACCCTCTACCGCGTGATCTGAAAACACCTGTCCCTGATGCAGGGGTGGACGAGGGGAGTATCCCCTCGTTCACTTTATCGACGCCGCCTTGCGCACGCTGTCGATCAGCGAGGTGCGCAGCAGGAACTGGCGATGCTGCACCGGATCGGCCGCGGTGCGGCGCAACTGATCGAAGTTGGCGGCGCGCACTGCCGGATCCTTTTCCTCGAGCCGCTTCTTGTTGCCGACCGTCTGGCTCTGCACGAACTCGATGTTGAGCGGGCGGCGCCGACGGTCGTAGAGATCAAGCTCGTCCTCCCCTGCTCCGCCGTCGACGAACCGGGCGAGCCGCTGCGCGAGTTCGACGCCGTCGTGGATGCCGCAGTTCAAGCCCAGGCCGCCGATCGGGTTGTTGACGTGCGCGGCGTCGCCCGCCAGCAGCACCCGGCCCCTGCGGAACGTCGCTGCAACGCGCTGGTGCGCCTTGTACAGGTTGCGGTGCACGATCTCGTACGGCGTCGGCTTGGGAAAAAAGCGCTGGAGCCGGCGCTGCGCACCCGCATCGCTCAGCGCTTCGTCGTCACTTTCCTCGTTGCGCGTGGGGAAAACGACCCGCCACTGCCCCCGGCCGTCGTCACCGGCGACCTTGAACAGGTTCGCCCACTCGTCGGGATCGGAGAAGTAGTTGCGGTAGCAATAGCCGCGCTCAGCCTCGAAGTCGAAGCGCGTGGTGAGCACGACGAAACGCTCCGGCCAGGTATAGCCCTCGAACTCGATGCCCAGGCTCTTCCGCACCGTGCTGCGCCCGCCGTCCGCGCCGACCAGGAACGCACCGCGGTGCCTTTTTCCGCCGTCCGGCGTGATCACGGCGACCTCGACGTGGTCGGCCCGCGCATCCACTTCCGCGACGCGCGCCGAAAAGTGCACTTCGGCGCCCGGCAGGGCCCGCAGCCGCTCGAGCGCGAGCCGCGCGAGCTTGTGCTGCTCGCACTGCACGACAAACGGGAAGCGCGTGTCCTGCCGCAGGGTCTCGTGATCGAACTCGGCCACCAGCGCGCCGCTGGGACGGTCCCGGAACTGGAACTTGCGCGCCGTGAGTCCGAGCCGGATGACGTCGTCGACCAGGCCCAGGCCGGCCAGCAGCTCGAGCGTCGCGGGATGCGTCGTCGCGGCGCGCGGCGCGTCGTCGATCTGCGCCTCGGCCTCGAACACCATCACCGGGAATCCCCGTTGCGCCAGCGCCAGCGCGGTCACGCAGCCCACCGGGCCGCCGCCTGCAATCAATATGCGTTCCGCCATTGATTAGCCGTCAGCGGTCAGCTGCCAGCCCAGGACTCTTTTTCCGGAATAGCTCATGATCTTGCTGGCGGCTGGCGGCTGACAACTGGCGGCTAGCGCCAGAGATGCTGGAAGCGGGTTGCCACGACCTCGCCGTAGGCCGGCGTGGCGGAAAGCAGGCCCAGGCTCCGGGCAAAGTCGTTCAGCGCGGCGACCGAGCGGGCCGGGATGGCGGGATCGTAGAAAGGCGCGTCGCGCCGGATGAGCTCCGCGATCAGGCCCGCTTCAGTCTCGGGAAACAGCCGCTTTGCCGCCTCCGTCGCACGCGCCGGGTCGCGCTTGAGCGCCTGCTGC
>JBIOVQ010000053.1:0-5382 GCA_044867805.1 Burkholderiales bacterium | reverse complement strand
GCGAGCCTTCCGCCCACACCGTGTATAGCGGCAGTTGTGCGATCTCCCAGAAAAGGTTCAGCACGCCGAGCAACGGGACGTACCGAAACGCGATAAATCTCAAGGTAGCGCGGTCGCGATGCCAGCGCCCCGGCGGCTGAGCGAGTGCCGTCACCATCGAGCGGCGCTACCGCTCACTTCACTGTGGTGATCACGTAGTCCTTGCCTTGCTGCACGAACTCGAACTCGACTTTCTTGTTGACGGTGAGCCTATCGAGCAACGTCTTGTCCTTGACCTGGAAGGCCATGGTCATGGCGGACCATTTGAGGCTCTTGACCGGCTCATGGGCGAGGGTGACGGCACCGGCCTTAGCATCAACCTTCTTCACCACGCCGGTCGCCTTGTGAGTGGCCTGCGCTCCGGCAGCCGGCTTCTTGCCCATATCCATGCCCTTCATGTCCATGCTGGACTGGGCGTAGCTCACCGCGGGGGTCGCTGCGGACAGGGCAAGGACCAGCAATAACGAGACAGATTGCTTCATCGCATTTCTCCATTCATCAGGGTTGAGATACACAGAAAATGTTCCGCATCAGATTGCTTCACGGCTCGTGCTCTCGAGAACCGGCCCTCCGTCGCGAGCATGGCGAGGGCGGCGCATCAGGTAATACGCCGCCGGGATTACGAACATCGACAGCAGCGGCGCGGTGATCATGCCGCCGATCATCGGCGCGGCGATGCGCTGCATCACTTCCGCGCCGGTGCCCTCGCTCCACATGATCGGCGCCAGGCCGCCGAGGATCACCGCCGCGGTCATGGCCAGGGGCCGCACGCGCAGCACCGCGCCCGCGTCTATCGCTTCGCGTAGCTGAGCGTCGGTGATCGGCCTCCCGTCCGCGGCGCGGCGCTCGAGCGCCTGCCGCAGATAAACCAGCATCACGACGCCGAACTCGGCGGCAACGCCGGCGAGCGCGACGAAGCCGACCGCCCCCGCCACCGAGAGGTTGTGGCCGAGCGCGTAGATGTACCAGTAGCCGCCGACGAGCGAGAACGGCAACGACACCATGATGAGCAGCGCCTGGTCGAACCGCCGGAACGCCAGGTACAGCAGCACCAGGATGATGAGCAGGACGAACGGCACCACCAGCGTGAGACGTGCCTTCGCGCGCTCGAGGTATTCGAACTGCCCCGACCACGCGACGGAGTAGCCGGGCGGGAGCTTCACCTTCGCGGCCACCGCGCGCTGCGCGTCGGCGACCACCGAGCCGAGGTCACGGCCGCGGATGTCCACGTAGATCCAGCCCGAAAGCCTTGCGTTCTCGCTCTTCAGCATCGGCGGGCCGTCCGAGATGCCGAGCTCGGCCACCGACGAGAGTGGAATTTGCGCGCCGCGCTCGGTGATGATCGGCAGCGCTCGCAGCTTCTCTACCGAGTCGCGCACCTCGCGCGGATAGCGCACGTTGATCGGGAAACGACGCCGGCCCTCGATCGTCTCGCCGATGTTCTCGCCGCCGATGGCGGCCGAGACCACCGACTGCACGTCGGCGATGCTGAGGCCGTAGCGCGCGGCCGCGTGCCGGTCGATCTTCACATCGATGTAGCGGCCACCCTGGACGCGCTCGGCGAGCACCGAGGAAACCCCCGGAACGTCCTTCACCGCGCGCTCGATGGCCGCGGAAACGCGCTCGATCTCGGCGAGATCGCCGCCGGCGACCTTGATGCCGAGCGGGCTCTTGATGCCGGTGGCGAGCATGTCGATGCGGTTGCGGATCGGAGGAATCCAGATATTGGCGAGGCCGGGGATCTTCACCAGGCGGTCGAGTTCCTCGACCAGCTTCTCGGGCGTCATGCCGGGCCGCCACTCGCTCTGCGGCTTGAGCTGCACCGTCGTCTCGACCATCTCGAGCGGGGCGGGGTCGGTCGCGCTTTCGGCGCGGCCGATCTTGCCGAACACGCTCTTCACTTCCGGTACCGTGGCGATCAGACGGTCGGTCAGCTGCAGGATTTCGGCCGCCTTGCCGGGGGAAAGCCCCGGCAGGGCGGAGGGCATATACAGCAAATCGCCCTCGTAGAGGGGCGGAATGAACTCGGTGCCGATGCGCGTGATTGGAACGAGCGTGGAAGCCGCGATGAGAGCGGCAACGGCAAGCGTCAACCGCGGCGCGCGCAGCACCGCGGCGAGCAACGGCCGGTACGCGGCGATGAGCCAGCGGTTGAGCGGGTTTTTCCTTTCCTCCGGGATGCGGCCTCGAATGAGGAAGCCCATCAGCACCGGCACCAGCGTCACCGAAAGGCCCGCGGCCGCGGCCATGGCGTAGGTCTTGGTGTAGGCGAGCGGCGCGAACAGCCTTCCTTCCTGCGCTTCGAGCGCGAACACCGGCACGAAGGAAAGGGTGATGATGAGCAGCGAGAAGAACAGCGCGGGCCCCACTTCCACGGCCGCGTCGGCGACCAGGCCCCATCGTTCCTCGCCATCGAGCCGCGCGCCGGGATGGGCGTGCTGCCATGTTTCGAGCTTCTTGTGCGCGTTCTCGATCATGACGATCGCCGCGTCCACCATGGCGCCGATGGCGATCGCGATGCCGCCGAGCGACATGATATTCGCGTTGACGCCCTGGTAGTACATCACGATGAAAGCGGCGAGCACGCCGAGCGGCAGCGTGACGATCGCCACGAACGCGCTCCTCAGGTGGACGAGGAATACGAGGCACACCAGGGCCACGACGATGAATTCCTCGACGAGCTTCTCGGCGAGGTGGCGCACGGAGCGCTCGATCAGCCCGGAGCGGTCGTAGGTTTCGACGATCTCCACTCCGGGCGGCAGGCTCTGGCGCAAGTTCTGCATCTTCGCCTTGACCGCGGCTATCGTCTCGAGCGCATTCTTGCCGTGGCGCATGACGATGATGCCGCCGGCCACCTCGCCCTCGCCGTTGAGTTCCGCGATGCCGCGCCGCATCTCGGGGCCGACCTGGATGCGCGCCACGTCCTTGAGCATCACGGGAGTGCCCGAATCGGTCGTCATGAGGGGGATGGCTCCGAAGTCGTCAAGCGTCTTCAGGTAGCCGCTCGCGCGCACCATGTACTCGGCCTCGCCCAGCTCGAGGATCGAGCCGCCCGTTTCGCTATTGGCCTGCCGCACCGCCTGGATGACGCGTCCGTGGGCGATGCCGTAGGCGCGCAGCCGGTCGGGGGACAGCACGATCTGGTATTGCTTCACCATGCCGCCCACCGACGCCACCTCGGCGACGTTCGGAACCGACTTCAGCTCGTATTTCAGGAACCAGTCCTGGATCGCGCGCAGTTCCCCGAGATCGTGGCGCCCCGTGCGGTCCACCAGCGCGTACTGGTAGATCCAGCCGACGCCGGTCGCGTCCGGTCCCAGCGCGGGCTTCGCGCCCGCCGGGAGCCGCGATTGCACCTGGTTGAGATATTCGAGGACGCGGGACCTTGCCCAGTACGGGTCGGTGCCGTCCTCGAACAGCACGTACACGAACGAATCGCCGAACATCGAGTAGCCGCGCACCGTCTTTGCGCCGGGCACCGACATCATGGTGGTGGCGAGCGGGTAGGTGACCTGGTCCTCGACGATCCGCGGCGCCTGGCCCGGGAACGGCGTGCGGATGATCACCTGCGTATCGGAAAGGTCAGGGATGGCGTCGAGCGGCGTTCGCGCGACCGACACCACGCCCCAGGCAGCGACCAGGAGCGTCGCGACCAGCACCAGGAACCGGTTCGCCACCGACCAGCGGATGAGGGCGGCGATCATGGTTTCGCTCCGGCTTCGCCGCGCCCTCCCGCCGCTTGCGTGGCGCGCGGCGCGATGCGGGTGATCACGTAATCGCCGTCCTTGGCCGGCTCGGCGCGCAGCTCGAACTCGACCGCGTCGCCCTTCTTCAGTCCGGCGAGCTGGGCACGATCCTCGACCGCGAAGCCCATTTTCATCGCCGGCCACTGCATCGAGGGTATCGGCTCATGGTCGAGCTCGACCCGGCCTTTTGCCGCGTCGACTTCCATCACCCTGCCGCGCCCCTGGTGTGGGCCATTCTTTGCAGCGGACGGGCGCGCCGCTTCACCGTTGCCCTCGAGACGCGCCAGCGTGCCGGTAAGGCTGGCCTCGGAATCGATCAGAAACTGGCCCGACAGCACGACTTTGGCCCCGACCCCGATGCCTTTCCGGATTTCGGATTGCCCGCCGTGCTCGATGCCGACCTCTACCTGCATCGGTGCGAATTTCCCTTCCTCCACCGCGACGATGACCACGTTGCGTTCGCCGCTGCGGATCACGGCTTCGCTCGGCACCAGCACCGCGTTCCGGCTGCGGCCGCCGAAGAACGAAAGCGTCGCGAACATGCCCGGTTTCAGGCGCGCTTCCGGATTCGACAGCTCGATGCGCGCACGCAGCGTGCGCGTCGCCACGTTCACTTCCGGCAGGATCGCGCCGACGCGCCCCTCGAACACGAGGCCCGGATAGGCGGCGACGCGCGCCTCGACCTGGCCACCGGGCCGCACCCAGCCGGTCTGCGCTTCGGGCACTTCGGCATTGACCCAGACGGTGGAGAGATCCACGAGCCGGAATAACGTCTGCCCGGGCATCACGGTCATGCCTTCGCGCACGCCCAGCTCGGCGACGATCCCCGTGATCGGCGCGTAGCGCGTAAAGCGCTGCCGCACCCGCCCCTCGCGCTCGATCGCCGCGATTTCCCCTTCGCTCATCCCCAGCAGCGTGAGCCGCTGGCGCGCCGCTTGCGCGAGCGGCCTGAGCTCGGGCGAATCCTGACGGCGCAGCAACAGATACTCCTCCTGCGCCCCGGTCCACTCGGGGAACAGGATCTCGACCAGCGGCGCGCCCTTCGCCACGCTGTCGAGCGGCGCGCGCACGTGGAGCTTCTCGATGTAGCCGGCCGCGCGCGCCTGCAACTGCACCACGCTGCGCTCGTTCCAGGCGACGGTGCCGACGGTATCGAAGCGCGGCTCCAGCGAACCCATCCTCGCTTCAGCAGTGCGCACGCCGAGGTTCTGCACCACGCGCGGGTCGATGCTCACCGTGCCGGAGCCAACTTGCGCGTCGGCGTATCTGGGCACAAGCTGCATGTCCATGAAGGGCGACTTGCCGGGCTTGTCGAACTTCTGCTGGGGGAACATCGGGTCGTACCAGTAGAGTACTTTTTTGTCGGTCACGGGGTCGGATTTCCCGGTGTTTTGCGGACCGCCTGGCGATGGCGCAGGCGCATCCGGCATCGTCGTCAATTGCATGCCGCGGCTCATGCCGAGCCAGTAGGCGCCGTATCCCGCCGCGCCGATCAGGCCGGCGGCAAGAAGGGCAAGGATGAAGCTTCGCGTTCTCATTTGGCATCCCTCGCTGAATCCGTGGGCAGCCTCGCCCCGGCGCTCGCGTGCGGTGTGTC
>JBIOVQ010000052.1:0-12152 GCA_044867805.1 Burkholderiales bacterium | reverse complement strand
AGCAGGTCATCCTGAAGCGCGACTGGAACGGCATGCTCGCGCTCGGCGGCAACATCTATTTCACCGCCAAGCTCGCGGCGACCGACGGGCTGTCCTTCCAGCAGATCGCCGCCAAGATGTCGGGCTCGACCCAGGAAGAGTACGCGCAGATGATGATCAAGGGCGGGCGCCCGATCGCAGGCAACCGCAGCAAGTCGGAGTGGAAGCGCCGTGGCTAGGATCGTGGCGGGCGTAGCGACGTCGCACATACCCGCCGTCGGCGCGGCGTGGGACAACCGCAAGACGGCCGAGCCCTACTGGCGCCCCGTTTTCGAAGGCTTCGAGCGCTCCAAGGAATGGATCGCGAAGCTCAAGCCGGACGTCTGCATAGTCGCCTACAACGACCACATGTCGGCCTTTTCGCTCGAGATCGTTCCCACTTTCGCGGTGGGCTGCGCGGCGGAATTCCCGATCGCGGACGAGGGCTGGGGGCCGCGCAAGGTGCCACCCGTGAAGGGCCACCCGGAGCTGGCCTCGCATATCGTGCAATCGGTCATACTCGATGAATTCGATCTCACCATCGTCAACAAGATGGAGGTCGATCACGGCCTCACCGTGCCGCTCACCCTGATGTTCGGCCAGCCCAACGAGTGGCCGTGCCCGATCGTTCCGCTCGCCGTCAACGTCGTGGTCTACCCGGTGCCGACCGGGAACCGCTGCTACATGCTGGGCAAGGCGATCCGGAAGGCGGTCGAGTCTTTCGACGAGGACCTGCGTGTCGTGATTTTCGGCACCGGCGGAATGTCGCACCAGCTCCAGGGGCCGCGCGCCGGCCTTATCAACCGCGAGTTCGACACGCGCTTCCTCGACAACCTGACGAAGGATCCGCAGGCGCTGGTGAGAATTTCCCATCTCGAGTACCTGCGCGAGGCCGGCTCGGAGGCCATAGAGCTGGTGATGTGGCTCATCATGCGCGGCGCGCTCGATGACCAGGTAAAGGAAATCCACCGTTTCTACCACGTGCCGGCGTCGAACACGGCGCTCGGGCACATCATTTTCGAGAATACAAGACCCTAGGAGAGAAGAACGATGAAGATCTGCGTGGCCGGGCAGGGCGCTTTCGGTCAGAAGCATCTGGACGCGCTCAAGCGCATTTCCGGCGTGGAAGTCGTGTCGTTGATCGGCGGCAATCCCGCTGGCACCGAGCAGGTAGCCAGGAAGTACGGCATCCCTCATTGGGGGCATGAACTGGCCGATGGCATCAAGCGCGCCGACGCCGTGATCCTCGCGACGCCGACCAAGATGCACTTCAAGCAGGGCGAGCAGGTGATGCGCGCCGGCAAGCACGTGCTGGTCGAGATCCCCGTGACCGACAGCGTGCAGGACGCCGAGAATCTGGTGAAGATAGCGAAGGAAACCGGCGTCACCGCCATGGGCGGCCACGTGCGCCGCTTCAACCCGAGCCATCAATGGGTGAACAAGCGGATCCGGAAGGGCGAGCTCAAGATCCAGCAGATGGACGTGCAGACCTACTTCTTCCGGCGCAAGAACATCAACGCCGCCGGCAACCCGCGCAGCTGGACGGACCACCTACTGTGGCACCACGCCGCCCACACCGTCGATCTCTTCGCCTACCAGTGCGGCGAGGCCATCTCCGAGTGCTATGCCTTGCAGGGACCGATCCATCCGCAGCTCAACATCGCCATGGACATGAGCATCATCGCCAAGGTGCCCTCGGGCGCGATCCTCACGCTGTCGCTATCGTTCAACAACGAGGGGCCGCTCGGCTCGTTCTTCCGCTACATCTGCGACAACGGCACCTACAAGGCGTTCTACGACGACTTGAGCGACGGCAAGGACGTCAAGATCGACGTCTCCAAGGTCGACGTGTCGATGGACGGCATCGAGCTCGAGGACCGCGAATTCATCGCCGCGATCAGGGAGAAGCGCGAGCCGAACGGCAGCCTTGCCCAGGTGCTGCCGTGCATGCGCGTGCTGGGCAAGCTGGAGAGGATGATCGACCCGGATCGCAAGGCGCACGCGTAGTCACGCCGGCGCGGAGCCGGGTAAAATATCCCGGCTCAGATGAAGGACGGGAAGTTAGTGCCGCTCTGCGGCGCAGCGGATGTGGCTCCGGGGTGCGCGGTGCGCGCGGAAGCGGACGGGCGCGTCTACGCCGTGTTCAACGTCGAGGGCACCATCCACGTGACGCAGGACGACTGCACGCACGGGCCGGGCTCGCTGTCCGAAGGCTATGTGCTCGACGACGAGGTAGAGTGCCCGTTCCACCAGGGGCGGTTTCATATCGCCAGCGGACGGGCGACCTGCGCGCCGGCCACCGAGCCGCTCAAGGTTTGGAAGGTGCGGCTGGTCGATGGGAAGGTGTGCATCGATCCTGACGAACACCAGTAACGAGCAACGAGTAACGAGTAACGAGGGATTCAATCATGGCAATGACGCAGGAACAGAATGACCAGCTGACCCAAACCGGGCCGGGCACGATGCTCGGGGATCTCTTTCGCCGCTATTGGGTCCCCGCATTGCTGGCCGAGGAAATTGCCGAAAAGGACTGTCCGCCGGTGCGCGTGCAGCTACTGGGCGAGAAGCTCGTCGCATTCCGCGATACGCAGGGCCGCATCGGGCTGATCAACGAGTTCTGCGCGCATCGCGGGGTGTCGCTCTGGTTCGGGCGCAACGAGGAGAGCGGGTTGCGCTGCCCGTACCACGGCTGGAAGTACGACGTGACCGGCCAGTGCGTGGACCTGCCGTCGGAGCCGGTCGAGAGCGGCATGTGCGCGCGCATCAAGCTCAAGTCCTATCCGTGCATCGAGCAGGGCGGCGTCGTCTGGACCTACATGGGGCCGCCGGCGCTCAAGCCCGAGCCGCCTGCACTGGAGTGGACCTTGGTGCCTTCAGAGAACCGGTTCGTCTCCAAGCGGTGGCAGGCCAGCAACTACCTGCAGGCGATCGAAGGCGGCATCGATTCCAGCCATGTCTCTTTCCTGCACAGCGGCGCGCTCAACAACGACCCCCTCTTCAAGGACGGGGAGCACCGCGCGAACCGCTATAACCTGACCGACCGCATGCCGTATTTCGACGTGGTGGAATACGAAGGCGGCCTGCTGATCGGGGCGCGCCGCCAGGCGGACAACGACCGCTGGTACTGGCGCATCACTCCCTTCATCATGCCGTGGCACACGCTGATTCCGCCGCGGGCGGGGCACCCGATCGGGGGCCATGCGTGGGTGCCGATCGACGACGAGAACTGCTGGGCCTGGTCCATCAACTACCACCCGAAGCGGGCGCTGTCCGCGGCCGAGGTGGCGGCAATGAAGGATGGCAAAGGCATCCACGTCAAGTACAAGCCGGGCACTTTCATTCCGCTCGCCAACAAGGACAACGACTACCTGATGGACCGTTCCACGCAGACATCGGGCCGCAACTACAGCGGCATCGAAGGCATCGCCATGCAGGATGCGTCGCTGCAGGAGAGCATGGGGCCGATCCAGGACCGCACGCGGGAGAACCTCTGCTCGACCGACAACGGCATCCTCCTTGCGCGCCGGATGCTGCTGAAGGCTGCCAAGGACAATCGCGACGGCAAGCCGCTGCCGGGCCTCAGGCCCGACACCCAGCGCGTGCGCTCCTGCGCGATCGAGCTGCCGAAGAACGTCAAGTTCAAGGACGGCGCCCGCGACGGGCTGTTCCCCGAGCTCAATACCGATCCCGTGACGGTGTAGCGAGTCGTCAGCCGTCAGTCGTCAGTCGTCACCCGACCATGGCGAAGGCCAAGCTGCGCCTGACCCTGTCCATCTGGGACTACGACCGCACGCGCGCGCTCGCCGACGGATCGGTGCGGCCGGAAGGCCTCGAGCTGAACGTGCTCGAGCTGCCGGTCGAGGAGACCTTCTTCCGCATGGCGCGCAACCGCGAGTTCGACGTCGCGGAGATGTCGATGTCGTCCTACACGGTCTCGCTCCACCGCGATCCTCAGCCCTTCATTGCCATCCCGGTTTTCCCTTCCCGCTTCTTCCGCCATTCCTCCATTTACGTATCCGCGAAAAGCGGCATCCGGGAGCCGAAAGACCTGATCGGCAGGAAGATCGGCACCCCCGAGTACCAGATGACGGCGCCGGTGTGGATCCGCGGCATCCTGTCCGACGACTTCGGCGTGAAGCCCGATGCGGTCGAGTACTGGACCGGCGGCGAGGAGGAGACGCAGCGCGACGAGAAGATCAAGCTCGACCTGCCGGCCCGGTTCAAGGTGCATCCGATCGGGCCGGACAAGACTCTCTCGAGGATGATCGCCGACGGCGAAATCGACGCGCTGCACACCGCGCGCGCGCCCTCGACCTTCCACTCGAAACCGGATGCGGTAAGGCGCCTGTTCCCGGACTTCGTGTCGGTCGAGCGCGAGTACTACCGGCGCACGAAGATCTTCCCGATCATGCACGTGGTCGCCATCCGGCGCGAGGTCTACGAGAAGAACCGCTGGATAGCGATGTCCCTGTACAAAGCGTTCAAGGAGGCGCAGCGCCGCGTCTACGAGGGGTTCACCCAGACCGCGGCGCACAAGTCCATGCTGCCTTGGCAGAACGCGCACGTCGAGGATGCGGTCAAGGAGCTCGGGCCCGATTGGTGGCCGTACGGGTTCCACGGCAACCGCCACGTGCTCGATACCTTCCTGCGCTACCACCACGAGCAGGGCCTGTCCAAGCGTCGCCTCCAGCCCGAGGAGATGTTCGCGCCGGAAACCATGGAAGCGTTCAAGATCTAGCCACAATCTTGACGCAAAGGCGCAAAGCTGCAAAGGAAGACAAGAATGGATATAGAGAAATCAAGAGATGACTTCCCGCTTGCTTCCTGTTTTCATATTATTGGTATTTCTTTGCGCCTTCGCGGCTTTGCGTCGAGTGTTTGAGCGAGTCCAGCCATGATCATAGACATCCACGGACACTACACCACCGAGCCGCCGGCGCTGCACACGTTCCGGGACAAGCAGCTCGCGGGGCTCGCCGATTCCGCCCGCAGGCCGGGCTCGACCGACCTCGGCATCACCGACGAGACGCTGGCGAAGAGCGTCGAGCCGCAGCTCAAGTTCCAGAAGGAGCGCGGCGGCGATCTCACCATCTTCTCGCCGCGCGCCGGCGGCATGGCGCATCACGTCGGCACCGAGGCGATCAGCAGGGAATGGACGACGATCTGCAACGATCTCATCCACCGCATCTGCGCCTTGCTGCCCGACAGCTTCGTCGGCGTCGGCCAGCTGCCGCAGTTCCCGGGCGTATCGCCGAAGAACTGCATTCCCGAGCTCGAGCGTATCGTGAACAAGCTCGGCTTCGTCGGCGTGAACCTCAATCCCGATCCCTCGGGCGGCATGTGGACGGATCCTCCATTGATCGACCAGTACTGGTATCCCCTCTACGAAAAGCTGTGCGAGCTCGACGTGCCGGCGATGATCCACGTGTCGTCGTCCTGCAACCCGAACTTCCACCATACCGGGGCGCACTACATCAACGGCGACACCACCGCCTTCATGCAGTTGATCCAGGGCAACCTGTTCAGGGACTTTCCCACGCTGCGGTTCATCATCCCTCACGGCGGCGGGGCGGTGCCATACCACTGGGGGCGCTACCGCGGGCTCGCCCAGGACATGAAGCGCCCGCTGCTCAAGGACCACTTGCTGAAGAACGTGTTCTTCGACACCTGCGTCTATCACCTGCCGGGTATCGAGCTGCTCGCGAAGGTAATCCCGGTCGACAATATCCTGTTCGCCTCGGAGATGGTCGGCGCGGTGAAAGGCATAGACCCTGACACCGGCCACTACTACGACGACACCAAGCGCTACGTGGACCAGCTGCGCCTGAGCGAGAAGGACCAGAAAAAGATCTTCGAGAGCAATGCCCGTCGCGTCTACCCGCGCCTCGACGCGCTGCTGAAGAAGCGAGGAAAGCAAGGAACAGCGTGACGGGTGACGAGTGATAGGTGATGTGGCTCCCGCTTCGCGGATGATGTAAACCAAGCTCCTATCACTTATCACCTATCACTTATCACGCCTCATCAGGAGGAACTCCGCATGGCCCTGCCACGCCTGAACGGCATCATCCGCGCGCTCGAATCCGGCCAGCACGCCTTTACCTGCTTCATGCCGCCGGACGTCGAAGCGGCAATCGCGCTGCAGGCGTCGAAGTACGACGGCGTCGTGTTCGAGGGCGAGCACAACGGCTGGGACATTCGCACCCTCAGGGACTGCCTTCAATACCTCCTCAACCGCGCACAAATCGCCAAGGCCGGGTCGGTGGCGCCGGCGGTGACGCCCACGGTGCGCATACCGCCCAACGGCAACGAGAAGAACCAGTTCTTCGCCAAGCAGGCGCTGGACCTCGGCTACTACGGCATCATCTGGCCGCACGTCAGCACGGTGGAGGAGGCCTACAACGCGGTCGCCGCCTGCCGCTACCCTCGCCTCAAGAACAAGCAGCTCTACGAGCCCGCCGGTATCCGCGGCGACGGGCCGGCGCAGGCGGCGCGCTACTGGGGCGTCAGCCAGCAGGAGTACTACGAGCGGGCCGACGTGTGGCCGCTCAATCCCCAGGGCGAGATCTTCGTGATCCTCATGATCGAGGACACCACCGGCATCGCCAACCTCGACGACATGCTCAAGAGCGTCCCGGGTATCGGCGCCATCCTGATCGGGGAGGGTGACCTTTCCCAGGAGCTGGGTCTTCCCCGCCAGTACGAGCACAAGACAGTGCTCGACGCGATGGCGCAGGTGGTGGCGACCTGCAAGAAGCACAAGGTCGTGGTCGGCCACCCCCACGTCGAGACCACCAATGCCGAGCGCATCATCAAGGAGGGCTACCGCTACCTGATGTGCGCCGCGCCGCGCAGCTTCGGGACGCTCGAGAAGGCCCGCGGCCTCGCCGGGCGGCAGTAGATGCGCCCGGCCGAAGGATGAAGGCGGAGGGCGGAAGGATGACCTTGCTGAAAATCCGCACTGCGGGGGAGCGGCCTCCGGCATGTCATCGCGAATTCCGGCACAATCACGTCGGTCGCTATGCGCGCCACCGGGGGTCGCATCCCGCAAGCGGGGCCCTGCTCAGCCCCTCGGCGCGCATCCCTCATCCTTCATCCTTCATCCTTCGGGCCGGCGCAATTTGATGGAGGAGACGCCGTGGAGAAGGTGACCATCCGTCTCCTCCAGGAAATGAAACGCGCCGGCCACAAGATCGTCGGCGTCGTCCTCTACGATTTTCCCACCGCGCAGATCGCTGACCGGGCCGGCGTGGATCTCGTCTCCGTCGGGGATTCCGTGGGCGCCAACCTGTGGGGACAATCCACCGAGACCGAGGTCACGGCCGAGGAGCTGCTCATCGCCTGCAAGGCGGTCCGGCGCGGCACCCGGCGTGCGCTGGTGAGCTGCGACGTTCCGCAGGGGCCCGTGGCTGCCAGCATCGAGGCCGCGACTGCGGCCGCTATCCGGCTCGCGAAGGAGGGCGGGGCCGACATGGTCAAGGTGCTCGGCACCCCCGACCTGGTGCGCGCCATCGTCCAGGCGGGTGTGCCGGTCTTTGCCGAATTCCACGGCGAACATGGCAACGTCGAGCAACTCGTCCGCGAGGCGAAGCGCCTGGAGGAAGCAGGCGCTGCCCTGCTGGATTTCAGGCATTCCGGGCCGGTTGCCGGCGCGGCCGTCGTCAAGGCGGTCTCGGTGCCGGTGATCGGCGGGCTCGGCGGGGGCCCCTGGCTCGACGGCAGAGTGCGCCTCGCGCACACCGCGATCGGCTATGGGGCGAGGTGGCTCGAATCGAAAACCGACACGTATGTGAACACCGCGAAGCTGAGCCTCGAGGCGTTCAAGGCGCTCGCCGACGACGTGCGCTCCGGCCGCCAAATTAAAGGCTGAGTCCAATGCAACCGCAGATAAACGCAGATAAACACAGATAAGACCAACCCCGATTCAGCCACAGAGAACACAGAGAACGCAGAGAATGAAACATCATTCCCTTTATGTGAACTCTGTGTCCTTCATGGCTTTGGATTTTCGTTTTTATCCGCGTGTATCTGCGTTCATCTGCGGCTAATCTTGTTTCTTTTTCACGGAGGGTGCACTTGAATATCTCGAATCGCGCGCTTCGCGCCTGGATAGTGACCTGCGTCCTGTTGGCCGGTGCCGCGACGGCATCGGCTGCGGACCAGGGCTCGGAAGCGTTCTACGAGCCGACCGTCGGCCAGGAAGGAAAGGACGTCGTCTGGGTGCCGACTCCCGAGGTGCTGGTCGAGAAGATGCTGGACATGGCGCGGGTGACGTCGAAGGACTTCGTCATGGATCTCGGGTCGGGCGACGGGCGCAACGTCATTGCCGCCGCCAGGCGCGGCGCGCGCGCGCTGGGCGTGGAATACAACCCGGACATGGTCGAGCTGTCGAAGCGCCTCGCGGCAAAGGAGGGCGTCGCGGACAAGGCCTCGTTCGTGCAAGGCGACATGTACGAAGCCGACGTCTCGAAGGCCACGGTCCTTGCCCTGTTCCTGCTGACCGAGAACCTCAACAGGCTGGTCCCGAAGTTTCTCGACATGAAGCCGGGATCCCGCATCGTGGTGAACGGCTTCGAGATAGACGGGTGGACCGCCGACGAGACCGGCCAAGCGGGGGGTGATTGCGGAAGCTGGTGTACCGCGTACCTCTATATCGTCCCGGCCAAGGTGAACGGAACCTGGCGCCTGGGCGGCGGGAAGCTGAGGCTCGAGCAGAGATTCCAGCAGGTGAGCGGCACGCTCACCACGGGCGGCACCATCACGCCCATTACCTTTGGCCGGCTCCGCGGCGACGAGATCCGCTTCACGGTCGGCGGTGTTTCGTACGCGGGCCGCGTGCAGGGCGAAACGATGCGCGGCGAGGTCAAGGGCGGCGCATTCGCTGCCTGGACGGCCGTGCGCAAGCCGCAGAAGGTGGCCACATCCGGTGACCGGTGACTAGAAGCTGTCTCAAAAACTGGAACCACAGATGAACACGGATGCACACAGACATCTAAACCCGATGCCTTGTTTAGCAGGGGATTTCGTCCGTGTTCATATCTGTGTTTATCTGTGGTTAATTCTGCTTTTCTGGATTTTCGAGGTACGTTCTAGTGGCCGGTCGACGAGCTGCCATGCGGCGGCTCCGATTTGTTCTCCGGTTGCCGTTCAGTAGGTCTGGAATATCCGCTGGATCTCCGCAGGATCCCTCGTCGTCGTCAGCGCCAGCATGAGCAGGATTCGGGCCTTCTGCGGCGTCAGGTTGTCGCCGAAGATGAGCGGACGCGCTTCCTTGGCGCGCGCCGCAGTCTCGGTGGAGCGGCCGACCCCGCCGCGGTTGGTCATCACCACGGGTATGCCCTGGGCAGCGACCCGCTTGACTGCCTCATCCATGGCGGGTGTGCCCGAGCCTGTCGGGAAGCCGGCAATGATGAGTCCCTCGGCCTTGGCATGCGTCACGGCGGCGTCGATCAGCGCGCCGTCTGTGTCCACCGCGGTGTAGATGATGTCCACCCGCGGCAGCTTCTGCAGGCGTGAGACGTCGAAGGGCGTCGCCCGGGTGTGCTGCTTGAGCGGCACGCGGTAGAAGGTGACGCGGTCCTCGTCGACATAGCCCAGCACGCCGAGGTCATGGCTGCTGTAGGTCTCCAGCCGGTAGGTCATGGTCTTGGTGACATCGCGCGCGGCGTTGATCACATCGTTGGTGACGATCAGCGCGCCCTTGCCGCGCGCCTCGTCGGTGGCGGCGACGCGCACCGCCTGCAGGAAGTTCTTCGGGCTGTCCGAGCTGAGCGAGCGGAACTGGCGCTGCGCCGCGGTGAGCACCACCGGCTTGTCGCTCTTGACGGTGAGGCTCAGGAAATAGCCGGTCTCCTCCACGCTGTTCGAGCCGTGAGTAACTACCACGCCCTTGACCTCGGCTTCCTGCGCGAGGATTTCGTTGATGCGCCGGGCCAGGGTCAGCCAGTTCTCGACCTTGATGCTGCTGCTGCCAACGCGGATCACTTCCTCCACTTCGAGGCGCGCGACCCGCTTCAGTTGCGGGATCGCCTCGGCGACCTCGCCCGCGTGGAGCCGCCCCGACGGCGTATTGGCGATCGTGCCGCCGGTTGCGACCACCTTCACGAGGGGCAGCTTGTCCTGTGCGACGGCTGTGCCCATGCAGAGGGCAAGAATTGCGAATGCAGCACTTCGACCGAGATTGCTCATGATTGCCTCCCTAGGGATTGCGGGTGTAAATAATAAGAAAAGCCGCCTTGCGGCGGCTTTCCTGCGCGCTCTGCCCCCACCCTTCTCCCTTCCCCTTGGCAAGGGGGAGGGCTGGGAAGGGGGTCATTGCCAGGCGCGGTTGTCGACAATGTTCTCGTAGGTGGCGCCGGGCACCACCATGTTCCACTTGACCGACCAGTTGTAGGTGTCTTCCCAGCGCTCGCGCGTGTACGGCTGCGGCGCGGCGTGCAAGAGGCGCCAGTTCTGGAAGTCCCTGGGCTCGAGCAGGCCGCCGGTCTCGCGGATGAAGTAATGGATGTACGGCGTCGGGTCCTTCTCGATCTCCTTCACCGCCCGCGCCTGCGCCCGGAACATCGCCGCCAGCGTCTTGCCGTCCAGCTCGTCGCTCGCGGCCTCGCTGCGGGTCGAGTGCGACTCGATCAGGATGCGCAGGCCCATCTTCTGCGCGACGCTGATCCAGGGCTCCATCAGGCTCACGGCCGCGACCTTGCCCTGCTTCAGCGCCTCGATGCGCTTGGGCATCGAGCCGGCATTGGTCGTCTTGACGTGCTCCTGCTTGAGGAAGCCTTCCATCAGCTTGAGCGTGGTGAAATGGGAGCCGTTGTTCGGCGTCACCGCGATTTCCCTGTTCTTGAGCATCTCGGGCTCGTAAATGCCGGAGTCGCGGGTGACCGCAATGGCGAATTTCGACATCGAAGCGCCGAGCGCCACGATCTTGCGGCGGCGAAGGCCCGAGCACTCGGCCTCGACCGCGCGCTTCATGATTCCCCATTCGCACATGCGGTACTGGTCGATGCCGCCGTCGTTGTAGACCGAGTCGAGCGGACGGTCGAAGACCGAATCGAACTTGACGGAATGCGAGGTCGTGACCTGGGCCATGCCCGGGGTGGTCACGAACTCGATGTCGAGGCCCTCGTCCTTGAAGTAGCCCTTGTCGCGGGCGACCAGCACGGGCAGGTCGTGCACCGCGTTCATGATAGCGAGCTTGGGCCTGACCGCGGTTTCCTGGACGGGCATGGGAGTCCTCCAATTGTTTCTCGTGCAAATGCCTGAAGGCATTTCCACCTCGAATCTCCCCTCTCCCCTCGGGAGAGGGGCGGGGGTGAGGGATGAGCATCGTCAGGCATTTCAACGATGCTCATGGGTGCGGCGATTGGCGCTGATCATCCGCCCGGCGGTGGCGGGCTGTCAACGGCCAAACAAATCGCCCCACCCGCTGATGCGAGATGCGGGATACGGGATGCGGGATGGAAACGGCGGGATACGCGACGCGGGATACTTTTGATCTCGTATCCCGTATCTCGTATCCCGTATCGTGCCGGCTATAGCTCCTTGATCTGCAACTTGCGGAACTTGATCACGCCGCCAGGCTCCTTGCCGCGATTGCCGAACTGGAGGGCGACAGGTCCATTTGCGAACTGGCTGTCATGGCCCGTGGCAGTTTCCACGCCGTTTAGCACGATGCGAACATGCGTGTCTTTGACGGTAATTACGTAGGTGCTCCATGTACCGCCGACCTTGAGCATGGGTGACGCCCTTACAAGATGCTGGAGGGCACCCGTGCCAAAAGTGGGATCGGGGCGCCGGTCGAAGATGTTCGCCTCATAGCAATTCCTGTCGGTGAGCTTGGCGGGATCCTGGCAGCGGAAGTAGATGCCGCTGTTGGCATCGTGACCGGCCCAGAATTCGGCCCGGATCTCGAAGTTCGCGTAGGACTTCTTCGAGACGAGAAAGCCACCCTTGCCCTTGTCGGCCACGATCGCACCGCCTTCCGCCCGCCAGTTGGCGTCGCCGATGCGGTTGAAGTTTTCCAGGCCCTTCTCGCCGTCGATGAGGGTGGTCCATCCGCCGTCCATCATCCCGGACATCTGCGCGCACCCGAATACGGAAAGCGCGGCGACCAGCAGGGACGCGATGACCGCTGTCAA
>JBIOVQ010000051.1:0-11305 GCA_044867805.1 Burkholderiales bacterium | reverse complement strand
CTTGCGGCATTCTTCCGCGAACATGCCGCAGGCCAGCCGGTAGACAGGCTCCTTGTGCACCGATGTGACGTTCTTGCGCGGGCGCGCGCGCGCGATCTCGAACGCCTCGCGCGCGACGCGGCTCGATCCCTTGCGCGTGATGATGCGTGAAGCGATCGTGATCTCGTCGTTCGGGCGGAACTCGCCGGCGCCGGCGACGACGGTGTCCGAGGATTGCATACCCTCCGTCACCTCGCGCAGGAACACGATGACCACGTCTTTGTGCACCGACTGGATGTTCGAATAGGATTTGACCGGCTTGATGCTGGCGTAGAGATCGAGCCGCTTGCGCAGCGGCGGCATGATCCAGGTCGGGTCGTTGCGCGGATAGGCGGCATGCCCGATCGGCCCGCACAGGAAGCCGTCCGTCTTCTCCAGCGCCTCGACCGTGGCTTGCGGCATGGTATGCCCATGCAGCTCGTGGCCGCGCCTGCCTATCGGGTGATCGCTCCATTGCACCTCGAGGCCGGTCTTTCTCGCCGCAGCCTTCATCACCTTGACCGCTTCGGGCACCACCTCCAAGCCTATATCATCACCAAGCAGCACTCCGATCTTCAGCATTCTTCATACCCCATTGCAAGTTCAGCCCCGGAAATTTCAATCATCAAATTCCAAATCTCAAACAAATTCCAACTCTCAAATTCCAACTCTCAAACGTTTGGAACTTGGTGTTTGTGGTTTGGAGCTTGTTTGGTGCTTGGTGCTTGTGATTTGGTGCTTGCTCCTCTGATGTCGTCACCCAGCAGGATTCCGATCTTCAGCATGCCATCCGCGCGCGTTGCGAAGTCATAAATTCACGAATACACGACCGCTCTCGACACCATTCTTCAGTTCCCTGAAGCGCTTGGAACGAGCCTCAAAGTACAGACGCTTCTTTTCTCCATCCCAGGTCATAGGGTTCCGGCTATACGGGTCATAAAAACGCGGGGCAGAAGCGGCAACACGTTCAGCTACCTGGCCTGCTGTCGCTTCAGAAACCAGCAGTTCGACGCGTAACCCGACCAGACGATTGAGGGCATCGAGGTCGTGCATGCGCAAGGGGCAATCCTCCCAGGCAGGCATGGCCACCGACATCAGCATCTTGCCAACCGGGTTGTAGATATAGCGCCACCACGGCAAGTCGTGCCACGACTCCGAGAAGGCCTTCGATTCGGCGAGTACACGGTGGGCAGGCGCGGCAAAGACCTGATCAGCGAGCTTGGAATAGTAGCGATAGGCATGGTTCATGGTTGCCTTCGGCTGGTAGAGAAGCGCGGTCCCCGAAACATACCAGCCGATCATCTGGCGGATATCGTCCCTGTCCGGCGAAATTCCCGAGTACGCTGCTCCGACGGAGCCAAACTCGGTTTCCACCACCCGCGGGAGGCTCTGCACCGCTTCATCGAGCGGCCGGAGCATCCTCTGCAGCCTCGGGAGCTGGGGAACCAGCTTCGCGGACGCCGCCTCGAGCAGGCTCCGCACGAACATCAGGTCGCGCCAATAATTCCTTGCCGCAACCATCTTGCTGACAAGCAGCCGGGATTCCGTCAGGAAGAGGCGCTGCCAAGCAAGTTCGCGCTCGAGGGCAGCCACCGCTTTTTCCACCCTGCCGGACTCGAAATCGAGGGCAATGCGCAGCAGGTAGGCGCGCTGGGCCCGGGCAAGCGAAGCATATGGCGGGAAATCGGACTCCAATCCAAACGGATAGTCGAGCACCTCGTCGAATCGACGGGAGGAGATAAGCGCCTCGTAGCGCTCCAGGTCTCCCGCAAGCATTGCGAGTTGTCCCCTGATTACGCCGGCATTCTCGCGAACGACCGTAAAGCACGATCTGTCTAGCGGGTCGCACGGATCGGGCCGCTTGGCCTGCTCCCTCTGCGGGCGGAGTGGAGGGCGGCGTTCATGCGCAGCGGCACGCGCCTCGTCGAGCCACGTCTTCGCGTAAGCCATGGAGTTGGCGCCCGCAGGTGCATCTATCGCGAGCAAGGCGAAATATGCGTTCTCCGCGTCCGGAACCCTGGGGGCACGCGGCTTCCCGTAAGCTGCCGCCTGTGGATCCAGGCTTTCGTCAAACAGGTTGATCGCAACGAAGCCCAGGAATACGGTAACGATCGATATTCCGGCCCACTTCAGAACTGTTTTCAGCATCCGCGCCATCTTTCGGTTATCGCGAAGTTCCGGGCCGGGAGCCCCGCTTCCGTTCCTTCACGACGCTGCCGAACACCTTCAGAGCGACCGGGCCAGCTACCGGGTTGGGACGTACCCGGCTAGTACCGGATTTTTATCCAGTTCGCCACCCAGAAGAAGGTGACCACTCCGAGAAGAAAAATACCGAACGGCACGGCCACGACAGGCCCGGAATCTGCGAACATGGATGCCCCCACGAAGAGGGCCCCGCACGCGCCGAGCACCCAGGTGTAGGTCAGGAGGATTTTCCGGGCGCGCCTGGATTCCGTCCCCAGCGAGCTCGAAATCGGAATGACCATGAAGCCGGAGGCCATCGCAAGCATCAACAGCCATTCGGTCTCGAGCACCAGCGCGGCAGCGAGGCTCACCAGGGCAAGCAGCAGGCTGCCCCCGAACCAATTTGCCGCCACCCGTTGCTGCTCGCTCAGCGCGATGCGCCCAAGAGGGTGCAGCCGCAGCAGCAGGTTGAACAGCGGGTCGGCTATCCAGGTCATCAGGCAGAAGGCTGCATAAAGTCCCAGCGCCGGCCAGATGTAAGGCGCCCACTCCGGATTGGACTTTCCGAAGTCGCGCAGGACCCGCGCCAGTATGAATCCGCCGATGATCAAGCCCCACAAGACCTTCGGTTCCAGGCGGGCCGTCCACAAGAAGTATGAAAGCATCACCCGGTAGAGCGGATTGCGCGCTTTCAGCGCTTCGACCACCCCTTCACGCGCCCAGGCGAGGCTGCTGTCCAGGCGCAGCGCTTCCCTGAAGGAAGCCATGGCCGAATCGAGGTTTCCGGCGCGGACCTCCTGCCAGCCTTTCGAGGCGTGGGCCATCGGGTCCTCCGGATTTGCGGCAAGCGCGCTCTGGTATGCGGCAGCGGCTTCCTCGCCGCGGTTCAGGTTGCTGAGCGCCATCGCGCGGAGATTGAGGCCCTCGGCATTCGTGGGGTCCAGCTCGAGGGCGCGCTCCGCGGCGCTCAGCCCCTCCTCCCAGCGCCGTTGCTGCATATGTATGCTGCTGAGACGCGTGTGGTAATCCGCGTCCTCGGGGTCGAGACGGATCGCTTCGCGGATGGCCCGCTCCGCCTCCTTGAAGCGATCGTCCTGATCGTAAACACCCGCCAGCACATAATGCCCGTAGGCATAGTCGGGGCCGACCTGCACGGCGCGCCGGGCCGACTCGAGCGCCTCCTCGTTCCGGTCCAGCTGTCGAAGGCACACCGCCAGCAGGGCATGCACGTGCGGCTCGTCCGGGTTCGACTGGAGCTCCTGCGTGAGCTCCTTGATCGCGAGCTCGAACCGCTGCTGCCCGATCAGCAGCTGGGCCTTCTCGATCTGTGCGCTCATCGCGTCCTCCCGGATCTTCAGACCATGCGCGCCGCGCGCAGGTAGTCCAGCAGCTCGTCGTAGGCGCCGCCTTCGTTGGCGAACATCGCGTAGTTGCGCGCGGTCTCGAACCAGGGACGGGTGCTGGGCTTCACGTCCTTCAGCGCTTTCTTGAAATCCGCCTGGCGCAGCGGCCGGGGATCTCCGCTCTTCAAGGAATCCTCCATGGCAAGCTCCGCCGCTGATTCGCAAAGATGCGCCAGGTCCGCGCCGGAATAGCCCTCGGTCTTGCCCGCAAGCCAGGGCAGATCCACCTCTTCGACCGGCTTGGAGCCCAGGTGATACCGCAGGACGGCCTCCCGCGCGGGCGCATCCGGCGGCAGGACCAGCAGAGTGCGATCGAGGCGGCCGGGACGGCGCAACGCCGTGTCGACGTCCCACGGGTGATTGGTCGCCGCGAGCACGAATACGCCCTTGTTCTCGCTACCCACGCTGTCCAGTTCCGCCAGCAGCTGGTTGACGGCGTCGCGGCCGGCGGAGTGGCGCATCTGGCTGCGCTTCCTGCCCAGGGCGTCTATTTCATCGAAGAACAGGACGCACGGGGCGTTGCGCCGCGCGGTCTCGAAGATTTCGTGCAGGTTGCGCTCGCTTTGCCCGAGATACATGTCGAGCACGTCCGCCAGGCCCACCGAGACAAAACGCGCGCCCATCTCGCCGGCGGTCGCGCGCGCGATGAACGTCTTGCCGCAGCCGGGCGGACCGTAGAGCATGAGGCCGCCGCGCAGCGTCTTGCCGTACATCTTCATCATCTTCGGGTTGCGCAGCGGCGCAAGGAAGGCAAGGTTCAGGCGTCGCTTGACCTCCTCCATGCCCGCCACATCGGCAAGCTTGACCTTCGTGGTCTCCGCTTCCCATACGCCTTCCGACAAGCCGCCTTCGACGACGCGCAGCGGCACGACCTTGGCGGAAGATTTCGGAGCATCATCGTCGTCGGGGGCGTCTGCCGGCGGCTGCGGAGCCTTGCGTGCCGGCGATTCCGTCGGGGCGTCCCCACCGGCGCGCGACAAGGCATCAGCCAGGCGCTTGAACCGGCCGGCCTTCTCCGCGTCCCCCAGCGCTTCCGCCGCCCGCGCCGCCAGGGGTAGCGCGGACATGTCGTCGGGCTTCGCGTCGAGCACCGCCTGGCAGTGCTGCAGCGCTTCGGCGGCACGGCCGCTCTCCAGCAGCAGCGTCGCGAGATGCAGCCTCAGCTGCGTATTTCCGGGATTCGCCGTGACAGCGGCAGAGATCGCGTCAACCACGCTTGGATCGGCCGCCATTGAATTCCCCTTTCCTGCCTGTTCCTGTCGCCAGTGCGCCCTCCGGCAGGCAGGACAATTCAAGTTACCGCGCAATCTATTCCAACCGCCAAAGCGACGCAAGACTCAGACGCCAGCTGCCAGACGCCAGTCGGCAGCGACTTAAGCCCAGCGCAGACTGACAACTGGCGTCTGACGTCTGGCGGCTTCGCGGCTGCGGCGTCAGATCGCAGCCGCGATGGCATCACCCATCTGGGAGGTGCTGGCTTTGCCGCCGAGGTCTGCCGTGAGATGCTTTGCTTCCGCGATGACCTTGTCCATCGCGGCGTCCACGAGCTGCGCGGCGCGCGTAGCCTTTTCCTCTCCCCGCTTGCGGCCGAGCCACTCGAACAGCATCTTGCCGGACATGATCATGGCGTAGGGATTGGCGATGTTGCGGCCGGCGATGTCGGGCGCCGAGCCGTGCGTCGCCTGCGCCATGGCCTGCGTTTCGCCCACGACGAGGCCCGGCGCGAGGCCCAGGCCGCCGACGAGACCCGCCCCTTCGTCCGTCACGATGTCGCCAAACTGGTTGGTCGTCACCACCACGTCGTACTGCTGCGGCTTCATCACCAGCTTCAGCGCGAAGCCGTCGATCAGCACCTCGTTGAAGTGGACGTCCGGGAATTCCTGCGCGACTTTGCGGCATTCCCGCGCGAACATGCCGCACACCAGGCGATAGACCGGCTCCTTGTGCAGCGCGGTCACGGTCCTCCGCTTGCGGGTGCGCGCAATCTCGAAAGCTTCCCGCGCAACGCGGCTCGCGCCTTTGCGGGTCACGACGCGCATGCCGATGGCGATCTCGTCGTTGGGCTGGAACTCGCCGCTGCCCGCGAGCACCACGCTGCTCGACATCATGCCCTCCGTCGTCTCGCGCAGGAACACGATATCCACGTCCTTGTGCACGGACGGGATGTTGGGATACGACTTCACCGGCTTGACGTTGGCGAAGAGCTCGAACCGCTTGCGCAGCGGCGGCATTACCCACGTCGGGTCATTGCGGGGATAGGCGTTGTGCCCGATCGGGCCGCAGATCCAGCCGTCCGTCTTCTTCAACGCTTCCGCCGTGACCGCGGGCAGCGTGTTTCCGTGCAGCTCGTGGCCGCGCTTGCCGATCGGCAAATCCTGCCACTCGACCTGCAGGCCGGTCTTCGCCGCGGCCGCCTTCATGACCTTGACAGCTTCGGGCACCACCTCCATGCCTATATCATCACCAAGCAGCACTCCGATCCTCAGCATTCTTCATACCTCATTGCAAGTTCAGCCACGGAAATCTCAATCATCAAATTCCAAATCCCAAACAAATTCCAACTCTCAAACTCCGACTCTCAAACGTTTGGAACTTGGTGTTTGTGGTTTGGAGCTTGTTTGGTGCTTGGTGCTTGGTGCTTGTGATTTGGTGCTTGTTCCTCTGTCGTCGCCCAATAGAACTCCGATTTTCAGCACGTTCTTCCTGTCATGAAATGCGTCCCAGATAAGACGTCCCAGGTGAGCGCCCAGGGGCGGAGCAGGGGCCCGCTCGCGGGATGCGACCGCAAGGTGGGTGCATCGAGGCGCGGAGCAGGGGCCCCGCTTGCGGGGATGCGACCGTCGAGATGCGCTGGGCAGCCGACACCAATGCGAAGTGAGTCTCGGTTATCGTATCGGAGGCTGCGCTCGGCGGCCGACGGGGCATGGCTTCCGATCGCGATGGAATGTCGGAGGCCGCGGCATCCCAGATGAATCGTCTCAGATAAAGCGCTTAGGGCCATGCCCTTTGGTGACGCTGTATCTCCGACGCTGTATCCTTGGCGCCGCATCAACTGCGCCGCACCGTGATGGCGGGCGGCATCTTGAGCGTCTGGAGCACAACGCAGTAGCGCTCGGTCAACCGGATAAGCGTCGCCAGCTGGTCCTCGGGCGCCGCCGTATCGAGCTCGAATACGAGCCTCAAGCCTCTGAACCCTACGGGCGCATCCTTGGCGACGCCCAGCGTCCCCCGGAAATCCAGGTCGCCCTCAGCGACCACCCGCGCGTCCCGCAGCTCGACGCCGATCGCCGTCGCGACGGCTCGCAGCGTAACGCCCGCGCATGCGACCAGCGCCTCGAGCAGCATATCTCCGGAACATGCCTGGCTGCCGTCGCCGCCGGTGGCAGGGTGCAGCCCGGCTTCCACCAGTGCCTTCCCGGTCTGGACCTTGCAGGACACGCCTTCGAGCGCGCGCCCTTCCGCCCGCAGGGTGACCATCGCGGCAGTCGGATCCGCCTTGTAGCGGTCCTTGAGCGGCGCCTGCAGCGCTTTCAGTTCGCCGGCGTTCATGACGCCCCGGCGCGGCGCCTGGGCCTGGCCACGGCTGCCGGGACGGAGGCACGCGCGACCTCGCCCGCATCCTTGAGCTTGCCCACGTCCCGGCACAGGCCGATCAGCTTGTCCGTCTCGCCCCTGGACAGGATACCGTCCACCAGCCCGCGAAACTTGGCCTCGAGGTCGCCGTCGCTGAGCGGCCGATCGATGCTGCCCACCGCGTGCTCGACGTATTTCTCCAGGACCTTGCCGCTCTTGAGCTTGATCGCGATCCGCACCTGGTCCTCGTGCATGCCGGGCTCGACCGCCGCCGTAACGCGGTCGCGCAGGGCGATCACCTTGCGGTCGCGCACCGCCTCATCGCTGTACTGCGCCTCCCCTGCCGCGCCGTAGATTACCGCCACCGCCGAGGAGTGATAGACGCTGAACTTGCCTTCGAGGCCGGATTGCGGTGTCTTCCTGCCCGTGAGCTCCAGCACGAGGGGATGCACCTTCAGGGCGATACTTTCGATGTCATCCGGCTTGAGCTCGTGCTCGTTGCGCAGCTGGATGCAGCCGTCTATGGCCGGGTGCTCCACGATGCCGCAGGCGAACGGCTTGTAGGTGTTGAGGGTGATCTCCCAGGTCTCGCCCAGCCTGCGGGTGATTTCCTCGTAGCTGCGCGCCGTCGCCAGCACGTTGGCGAAGCCGCGCCGCCCCTCGATGCCCTGCTCCGCGCTGGTGAAGTTCTTCGAGGCGAGCAGCGCCGCGAGCAGGCCGTTGCGCGCCGCGTTGCCGGGGTGCATCGGCTTGACCATGGAGCCGAACATCTCGCGCAATCCCGACGACTGCGTCGCCGCGATGCCGAGCGCCCACACCATCTGCTGCTCGGAGAGGCGGAGCAGCCGGCCCGCCGCCGCGGCAGCGCCGAAGACGCCCGCCGTGGCGGTGATGTGCCAGCCCACGTCGTAGTGCGACGGGTACACGGCATTGCCGATCCGGCACTCGGCTTCCACTCCCAGGATGAAGGCATGCAGGAACGCGTCTCCCCTGACCGGCGCGCGCTCCGCCAGCGCGAGGATGGCGGACGCCACCGGGCCGCTGGGATGGATGACGGTCTTGAGATGCGTGTCGTCGAAGTCGAAAGTGTGCGACGTGGTGCCGTTCATCAGCGCCGCGAGCATGATGTCGAGCCGGTCGCCGCGCCCGAGCACGGTGGCCTCGCGCGGCCCGGAGAACTCGCTGAGCGCGGCGAGCGCGCGCTCGACCGTCTCGTGGCGCGACGCGCCGACCGCGCAACCCACCCAGTTCAGGAGCGAGCGCGCCGCCTCGTGCCGCACTTTCTGCGGGATGTCGGCGTAGCGGTGATTGACGATGAATCCGGCAAGCGTTTTCGTGACTTCCATATCAAGTTCCGTGAATGGTTAATCGTAAATGGTAAATCGTAAAGGCGTTTCCGGTATCGGTTTCGACCCGATTTCCGATTCGCGATTTACGATTTCCGAGCTACCGCAGGTAGCGCTTTTCCCATTCCTCTATTTCCGCCAGCTTCAACACTTCGTTGTATTCCCTGAGTCCGAACAGGCGCCCGTTCATGGCGCTCAGGCTCCCGTCATTCTTGAGCGCCGCCAGCGCTTCGCCTATGGCGTAACCCGCCGCGGCGCGCGCGAGCCCGGGATAGATCGCGATGCGCATGCCGAGGCGGCCAACCCCGACGAAATCGAGGGTGTCGAGCCTGCCCCCGGCCCCCATATTGACGAGACAGGGCGCATGGATCTCGGAGGTCACACGCTTGAGATCGTCCAGGATCGTCGGCCCGCTCTTCATCTCGACGAAAATCACGTCCGCGCCCGCCTCGAGGTAGGCCTTGCCGCGGCGGATCGCCTCGTCCAGGCCATGCGCCTCCGCCGAGTCGGTGCGCGCGATGATGATGAAGTCCGGGTCGCGGCGCGCGGCAACGGCGGCCTCGATCTTTCCCGCGGCCTCGCCGAGCTCGATCACCGGGCGCGCGCCGGGCAGCTGGCCGCAGCGCTTGGGCGACGCCTGGTCCTCTATATGGATGGCGGCGACGCCCGCCGCTTCGAACTCCTGGACCGTGCGACGTACGTTGACCGCGTTGCCGTAGCCGGTGTCCGCGTCGCAGATCAGGGGGATGTCCACGCACGACGCGACGCGGCGCGCGTGATCAGTGATCAACGTGAGGTCCACCAGGCCGACGTCGGGACGGCCGAGCAGGCTTGCGGACACGCCGTTGCCGGTCATGTAAACGGCCTCGAACCCCGCCTGCTCCACGAGCCGGGCGCCATAGGCGTCATAAATCCCCGGCGCGATGATCACCGGCCCCTCCGTCAGCCGGTGGCGCAGTCGCTGTCTAGGAGTTGCACCAGCCATTGTGGAAAGTCTTGACGCAAAGTCGCAAAGACGCAAAGAAGATCAAGAATACAGGACAAGAATCTGCTTTTATTGGATATGAATTTCTTTGCGCCTTCGCGCCTTTGCGTCCGGATGTTCGTCAGTCTTACGCCGCGGCCTTGAGATCGAGGCGGTACTTGGCGACTTTAGCATCGTCGAGCGTGACGCCGAGCCCCGGCCCGCCCGGCAGGGCGAGGCTGCCGCGCGACAGGTCGATACGCCGCGTGATGATGTCGTCCGCGGTCTTGAGCGGGCCCACGCATTCCAGGCCGTCGAGCACGTTGGCCGAGGTCGCCGCCAGCATGATCTCCGCCATTGTATTGACGCCGAGCCCGAAGCCGTGGCCGACCACGCATCGGATGCCTGCGGCCTCGGCGGTCGCGATCATGCGCCGGGTATTGATGAAGCCGCCCTGCTTCATGATCTTGACCTTCACGATGTCGGCCGCGCCCGCCTGGATGATCCTGATCAGGCTGGCGTGGTCGAGCACGGATTCGTCGGCCATGACCGGCAGGCCGGCGGCATTCGCCTCGCGCCGCACCCGCGCCATGCCGGCGATATCGTGGTCCGGCACCGGCTGCTCGAACAGCTGGAGTCCGAAGTCCGCTACCCGCTTTGCGAGCTTGATGGAGGTGTCTGCGTCGTAGCCCGCATTGGCGTCGATGCGGATCTGGAAGTCCGGTCCGACGGCCTCGCGCACGGCCTTCACGCGATCGGCGTCGGCCTCGATGCTGCCGCCGACCTTGATCTTGGCCGAGCGGAAGCCCTTCTTCTTCCATTCCACCGTCTCCCGGGCAGCCTGCTCCGGCGGCAGAATCCCGATCCACGCGTTGAAGAGCAGCCGGTCCTTGACCGCCCCGCCGAGATACGTGTGGACCGGCATGCCCGCCGCCCGCGCGGCAAGGTCCACGCACGCCATCTCGATCGCCGCCTTCGAATCGAGAAATCCCTTCACCGCGGGCTCGATTCTCGCCAGCACCGCGTGCACGTTCGCCGGGTCCATCCCGACCAGCAGAGGCGCCAGCTTCGTGCGCAGCACCTCGAGATGGTCCGTCGTCTGTTCCTTGGAGTAGCCGGGCGTGGGATCGATGTTGCCGAGGCCCGTCACGCCGCCGCTGGCGGTGATACGCACCACCGCGCTCTTCTGCACCGACTTGGTGAGGTAGGCGTTCTTGTACTCGCCGATCAGCGGCACCGCCACTCCAAAAACCTCCACTCGCTCGATCTTCATGGCTCGCTCGCTGGGACAGGCGTGATTCGTGATTGGTGAATGGTGATTGGATTCGGTTTCTTGGCGCTCTTGGCGTCTTGGCGGCTATTTTCTACGCCGCCTTCCAGTCCGGATGGGCTTTCAGGAACGGAATCAACCCGCCGGCGGCGATGATCTCCTGCACCGCGCCCGGCAGCGGCGGCACTTCCCGGACGATGCCGCGCGCCGGGACCGAGATGCGCCCGCCGGCCAGGTCGATCTCGACGTCGTCGTTCTCGTTCAGGCGGCCGAGGTCGCACTCGATCGCCGGCAGCCCGTTGTTGATGCAGTTGCGGAAAAACTGGCGCCCGAAAGACGTCGCGACAATGGCCGACACGCCCAGCGCGCGCATGATGTGCACCGCCTGCTCCCGCGACGAATTGTTCCCGAAATTCTTGCCCGCGATGATAACGTCGCCCTGCGCGAAGCGGGCGGCAAACCCCGGCGCGAGCTGCTCGAACGCATGCCGTGCCACGTAGGCGTTGTCGCGGCCCGGGTGATATTTGCTCGAGCAATGGATATCCGT
>JBIOVQ010000050.1:0-10185 GCA_044867805.1 Burkholderiales bacterium | reverse complement strand
AGTCCGACGTGCTGATCGAGAACTACAAGGTCGGCGACCTCGCGCGCTACCGCCTCGGCTACGGCGACCTCAAGGCCCTCAATGCGCGCCTCGTCTACTGCTCGGTGACGGGATTCGGCCAGAGCGGTCCGTACCGCGAGCGTCCCGGCTACGACTTCATGATCCAGGGCATGGGCGGGATCATGAGCATCACCGGCGAGCGCGACGACGTGCCGGGCGGCGGGGCGCAGCGCGTGGGGATACCGATAGCTGACATCATGACCGGCATGTACGCGACGATCGCGATCTGCGCCGCGCTGGCCCACCGCGAAAAAAGCGGCACCGGCCAGCACCTCGACCTGGCGCTGCTCGACACCCAGGTGGGGGTTCTTGCCAACCAGGGCATGAACTACCTCGCTACCGGAGAGGTCCCGGGGCGGATCGGCAACGCGCACCCCAATATCGTGCCCTACCAGCCGTTCAAGACCCGCGACGGCGACGTCATCCTCGCCTGCGGCAACGACAACCTGTTCAGGAAATTCTGCGAGGTCGCCGGCTGCCGGCACCTCGCGCAGGACCCGCGCTTCGCCGCCAACTCGAAGCGCGTCGAGAACCGCGACACGCTCACGCCGCTGCTCGCCGAGGTGTTCGCGCGGCGCACGACGCGCGAATGGTGCGACGCGCTGGAGGCGGCGGGCGTGCCGAACGGGCCGATCAACAACCTGCGGCAGGTGTTCGACGAGCCGCAGGTCGTCGCGCGCGGCATGAAGATCGAGCTCGACCATGCCGTCGCCGGCAGGATCCCCCTCATAGCGAGCCCGATGAAGTTCCTGGGCACGCCGCTCGAGCACAAGCTTGCCCCCCCCGCGCTGGGCCAGCATACGGACGAAGTCCTGCGCGGCTTGCTGGGCATGGACGATGCCGGCATCCAGCGGCTGCGCGCCGGCGGCGTCCTCTAGGGGAATGAAATGAGGGGATACTTTCCCATGCCCCCTGCATCAGTTTGAAACAGTGTCCTTTTGGCGTCCTTTCAAAAGAATCGCACCAGCATCCCCGTCGCCAGCGCGAACAGCACCACGGCGAAGACGCGTTTCAATTTCCTGCCCGGGGTGCGGTGGGCCACGGCGGCGCCCACCGGCGCCATCAGCATGCTCGTCATCACGATCAGGGCGAGCGCCGGCAGGTAGACGAAGCCGATGCTCCAGGGAGGCAGCCCCGGAACCATCGCGCCCGCGGCGAGATAGCCTAGCGTGCCGACCGCCGCGAGAAACCAGCTCACGGCCGACGCAGTGCCGATCGCCTCGTGCACCGACACACCACGGCGCACGAGGTACGCCACCACCATCGCGGAGCCGCCCGTGGCGGTGAGGCTGGAGAAGAGCCCGATGGCGCCGCTCACCGCCGACATGCGGCCCGCGCCCGGCAGCTCCCGCGCCGGCAGCGCCTTCGCCTCCACCAGCATCAGCGTGGCAGCCCAGAAGATGAGCGCCGTGAACGCGATGGTCAGCAGGCGGGCATCGAGCCGGCTCGCGAGCGCGGCGCCGGCGAGCGTGCCCGCCAGGATGCCGGGCACCATGCGTAGCAGCACGCTGCGGTTGACGGCGTTGTGCCGGTGATGGCTGCGGGCGCTGGACGCCGCGGTGAAGAGCATGGCCGCGACGCAGGTGCCGAGCGCGAGGTGCACGACGTGCGGCGGGGAGAAGCCCTTGGCGTCGAAGATGAACGCGAGCAGCGGCACCATGAGCGCGCCGCCGCCGATGCCCAGCAGGCCGCTGAAGAAGCCGACGAAAATGCCGACGGCGAGGTATGCCCACCACCAGTCCATTCGAGCGAAGCATACCGTGCGCGGCTCGTTCGGCGGGTTCCAGCCTCCCACCACCCCGGTTGCCCCGCGGCCCCTCCTCAGGCAGGAGGGGATGCGGATAGAATGGCCAGGCTTCTACAACAATCCGGAGGAGGAATCATGAGGCCTGTCGCCATCCTGGCGTTGTGCGCGTTGTGCGCCGCGCCGAGCCAGCCAGCCGCCGCTCAAAGCGCCGCCGCCTACCCGAGCCGTCCCATAAGGCTTGTCCTGCCGGCGGCGCCGGGTGGTCCCGTGGACGTCATCGGCCGCACGATGGCCGCCGGCCTTGCCGAGGCGCTCGGGCAGACCATCGTCATCGACAACCGCGCCGGCGCCGGCGGCATCATCGGCGCGGAGATCGTGATGAACGCCAACCCCGACGGCTATACGCTCATGTTCGCCCATTCCGGGCCGCTCGCGATCGAAGCCGCTGTTCACTCCAAGCTCTCCTACCATCCGGTCAGGGATTTCGCGCCCGTGTCGCTGGTCGCCGCGTCGCCCTACGTGCTGATCGTGGCCCCGTCCTCGCCGGCCAAATCCGTGAAGGAGCTGGTTGCGCTGGCGCGCACGCGGGCGGGAAAGTTCCATTTCGGCTCCGGCGGCGTGGGCACCGGCCTGCACATGGCCGGGGAGCTGCTCAACCACGCCGCCGGCATCAAGATGATCCACGTTCCCTACAAGGGGGCGTCCCCGGGCATGACCGCCCTGATGGGGGGCGAGGTGGACACGATGTTCAACGGCGTCTCCTCCGCGCTGCCCCATGTGAAGGCGGGCAGGCTGCGGGCGCTGGCGGTGAGCAGCGCGCAGCGCTCCGCGCTGTTCCCGGATCTCCCGACGGTGGCCGAGAGCGGGCTGCGCTACGACACGGCCGGCTGGTACGGCCTCGTGGCCCCGGCGCGCACGCCGAAAGCCGTCACCGGCAAGCTGCAATCGCAGCTTCACAAGGCGTTGAGCATGCCCGACATGAAGCAGCGGCTGGCCGCCCAGGGGATCGAAGGCATCGCCAGCACGCCGGAGGAGCTGACACGGCACTTGCGCAGCGAGCTCGAGAAATGGACCGCGGTGGTCAAAGCGGCGGGCCTGAGGGCCGATTGAAACCGCAGATAAACGCAGATAAACGCCGATAAAATCGAAGCTGCGTGCATACCGAGTTCAAGCAGGTAGTGGATTTTATCCGCGTTCATCGGCGTTCATCGGCGGCCGGTTCCGGTTTTTGAGCGTGAAGACGAAGAACATCCAGGTGCCGCTGCGCGACGGTGCGATGGGCGCCCACGTCGCCTTCCCCGAGCGCACGCCCGCTCCCGCGATCATCGCGATCATGGAGATCTGGGGCGTGAACGACACCATGCGGCGTCACGCGCGGGAATTCTCGGAAGCGGGATTCGTGTGCCTCGTTCCGGACCTGTTCTGGCGGCAGGAGCCCGGCGTGGAGCTCTCCGACTCCAACCCGGCGAACGTGAAAAAGGCGTTCGACCTGTACTACGACTTCGATTACGACCTCGGCGTCCGCGACATGGCGGACACCTGGAAATACCTCGCGGGCATCCCGGAATGCGGCGGCAAAGTGGGGGCTGTCGGCTACTGCCTGGGCGGCAAGCTCTGCTATCTCATGTGCTGCCGCACCGACATCGACTGCGCGGTCGCCTACTACGGCACCTACATCGAGCACCACATCCGTGAAGCGCCCAATCTCCACCGGCCCTTCATGCTGCACATGGCGCTGAAGGACCGCTGGGTGCAGGCGGAAGTGAACGAGCTGCTCGAGCGCAGGCTCTCGCCCAATCCCCTGGTGACGATCCACAAGTACCCGGGGGCGGACCATGCATTTGCGCGCCACGGCGGTAGGACCTACAGCAAGCCCGAGGCGGACAAGGCACTCGCGCTCACCGTCGACTTCTTCAGGCGTCACCTCGCTTGAAGATACGGGATGCGGGATCCGGGATGAAATAATGGAGGGAAAGATCATGAGACGAGCTCTCGGCGCAACGTTTGTGGTTTTCATTACGGCGCTTGCCGCTGCAAGCGCCGTAGCGCAGGCGTTTCCGGCGAGGCCGGTGCGCCTCGTGGTGGCGTTCCCGCCCGGGGGCGCGACCGATACCTTCTCGCGCGTGACCGCCGCCGAGATGACCAAGAGTCTCGGCCACCAGGTGTTCGTCGAGAACCGTCCCGGCGCCGGCACGACGATCGCGGCTGAGCACGTGTCGAAGTCCGCCCCGGACGGCTACACGCTGCTCTTCACCGATCTTTCGACGCACACCATCACCCCTTCGATCTACACCCGGCTCGGCTATAACCCGCTGCGGGACTTCGCCGCGGTGGCGCCGGTGTCGTCGTCACCGCTGATCATGGTCGCGCACCCCTCGGTCGGCATCAGGTCGGCAAAAGAGCTGATCGCCCTCGCGAAGAAGCACCCGGGCATCACCTGCGGAAACGCCGGGATCGGGACGGTCACGCACATGGCGTCCGAGAAATTCCGGATGCGGGCGGGAATCGATCTCACCCCGGTCAACTACAAGGGCGGGGCCACCTCGACGATCTCGCTGCTCACCGGGGAGATCGCGCTCATCGTCACCACCATCCCGGCCGCGCTCGAGTACGTGCGCACGAAACGGCTGGTGGCGATCGGCTTGACCTCGGAAAAGCGCTCGTCGCTGCTGCCGGACATTCCGGCTCTCGGCGAAACCGTCAAGGGCGTGGATGCGGCGGTGATCGCGGGCGTGCTCGCCCCCGCCGGCACGCCGCGCGCCGTGGTCGAGCGCCTCAACGCCGAATTCGCGAAGGCGATCGACAGCCCCAAGGCCCGGGAGATCTTCGCCGTCAACGCGGCCGAGGCGATGAAGATGAGCCCGGAGGCGATGCAGCGCTCGTTGGAGCAGGATACGAAGACCTGGGCTGCCGTGGTGAAGGCGACGGGCGTCAAGCTTCAATGAAAGAGCAGTTGACAGTTGGCAGTTATCAGTTGGCAGTAACTGCACACTGCCCACTGCAAACTGCAAACTTCCTGGTCAGGAGCAACCGGTGACGCTACCGCTGACCATAGACACGCACGCGCATTATTTCCCCGAGCCGTACCTGAAGCTCGTCGCCGACAGCGGGCCGCGCTGCGGCACGACGGTCGTGACCGACCCCTCCGGCGCCAGGTTCATCCAGGTCGGGGTCGCGCTGCGCACCGGCCCCATCACGCCCCATTTCTACGATCTCGACGACCGGCTGAAGACGATGGACCGCATCGGGGTGCGCATGCACGCGCTGTCGCTGACGCAGCCGATGGTTTACTGGGCGGACGACGAGCTGGGGCTGCGCCTGTGCGTCGCTTTCAACGACGCGGCGAGCGAGGCGCACCGCAAGCACCCGGAGCGCTTCATCGGCTTCGCCTGCCTGCCGTTCCAGAATCCCAACCTCGCGCTGGAGGAGCTCGAGCGCGTGGCGCGGCTGCCCGGTATCCGCGGCATCTACATGGCCACCGCCGTGCGCGATCGCGAGCTTTCCGACCGCAGCTTCTTCCCGGTCTACGAGCGCGCCGCGGACCTGGGCCTGCCGATCTTCCTGCACCCGATGATGGTCAACAACGAGCGGCTGAAGCAGTACTACCTCATCAACCTGCTCGGCAACCCCTTCGACACCGCGATCGCGGCGTCGCACCTCATCTTCAGCGGGGCGCTGGATGCCTTTCCGAAACTGGAAGTGAGCCTGCCGCACGCCGGCGGCGCATTGCCCATATTGCGCGGCCGGCTCGACCGCGGCTTCGAGATCCGCGGCGAGTGCAAGCATCTCCCGCGCAAGCCGAGCGAGTACTTGCGCCGCTTCACCTATGACACCATCAGCTACTCGGAGCCGATCATGGACTACCTGGTCGGGCTGGTCGGGGCCGAGCGCATCATGATGGGCAGCGACTACTGCTTCGACATCCACTACAACGACCCGGTGAAGATCGTGCAGGGAATGAAGTCACTGAGCGAGGCGCAGCGACAGCAGGTGTTGTGGGGCAACGCGGCGAAGCTGCTACGTCTTGATACTGCGTGACTGATAAAGCGTGACTGGTAAGGCGAGTTGGGTCGAATCACGACATCCCCTCCTGCCAGAGGAGGGGTGCCTGCGGCGCAGGCGGGGTGGTGGGAGACGATTCACGCTTTTTCAAGCAGGTCCATGATGGCCTTCCATTCGCCTTCGGTGACCGGGGTAATCGAAAGCCGGTTCCCTCGCTGCAGCACCTGCATCTTCTGCAGGGCTTTCTGACCGCGCAGCTCGGGCAGCCCGATCACGCGGGTTTTCCGCACGAACCTGAGGTCGACATTGAACCAGCGCGGCTCGTCCCGGGTCGCGCCGGCATCGTAATAGCGGCTCTTGCGGTCGAATTGCGTTTCGTCGGGATAGGCTGCCCTGGACACTTCGACGATGCCGGCGATGCCGGGCACCTCGCAGCTCGAGTGGTAGAACAGCCCGCGATCGCCCGCCTTCATCCGGTCGCGCATGAAATTGCGCGCCTGGTAGTTGCGCACGCCGTTCCACGCGGTGACCTTGTCCCTCGCGAGGTGGTCGATGCCGTAGGTCGTGGGCTCGGATTTGAACAGCCAATATTGCATGCGCGTGAATCGGGAATGGTGAATCGTGAATCGAAAACGCTACGGTGCGGCTTGCCGGGTACCCTACGATTCCCTATTTCCGATTTCCGATTCCCAAAAAAAATGCGGCGCGAGCCGCATTTTTTTAGGGGACCCCCGCCTGTGCCGTCCGGCCTGGATCTTGAACCAACGGTTCAAGGGCGGTCGCCTTCCGAGCCCATTAGGCGCTTCCCGTTGGGATGCGCACACAGGAGCTGCTTGAGTCGGCGTCCAGATCTAACGATGTTGGCTCAAAGAATCTAAGGCCTCGACAACGAACACCGCAGGGGAAACTCAGGACAGCTTGCTCTGATCGCGTATCGCCTGATCGAGCATCGTCTCGATGTGCTGCATTCTACGCTTTATCGTTGCCATGTCAAAACCGCCGACCTTCGTCGAGAGCAGCTCGTGCGCGATGTTGAGCGCGGCCATGATGGCGATGCGCTCGACCCCGATCACTTTGCCGTTGTCGCGTATGTCGTTCATCTTCTTGTTGAGATAGTCCACGGCCTCGAGCAGCTCCTTCTGCTCGTTTTCCGGGCAGGCCACCCGGAATTCCCGCCCCATCACGTTGATTTGCAGGCCCTTGGAGTCGGCGCTCACGCTCTTGGAGTCGGCGCTCATGCTTCTTCTTCGGGAAGCTGGCTGAGAAGCGTCTCCAGGCGCTCGCTCGCGGCGCCGATTTTCTCGCTCAACTGCTTGTTGTTGCTCATCGCGGACTCGAGCTGCTGGCGCAATTGCTGGTTATCGGCGCGCAGCCGCTGGCACATCTCGACGAACTGGCTGAGCTTGCGCTCGAGCGATTTCAGTTCCGCGTCCATCGGCACACTATGTTTCAAATACCCTGATACGTCAACTGGGTACAGGGAGTTTTGAATGTTGTTTGGCATCAACACCCCCGCCCCGGTGCGAGCGCCCTTTTGGGTCCATTTCGCAGGCCGGTACGAGGCCGCGGCAGGCCGCGCCCGCTGCCGCCCCTTAAGGGCCTGACGCGGCGTGAGAAACCCCGGGTGGCCGCCTTGCCGCTGGCATTGAAGCGCGCGCCGCGGATGCCTACAATCGGCCCCCTGCGGGCGGCGCGCTCCCCGTAAGCGCGGCCGGCCGCAATCGGCACCGGGTGCCCGCCGGCGAGCTCTCGCGGCGGGTTGAACGGGAAACAGGTGCGGCGAGCGACCTTCGGTCGCAAGTGGGCAGTTGGCAGTGGACAGTTGGCAGCAGTAGGACAGCGGCATTACTGCACACTGCAAACTGGAAACTGCACACTGCGAGCCGAAGGCTCGCCCAAGCCTGTGCTGCCCCCGCAACGGTAAGCGAGCGTGGGCGCATCAAGGGGTCTCACTCGGGACTCCCGGCCACTGCGCGCATCAGGCGCGCGGGAAGGCGATGCGTCAGGTTCTCGCGAGCCCGTATACCGGCCCGGACCGAAGGTGGAAATGCCGCGGGGAAGCGGCGTGACCGTTGCCGGTCCGGCCTTCCTGCGTCATTTCCCTGCTGTTTCTGGCATGCGGCGGGCATGCGCGAGGAAAGGCCATGCATTTCAAGAATGCAGTTGTCGTGGCGTTTTCGGCCGCGGCGGGCGTTTCGGCCGCGGCCGAGCCGCCGGTGACCGTCGGCGAGCCGGTCATCGTCACCGCCACGCGCTTCGAAGACCGCTACCTCGACAAGCCGGTGAACGTGTCGATCATTACCGCGGAGGACATCAAGAACAGCACGGCGCGGACGGTGCCAGAGCTGCTGCGCCAGCTGCCCGGCATACGCGCGCGCGACAACTCGGGATCTCCCAACGTGCAGGTCGACATGCGCGGGTTCGGCATTTCCGGGGACCAGAACACGCTCGTGCTGCTCGACGGCGTCCGCATCAGCGAAAACGAGCAGACCACGGTGAACTGGGCCGGGGTCCCGCTGAACGCAATCGAGCGAATCGAGATCATGCGCGGCTCGGGCGCGGTGCTCTACGGCGGGGGCGCGACCGGCGGCACCATCAACATCATCACCAGGACACCCGCGGCCCGGCAGCGCTCGGCGTCCATCTACGGTGGGGCCGCGACCTATGGCACGAGCGAAGCCGGCGTCGGCGTCAATCTCGGCGGCGAGAACGTCTCGCTGAGATTGAACGGCACCTGGTTCGACACCGACAACTATCGCGACAACAACCGCCTAAGCCAGAAAAACGCGCTGGCCGACATGCGCTGGACGGGCGGTGGGGGGAGCTTGTCGCTCAAGGCCGGCGCCGACGACCAGGACCTGCGGCTGCCGGGGGCATTGAACGAGGCGCAGATCGCCGCCAACCGCCGGCAGGCGGCGACCCCGGACGATTTCAGCAACCGCACGGGCGGGTTCCTTGTCGCGAGCGCCGAAAGGCGCGTCGGAGCGGCCGCTCTCGCCGCCGACCTCGGCTACCGTAAGAAGGACATCAAGGCCAGCATCATCGGCAGCCCCATCGATTCCGATACCAGCGTGTGGTCGTTCTCGCCGCGGCTGAAGCTGCCCCATCAACTCGGCGGGTGGCGTCACAACCTGGTCGTGGGGGTGGACTGGGACGATTGGTCGTTCCTGAACAAGACATCCGTGTTCGGCCAGCCGCGGGAGCCGGACGCGTTCCAGCACAACCAGGCCGTCTATCTGCAGAACTCGACGGCGATCGGGGACGCGTGGAACCTGTCGCTCGGGGGGCGGCTGCACCGGGTGGAATATGGCGTCACCGACCTGGCCAATACGAGCCAATCGGACGAGCGCACGCGCAACCTGACCGCGTACGAGGTCGGGGTGCGCTACCGCGTGAACGCCGCGCTCTCCCCCTACGGCAAGGTCGGTACCAGCTTCCGCGTCCCCAACGTCAACGACGTCTACGACCTGTTCAGCGGCGTGGTGAGCCTGCTCGAGCCGCAGACCTCGCACGAGCAGGAGATCGGCGTCGATATCCGCTACGGGCCCGGCACCTACCGGCTTGCCCTCTACCACATCACCACCGACAACGAGCTGTATTTCGATCCGGTAGCTCGCGTCAATCGCAACCTGCCGCCCACGCGCCGCCAGGGCGTGGAAGCGGAGGGCAAGTGGCGCGTGGGCGCCTCGGTCGATCTCTTCCTGAACTACACCTTCACGCAGTCGGAATTCCGCTCCGGCGACTTCGGCGGCGTGCCGATCGCCGGCAACGAGGTTCCGCTCGTGCCGCGCCATGCCGCCAACGCCGGCGCGGGCTGGGCCTTCGCGCCGCGCGCGCGTGGAGATATCGTGGCTAGCTACGTGGGCGAGCAGGTGTTCGACGGCGACGAGGCCAATACCTTCGGCCGAAAGATGCCGGCGTATACGGTAGTCGATCTCAAGCTCAGCTATGAGAGCGGCGGTTGGCTGCTCGGAGCCGGAGTGAAGAACCTCTTCAACGACAAATATTTCAACTACGCGGTGTTTTCCCCGGCCTTCCCGCCATTTCCCGCCGACTTCTTCGCCTATCCGCAGCCGGAGCGCTCGATATTCGCGACGGCGCAGTACACCTTCCGCTGACGCCGCGAGCGGCAAGTTTGCAGTTGGCAGTGGACAGTTGGCAGTAACTGCCCGCTGTAAACTGCACACTGCACACTGCACACTGAACTCTGCTATGGTGCGCGTCATGCCCACGGCCAGCAACGCGCAGCTCTATCGGCGGCTGTTGTCGCACGTCAAGCCGCACTGGCGCATGTTCCTGCTCGGCATCCTGGGAATGGTGGTGTACGCGGCGACCGCGCCCGCGCTTCCGGCGCTGGCGAAGCCGCTCATCGAGGG
>JBIOVQ010000049.1:0-3942 GCA_044867805.1 Burkholderiales bacterium | reverse complement strand
CGCCCGCCGCCTTCCGGCAGGTGCTGCATGATCGACGTGGACATGTCGGCGAGGAGCGTCACCGCGATCTCGCGCTGGCGCATCTCGCGCCGGCGGTAGATCGCGGGCTTGGGCGAGCGGCCGGCCTGCTTCTCGACGATGTAGCCGACCACGGCGTTGAGATCCATGTCCTCGCCGTCGAGCTGGCGCAGCTGCGGCGCGAGCCGCGTCGGCTTCTGCGCCTGGATCGCCTTCTTCAGGCGCTTGAGCGCCACCGCGTACTGGTTCATCAGGCGGTTCGTTTCGGTAATGTTCGACTCCGCGAGCTTCTTCTCCTGCACCCAGCTCCAGTTGCGCTTGTAGCGCGTCTCGCGGTAGTCCCACTCGGGATACCCGATGCCCTTTTCCGAGGCGCCGGTGCCGGGACGCTGCTCGTCCGAGCGGCCGGTGGCGCGGGACGACGAGCCGCTGGTGTCGCCGAAGCCGGCGATTTCCTGGCGCTTGCCGCCGTCGCGCTCGTCGCCGCTCTCCGCGTTCTGCGGCGATTCGTTGCTCTCGTCGGCGCCGTCCTGCGGCCGCTGCTCGCCCTCGGCGCCCGACTGCGTCTGCTGCTGGTTCTGGTCCTGCTGCTGCGGGTGCGCGAGCCGCGTGGTATTGGGTCCCCGCCCGGGGAGGTAGGCGGCGTGGAACGCCTCCAGGTCGGTCACCGGCGGCAGGCCCCTCTCGGTGTAGATCGCGGTGGCGATGCGCCAGGCGTCCGCCACGGTCGCGGCCGGATGCAGCAGCGCGGCGAAACGCTCGTCGCGCACGCCGTCGTTGCCGTACTGGTCAATGAGCGCGGCCAGCGCCTGCTCGATGCTTTCCAGCGCGAGCCCGAAATAGACGCCGGTCTCGGGATGGCGCGGGCCCGAGCGCGCGGTGGCGAGCAGCCGCTGCAGGTAGTTCGGCACCAGCTGCTGGACGCGGTAATCCACCCGCAGGTCCTCGCACAGGTCGAAGATGAGCTGGAAGCGCAGCGCGTCGTCGCCGTAGCGCGCGTAGAGCGGCGCCCAAGACACCGGCCCCGATTCCGGAAACTCCACGCCCGCGTCCCCGAACAGCTCCTTCATCGCGAGCCGGTCGAAGGTGCCGAAGCGCATGTGGGCCGCCGTGTGCAGGGCGCCCAGCACCCCCTCGTCGCGGTTGGGCATGACCGCCGGGAAATAAATGGTGCGGCCGTCGGTTTCCACGAACGGCCGGCCTTTCTCCGGCGACCAGCTGCCCTCCTTGACGTCGAAGCCCTGGCCGTACCAGACATCGAGCAGCATGGCGATCAAGCGGTGGCGCTCGGCCAGCCGGAAGCCGGGCAGCTGGTCGAGCAGCAAGGCGAGGCTTTCCTCGGACTCGAGCCGGAAATAGGCTTCCCCGCGCGCGCGGCCCGATTGCATGATGTCCGCGCCGCGCAGCGCCCACGGCAGGATCGCCTGGGCGCCGAGCAGGTTTCTCACGCGGATCGCGCCGGCGAGATAGGTGGCGAGCAGGAGCTTGCGCGACTCGAACAGCTCCTCCGCCGGCTGCGTCAGGTGCTCGATCCCGGTGATGCCCTGGCGCCCGGACAGGTCCACCACCGGCGTGGCGAAGTAGGCGCAACCGCTGTCGATCTGCCGCTCGCACCAGGTGAAGCCGATTTCCGCCCAGCGGCGCTGGCCGGCGTGGCCGAGCGAGCCGTAGGCCCGCGGCAGGTTCGCCATGTAGCCTTCGAGCGCCCGCCACGCGCCGCGCCAGCGCAGGAACTGGAGGGCCTGCTCGGTCCAGGGCAGGACCGTTTCCGATACGCGCTCGGCCTCGCGGCTGGCGCGCATGAAGGCCTTGCCGGCCTCGCGGTCGTACTCGTGGAGCCGGCGGCATGCGCTGACCCAGGCGAGAGTGGTTTCCTCGCCGTGGGAGCGGATGTGGGGCAGGACCTGCTCGATCTCGCGGTGCGCGAGGGTGCTCGCCTCGCGCAGCTGCGCGAGCTGGTCGTCGATCCCTTGTTGCGTCGGGCGCGCCATCAGGCGCCGAAATGCGCCTGCACGACTTCCATCAGCGCCTCGGCGAGCTCCTCGTCGTCGGTGATCGGGTTCACCATTGCGACCTGGCAGGCGGCCACGGGGTCGAGCCCCGCGTTCATCATGTTGGCCGCATAGACCAGCGCGCGCGTCGAGGCCGACTCCTCGAGGCCGTGGTCCTTGAGCAGGCGCGCCTTGCGGCCGGCGGTGACCAGCTGGTGCACGAGCTCGGGCCCGATACCCGGCGCTTCGTTGAGCACGATCTTGCGCTCGATCTCCTCCGGCGGGAAATCGAAGTTGATGGCGATGAAGCGCTGCTTGGTCGAGGGCTTCAAGTCCTTCAGCACCGTCTGGTAGCCCGGGTTGTAGGAGATCACCAGCATGAAGTCCTCGTGCGCCTCGATCTCCTGGCCTTTCTTCTCGACGGTGAGCCGGCGCCGGTGGTCGGTAAGCGAGTGGATCACGACGGTCGAGTCCGTGCGCGCCTCCACGATTTCGTCGAGGTAGCAGATCGCGCCCACTTTTACCGCGCGCGTGAGGGGGCCGTCCTGCCACACCGTCTCGGCGCCCTCCAGCAGGAAGCGCCCGACCAGGTCGGAGCTGGTCAGGTCCTCGTGGCACGATACCGTGACGAGCGGGCGCTCCAGCTGGAACGCCATGAATTCGAGAAAGCGGGTCTTGCCGCAGCCGGTGGGCCCCTTGAGCATCACCGGCAGGCGCTTCTTGTAGGCAGCTTCGAAGACCGCGATCTCGTTGCCCTGCGGCTCGTAGTACGGCGCGCGGTCGCCGGGCTGCGGCGCCTGCACGATATCCCGCTCAACCCCGCGCAAACGGTTTGCTGCTGGCTTCATCAAGATCCCAACCCCAAATTAGCCGCCAAGCCTGCCCCCGACTCGATCGGGGGGCGCCAAGAACGCCAAGAAATATCAATGAATACCGTATTGTAGGACACAGCGGGCGGGCGCGAAACCGTCACCGGTGGTTGGACAGCCGGACGGCTGCCAGATTCTGGACTATTTCGGGGCTGGCGCGCTGAAATCCACCTTGGGCGCCTTGCCGATCTCCTTCTCGTTCTCGACCGTGAACTGCGGCTTTTCCTTGAAGCCGAACAGCATGGCGGTGAGATTGGTGGGAAATTGCCGCACCACCACGTTGTACTCCTGCACCGCCTTGATATAGCGGTTGCGCGCGACGGTGATGCGGTTCTCCGTGCCTTCGAGCTGCGCCTGCAGGTCGCGAAAATTCTGGTCCGATTTCAGGTTGGGATAGCGCTCGACCACGACCATGAGGCGCGACAGCGCCGCGGACAGCTCGCCCTGCGCCTGCTGGAAGCGTGAAAACGCCTGCGGATCGTTGACGAGCTCCGGCGTGGCCTGGATCGAGCCCACTTTCGCGCGCGCGTTGGTGACCCCGAGCAGCACCTGCTGCTCCTGCGCGGCGAAGCCCTTGACGGTGTTGACCAGGTTGGGAATCAGGTCGGCGCGGCGCTGGTACTGGTTCACGACCTCCGCCCACGCCGCCTTGATCTGCTCGTCGGTGGTTTGCAGCCGGTTGTAGCCGCAGCCCCCGAGCGACAACGTCGCGAGGGCAAGCGTCAACGCAAGAGATAGCGGCTTCATGCTCGTCCTCCGCCAATTCGTGACACGATGATACGTGACGCGGTGATGCGTGACACGGTGAATCGTGACACGGTACTGCGTGGTCGGCGTAACTGCTTGTCAAACACGCTCTATCGCGTCACGCCTTATCGTGTCACGCCCCATTGCGTCACGCTTTAGGTGGGGACGATGCTTGCTTCTGCAAGCCTTCCATCGTCCTCACCGCGAAACAAAGATCCACCCACGCCTTCGCCTTGTCCGGCAGGTTGCGCAGCAGGTAGGCGGGGTGGTACGTCACGATCAGCGGCGTCCCGCGGTAGCGGTGGACCTTCCCCCGC
>JBIOVQ010000048.1:0-12304 GCA_044867805.1 Burkholderiales bacterium | reverse complement strand
TCCCGTTCCGGCTGAGCGGGACTCCGGCGGCGATACGGCGCGTGCCGCCGCTCCTCGGGCAGCACACGGAGGAGGTGCTGAGCGGAGAGCTCGGCATGAGCGCCGCGCGCATCGCGCAGCTCCGCGCTGAAAAGGTCATTTAAAGTCTCGACGCAAAGTCGCAAAGTCGCAAAGGAAGACGGATCAATGGATTTTCTTATTTTTTTATTGTTGAATTTCTTCGCGGCTTCGCGGCTTTGCGTCTAGTGTTCAGGGGGTTGGCATGATTACCGGACTGAGTCATGTGTCGCTCGCCGTGCCGAGCCTGGAAGCCGCGGCGAAGCGGTTGAAGGACGTCTACGGCCTCCAGGTCGGCGCGGCGCAGGTAAACGAGCAGCAGGGCGTGCGGCTCGCCTACGTCGAGCTGCCCAACGCCCGCATCGAGCTGATGGAGCCATCGCGGCCCGATTCGCCGATCTCGAGATTCCTCGAGCGCAGCCCCCACGGCGGCATCCACCACTTCTGTCTCAGCGTGGACGATGTTGCCGCGACCGCCGCCGGGCTCGGAAAGCGGGGCGCGCGCATCCTTGGCGACGGCTCGCCGCAGCAGAACGTTCACGGCCAGCGCATTGCCTTCGTCCATCCGAAGGACTTCCTTGGTGCGCTGGTGGAGCTCGAGGAAGGCAAGGCGGAAGTCGAAAGTCGAAAGTCGAAAGGAAAGACATGAAGCGCTTCTACGCGGTCGTTGTCGGCGTCTCCTTCCTCCTTTCGCCATTCGCCATCCGCCATCAATCGGCGCTCGCCGCCGATTATCCGGTGCGGCCGATACGGGTCCTGATCCCGTTCGCCCCCGGCGGCGCCACCGACATCATCGCGCGGATGGCCGAACCCAAGATGAGCCGCGCCCTCGGCCAGCAGATCGTCGTGGACAACCGGCCCGGGGCGGCGGGCAACATCGCGGTGGAGCTGACGGCGCAGGCCCAGGCCGATGGCTACACCCTGCTCATGGGGAACATCTCCACGAACTCGATCAATCCCATCCTGTTCGCGGGGAAGATGCGCGCGAGCGCGGTCAAGGACCTGAGCGGCGTGACCAAGCTCGTCGCGATCCCCAACTTCATCCTCGGCAGCCCCAGGATCCCGGCGAACACTCTCCAGGAGGCGATCGCGTACGCGCGGGGACGACCCGGCCAGCTCAACTACGGCGCCCCGCTGGGCTCTTACGCGCACCTCGACATGCTGGCGCTGACGGCGCGGGCGGGAATCCAGATGGTGCATTTGCCGACCAAAGGCGCGGGGGAGACCCTCGCCAACCTGCTGCGCGGCGACTCCCACATCCAGGAATCCAACGTCGCGTCCAATATCGGCCCGGTACGCGCGGGCCAGATCAAGGCGTACGCGGTGACGTCGGAGAAGCGCCTGTCCGAGATGCCGAATTTACCCACCATGGCCGAGGCCGGCTTTCCCGGCGTCGGCAGCCTCAACTGGAACGGCATCTTCGTGCCCGCCCGCACGCCGAAGCCGATCGTGGCGAAGCTGCACGCCGCTGCCGTCGCGGCGATGAAGGAGCTCGAGGCCGAAGGCGTTCTGGAAAAGCGCCAGACCCCCATGAGCCTCAGCGCGGCGCCGGCGGAGTTCGACGCCTACGTGCGGTCCGAAATGCGGCGGTGGGAGAAGATCATCAAAGACAACAACGTGAAGATCGACTAGCCGTCTACTGACGGCTGACCACTGACGGCTGACGACTGGCGTAGACGATGGCTGACACGGCGACACCCCTGCGCATCAAGGCGGAAAGGCTCGCGGACTTCACGGCCCGTGCCTTCCAGGCGGTGGGCATTTCGGCGCGCGACGCGCGGAGCATCGCCGAGCTGATGGTGCGCGCCGACCTGCAGGGCTCAGAGGGGCACGGGATATTCCGCCTGCCGCAGTACATCCGGCGCATCAGGGGCGGGGCGGTCAATATCAAGCCCGACATCCGGGTCTCGCGCGAGGCGGCGGGCATGGCGCTGGTGGACGGCGACAACGGCATGGGACACCTCGTGATGCGCTTTGCCGCCGACCGGGCGATCGCGAAGGCGAAATCGGCCGGTGTCGCCTGGGTGGGCGTGAAGGGTAGCAATCACGCCGGCCCCGCCTCGCTCTACGCCGGCATGCCGCTCGAGCACGACATGGTCGGCCTCTACCTCGCGGTAGGCAACGCCAACCACCTGCCGGCGTGGGGCGGGCTCGACATGCTGCTCTCGACCAACCCGATCGCGGTCGCAATCCCCGCGGGCGAGGAGCCGGCGATCGTGCTCGACATGGCGACGACCGTCGCCGCGTATGGAAAGGTGAAGACCAAGGCCCAGCGCGGCGAGGTGATGCCGGAAGGCTGGATGATGGACCGGCAGGGCCGCCCGCTGACCGATCCGAACCGGGCGAGCGAGGGCTTCCTGCTCCCGATCGGCGGCTACAAGGGCTACGGGCTCGCGCTCGTCTTCGGGCTCCTCGCGGGAACGCTGAACGGGGCGGCGATGGGCCGCGACGTGGTGGATTTCAACGCCGACGATACGACCGCCACCAATACGGGGCATGCGATCGTGGCGATCGACGTGGCGGCCTTCCAGCCGGTCGCGGAGTTCAAGCGGCAGGTTGACGCGCTGATCCGCGATCTCCGGAATTCGCAGCGGCTGCCCGGCGTGGACCGCATCCGCCTGCCCGGAGACGGCAGCCGCGCGGCGCGCGCGGAGCGCGAAACGCGCGGCGTGCCCCTGCCGCCCGCGCTGGCCGCGAGCCTAAACCAGCTCGCGGCAGAGCTCCGCATCCCGCCGCTCGCTTGAGGGATGTGGGCGGAGGGATGAGTGAGCCTCCCGTCACTCGTCACCCGTCACTTGTCACGCCGTTCCGGATTCGAATGCTGTTCTGGCTGACGCTGGCGGCGGCGACGGCCTGGCTGCTCTGGTACATGGTCAAGGTCCCCGGCGTGTCCTACGCGGGCCCCCTGAAACCGTTGACCGAGGAGGAGAAAATCAGCGCCGGCAACCTGCGCAGGCACATTTCGGCCATCGCCAGCCGCGAGCACAACGTGTTCCACCCCGCGGAGCTCGAAGCGTCGGCGCAATACATCGAGCGCACCCTTGCGGGACTGGACTACACCGTCGCGGCCCAGCGCTATCGCTCCGGTCCGGTCGAGGTGCGCAACATCGAGGCCGAGGTGCGCGGTGGAGCGCGCGCCGCCGAGATCGTGCTGGTGGGCGCACACTACGACTCGGTGGTCGGCGCCGTGGGCGCCAACGACAACGGCTCGGGGGTCGCGGCGGTGCTCGAGCTCGCGCGGCTCTTCAGGGACGCCAGGCCTGCGCGCACGCTGCGGTTCGTGGCCTTCGTCAACGAGGAGCCGCCTTTCTACCACGGCGACGCCATGGGCAGCCGGCAATACGCGCGGCGCTCGCGCGAACGGGGCGAGAGCATCGCGGCAATGTTCTCGCTCGAAACCATCGGCTGCTATTCCGACGACCCCGGCAGCCAGCGCTACCCGTTTCCCCTGGGCTTCTTCTATCCCTCGACCGGGAATTTCGTGGCTTTCGTCTCGAACCTGGCATCGCGGCCGCTCCTGCACCAGGCCCTGGCAAGCTTCCGCCACCATGGCGGGATCCCGTCCGAGGGCGTCGCCGCGCCCGCCATGATTCCGGGCGTGGACTGGTCCGACCACTGGTCGTTCTGGCAGGAAGGCTGGCCGGCGGTGATGGTGACCGATTCGGCCCTCTACCGCTACCCGCACTATCACACCCCGGAGGACACGCCGGACAAGGTTGACTACGAGCGCCTGGCGCGAGTGGTCACCGGCCTGCACGGCATGCTGCGCGATGTCGCCCAGGCCGAGTGACGGCATGGGTATTTACCCGATGCGGGATGCGGGATACGTGATGCGGGACAACCCCTTGTTCTGTCTCGCGCGCCGTCATCTTGTATCCTGTATCCCGTATCTCGCATCTGCCGTTGCCAGTTGCGGCACTCCGGACCATTGTCATGGTCTATGACAGGAGGCTAATCTCCCCCTGATGAAGTTCCTGTACCCGCGCTCCTTTCCGCGGCTGCTGGTCGTCGGATTCACGCTGGTCGCGCTGCCGCTGGTGTTCGCGCTGGTCAACAACGCCATCTCGGTGGACCAGCTCGCCAACCGCAGCCAGAACGCGGTCTACCAGGCCGTGCAGGCCACGCAGAGCGGGCGCCGGCTGGCGCAGACGCTGACGGCGCTCGAGCGGAGCGCCCGCCAGATGGTGATCCTCGACGACCGGGCGCTGCTCGACACCTACGTCCTGAGCCGGCGCCGCTTCGAGCAGGCGGTGAAGGACGTGGCGGGGCTGCCGTTCGGCGCGGACCAGAAAAGCGAGCTCGACGAGATTGTCCGGGGCGAAAAGGCGGTATTTGCCGTCCTGTCCCGGCCCGCCGCGACGTCCGCGGAGCTCGCCGCGGCCGTGGGTCGCTTCGACGACCTGTCCGAGCGGGCGCAGGCGATGGTCGCGCGCTACAGCGAGCTGATCGACCGCGAAGTGGAGGCGATGCGCGCCACCGCGGACCAGGCCCGGAGCATCACGTTCTGGCAGCTGCTGGCGCTGATCCCGGTGGTGATATTCCTCGCGGTCGGCTTCTCGATCCTCATCTCGCGTCCGATCACGCAGATCGACGCCGCGATCCGCCGCCTGGGCACCGGCCATTTCCGGGTCCCCGTCGCGGTCAACGGCCCGCAGGACCTGGAACAGCTCGGTGAGCGGCTGGAATGGATGCGGCGGGAGCTGATCGACGTGGAGGAGCAGAAGAACCGCTTCCTGCGGCAGGTGTCCCATGAACTTAAGACGCCGCTCACGGCTCTACGGGAGGGGGCGGAGCTGCTGTCGGAGGAGGCCGTGGGGGCGCTCAAGCCGGAACAGAGGGAGATCGCGGAAATCCTGCGCCACAACAGTATAGAATTGCAAAAGCTGATCGAGGACCTGCTGTCCTTCGGTGCCGGCCAGTTCCGCAGGGTGACCGCGGACGTGAGGCCCGTGGACGTGCGCGAGATCATCAAGCGCGTGGCCGACGACCAGCGGCTCGCCATCAGGGCCAGGAACCTGACGCTCGACGTCAATGCAGCGGATGTGATGGTTCCGGCGGATTCCGAGAAGCTGCGGGTGGTGCTCGACAACCTGCTGTCCAATGCCGTGAAGTTCTCGCCCCCGGGAGGGGTCATTCAGCTCTCCGCGCGCCTCGGGGGCGGTAATCTCGAGTTCGACGTCGTGGACCAGGGGCCGGGCGTGCCGGTCGAGGAGCGCGTGCGTATTTTCGACCCGTTCTACCAGGGACGGCACCACGGGTCCGGGCCGGTGAGGGGCACCGGGATCGGCCTGTCCGTAGTGAAAGAGTACGTCTTCGCCCACGGCGGCAGCGTGGAGGTGGTGGACAGCAGCGTGGGCGCGCATCTGCGGGTGCGGCTGCCCCTGGAATGGACGGACGCGCAGCGATGATATTTCGGATCGCCCTCTGCGTCGGCTGGCTGGCGCTCGCCAGCGGCTGCGCGCTCCTGACCGAGCTCTTCCCCGAGCTGGAGACGGGGGGGGCGCCGGAGCCGACCCCCTGGGTGCAGCCGGGCGGCCCGGCCGTCACCGACGTGGAAAGCCTGGTGCTGTACTTCGGGTACATCCGGAAGCTCTCCGCTGCGGACCTCAACCGCGAGTACGACACGGCGCGCCAGGCCTACAATCGGGGGCGCCTCGACTACAACCGCGTGAGATTCGCCATGTTGCTGTCGCTGCCCAATACGCCATTCAATGACGACGGACGCGCCCTCGATGTGCTGGAGCCGGTCGTGAGGAAGGGAAACGGCCGGCTCCATCCGCTGGCCAATATGCTGGGCTCGCACATCCAGGAGCAGAAGCGGCTCAGTGCCAGCGTGCAGGGCCTGCAGCAGAAGCTCGACGCGCTGAAGTCGCTGGAACGCAGCATTATCGAGAGGAGCCGATGAACGCATCCCGCACGAGCATACTGGTCGTGGACGATGACCCGGACCTGCTGAGGCTGATGCAGATCCGGCTGACCGCCGCGGGCTACGCCGTATCCACGGCGGAAAGCGGCGAGCGCGCGCTCGCGCAGGTCAGCGTCGCGCGGCCGCAGCTGGTCGTGACCGACCTGCGGATGGGCGGGATGGACGGCATGGCGCTGTTCGAAGCGATCCGGGCCGGGCATCCGACCCTGCCGGTGATCATGCTGACCGCGCACGGGACGATACCCGACGCGGTGTCCGCGGTGCAGCGCGGCGTGTTCGGCTACCTGACCAAGCCGTTCGATCCCAAGGCACTGCTCGCGGAGGTCGAGCGGGCGCTGGCCATGGCGGGCGGCGGGCGCGAGCCCGGCGATGCCGGCAGCGAATGGCGCCGCGAAATCATCACGCGCAACCCGGCCATGGAGGATGTCATGGCGAAGGCGCGGCTGGTGGCGGAGAGCGACGCCAGCGTGTTCATCCACGGCGAATCGGGCACGGGCAAGGAGCTGGTCGCGCGCGCCATCCACAAGGCGAGCCCCCGCCGCGACTACGCGTTCGTCGGCATCAATTGCGGGGCGATACCCGAACAGCTGCTCGAGTCCGAGCTGTTCGGCCACGTCCGGGGCTCCTTTACCGGCGCCACCCGCGACCACAAGGGGCTGTTCCAGGCGGCCAACCGGGGCACCCTGTTCCTCGACGAGATCGGGGACATGGCGGTACCCCTGCAGGTGAAGCTGCTGCGCGTGCTGCAGGAGAGGAAAGTGCGGGCGGTGGGGTCGACCGACGCGCACGACGTGGACGTGCGGGTCATTTCCGCGACGCACCGCAACCTCGAGGCCGAGATGGCGGCCGGCAATTTTCGCGACGACCTCTACTACCGGCTCAACGTGGTGGCATTGACCCTGCCGCCGCTGTCCGAGCGGCGCGAGGACATTCCGCTGCTCGCCGGCTACTTCCTCTCCCTCCTCGCCGAGAAGTACCGCAAGAACGTCAACGGTTTCGCGCCGGAGGCCATGGAGCTCCTGGTCTCGGCGTCCTGGCCCGGCAACGTGCGCCAGCTCTACAACGTGGTGGAGCAGTCGGTTGCGCTCGCCACGACCCCGATCATCCCGGTGTCGCTGGCGCAGCAGGCGTTCCAGAACCAGCAGGCCGATTTCGCGTCGTTCGAGGAGGCCCGCCGCCGCTTCGAGCGCGAGTACCTGACGCAACTGCTCAAGATCACGGAGGGCAACGTCACCCAGGCGGCGCGCCTCGCCAAGCGCAACCGCACCGAGTTCTACAAGCTGCTCGGCCGGCACCAGCTGGATCCCAAGCTCTTTAAGAGCTGATAAAACGGACGCCATCGGCGCCGTTTTATCTGCGCGAGATCGAACAGACGTCAAATCGGACGCGTTCAGCGCCGATTTAACTGCGCGCGTTCGAAGCGGACGCTCTGCGCCGTTCAACGCGCGCCAGTACGGGGCACGGCATCGCCACGATTGCCCACCCACTCCGCGATAGCCTGAAAATCGAGCCCTTGCGGCGCCGTTTCAGCTGCGCGGGGCGGAGGCGGATGCCAGCGCGCGGCTCAACGCGCGCGCTGCGGTGTTTGTCGCCGGCCTGCGACAAAAAATGCCAGTGGAATCACGCCGGTGCCGCCGGCGCTGCGCCCCGCGTTGCCGGACGACGACATGCCGGGTCGCGGGCCTCTCCGATAACCCATTGATTTCAAGGAGGCAGCCTACCTGGCATGGCTGTTGCGGCAAGGGCTCGCTGGGCATTGAACGTGCCCGCAGTTCGGTGTTGCTGGAGAAAGGAGCAAGAGATGAAACGCAATCAAGCAGGCATGCATCGCGTGATCGCGGCTGCAGCGGCGGCGCTGATCGGCGCGGCTGGCACGGCCGCCGCAGCGAGCGCCGCCCCCGAGAAAGGGATACCGATGTACCCCGAGTTCGGCAAGCTCGACACGAACCGGGACGGTTTCCTGAGCCGCGACGAAACGCGGAAGATCGGCGGCTTCGACAAGGCCTTCAAGGAGGCCGACGACAACCGCGACGGCAGGCTCGACGCCGCCGAATTCACCAAGGCCCAGGCCGTGCACGATCGCGTGCGCGCCGGCCAGTACATCGACGACAGCGTGATCACCGCCAAGGTGAAGGCCGCGCTGCTCAAGGACCCCGTGGTCAGCGGGTTCGCGGTGAGCGTGGAAACCCACAAGGGCGTCGTCCTGCTCTCCGGGTTCGTGCAGAACGACGGCCAGGCGCGGCGGGCGGCGGAAATCGCCTCCAGCGTGCACGGCGTCGTTACCGTGAAGAACGCACTGGCTATCAAGAGTTGATGCCGGGTTCGCCGCCGCGGGAGCGTTCCCGTGGCGGCCCGGCTGGACATGAAATCCGCGATGGAAACCGTCAGTACCGCAGGCAGCGCGCCCACGAAGCGCCCCGGGATCCTCTATCCGGTCATGCTGATCGCGGCGATCGCCGTGATCGTCTTCAGCATCGTGGGCATCGCCACCATGATGGGGTGGATGCCCAGCGCCCTTTCCGGCGGCGGTGGTGCGGCAGACAAGGCCGCGGCGGCCTCCCCGGGCCGGTGGTCGTGGCTGGCGCCGGCCCCGGCCTGCGATGACTGCGGCGTCATCGAGTCCATCCGCGCGCTCCCGGTCAAGGGCCAGGGCAGCGGAGCGGGGGCGGTCGGCGGCGCCGTGGTCGGCGGGATACTGGGCAGCCAGGTTGGCCGGGGCCGCGGGCGGGCAGTCGCGACCGTGGTCGGCGCCGGCGCCGGCGCCTACGCCGGCAACGAGATCGAAAAGAACATGAAGGACTCCGTGACCTACCAGATTCGCGTGCGCATGAACGACGGGACCATCCGTACCTTGCACGAGCCCGCGCAACCCGCGGTGACCATCGGGCAGAAAGTGCGCGTCACCGAGCGCGGAATCGTGGCTGCAGGCTGAGTGTCAGGACCGCCCGCGAGCCGTAGCGACGGGCGGGTTGCAGGAAGCGGCCGGATCCCACCGGCCGGCATACGGACAGGAGGACAACGTGGACAGGCAAGACCTTCGCAGCGTGCTGCGCTTCTTCGCGGAAGTGGCTTCCAGCATGAAACAAGAGGAAAGCGCTGTTACGTCGGACCAACCGGTACCGGTGGCGGGGCAAGGCGGTGAAAGCTGCCTGCCGGATCAGAGTGGGGGGGATCGTGCGCCGCGCAGTGAGGCGCTGGCGCGGGGGAGGGAGGTAATTCTCGGGTGATGGAGCGAACCATGAGCACAGTCGGTTTTGGCCGCCTGAAGCGCCGCGTTAGCGGCCACCGGAGCGACTCCGGGACGGGTGGCAGTTTCCTGAAAGCCATCCTGCGGCCGGGCGGGATCCCGCGCGAGCGCGCCGAAAGCGACACCGCGCTGCTGCGGCAGGCGTTGCTGCTGCAGCTGGCGTTGAAGGCGCTCGACCGGGTCATCGCCGAATACTGCGGCGCCACCCGCGGGCGCCGGCCGAGTTACGCCGCGCTGGCGCAGTACCTCGACGAGCCGGAGCGCGGGCTGCGGACTGTCCCGGCGCGCGTGACGGGCGCATCCCGGTGACGGGCGCCGCGCGGAGCCTGGGGCGGCTTGCGGGCGTGGCCGAGTACCCCCTCGATATCAGAGGCAGCCGCTGGGGCTGGACCCTGCGCCAGGCGGCGCTGCACGCCGCCATCACGGTGCTGGCCCTCGGAATCGCGTTCGCGCTGCCGGCCATCGCGCAGCACGCCCTCTACCAGTGGTGGCCGATCGTGGCGTCGAACGCCAACCTGCTCCTGGCCCTGGAGATCACCCTGGCCGCGCTGCTGGTCCTGCTGTTCAACTCCTGGCGGGTCGCGGTCGCGAACCGCGAGAAGGGCAAGGTCGCCGAGACGGCCTCCCTGGTCTATGCGCGCCGCCGCCGCGCGAGCTGGCTGGCGCGCCGCCGCGAGCGCAGCCTGATCAGGAAGCTGCCGGCGGCCCGTGACGCCTTCATCCTGACCCTCACCGGCAACGACACGTTCGCGGACGAGGCGAGCCCCCTGCGCGAGGCCCTGCAGTCGGCCCACAACGTCCACGTGATGCTGCTTCACCCGGCCGCCCACGGCGCGGAAAGGCGGGTCAGCTCGCTGCCCGGGGAGATCACGCAGCAGACCTATGCCGAGGAAGTGGAAGGGAGCATTGCCTACCTGGCGAAGCTGCGCGCGCAGGGGAAGAAGGTGACGCTCAGGTTCTACGAGGACGAGCCGTTCTGGAAAGTGGTCGTGCTCGGCGACCATCTGTGGGTCCAGTACTGCCAGCGCGGCTTCGAGGTCAAGGACCAGCCGGAATACGTGTTCGCGCTCAACCAGGACAACCCCCGCCTTGGGCTGTTCGTGCCGTTCTACGCCCATTTCCTGGAGCAGTGGAACGATGCGCGCCATCCGCGCTTTGACTTCGACACGCGCGAGCTGGTCTACGGCGACTCGCATGGCCGCGAAGCGCGCCGCACGCGCTTCGCGAGCGTCAGGGCGGATACCCCGGCCCTGCTGCAGCCGCAAGCGCGCGCCGCGGCGGGCTGACCGAACGGCGGCCCACCGCGAGCGGCTGGCGGCCGCGAGTTGGCAGTTATCAGTGTGCAGTTTGCAGTGGAGGCTTAGCTACTGCCTACTGCCAACTGTCCACTTCGTTCAGCCTTTCACTCTGGAAAGGCGAACGACCTCGGGTATGCGCCGCAGCCGGCGCATGATGCCCGCGAGGTGGAGGCGGTTGGAGACCTGCAGCGTGAAGAACATGTTGGTGTAGCTGCTGTCGTCCTCGGGGTCCACCGCCACGTTCTGGATGTTTGACCCTGCTTCCGCGATTTCGGCCGCAACCCTGGCCAGCACGCCACGCTGGTTGGCCACGACCGTCTTGATGCTGACGTCGAACAGCTTCCGTGTTTCCGTGTCCCACGCCACGTCGAGCACGCGCTCCGGATCGTGGCGCGCCTTGTTGACGACCGGGCAGTCGTGGGTATGGATCACCATGCCCTGGCCCTTGCTGATCAGGCCGATGATGGGATCGCCCGGAATGGGGCGGCAGCAGTGGGCGAACTGCACCGCCATGCCTTCCGAGCCGTGGATGATGACCGAGCCGGGCAGTGGCGCATCGTGCGGTCCGGGCTCGCCGCGCGAGAGCAGCCGCCGCGCCACCACGGCGGCGAGGCGCTTCCCCAGACCGATATCGGCGAGCACTTCCTCCCGCGACTTGGCGCCCGCGTCGCGCGCGAACTTCTCCCACTGCGGCTCCTTGATGTCGCCCGACGCGGCGCCGAGGGCGGTCAGCGCCTGATTGAGCAACCGCTCGCCGAGGCGCGCCGACTCCTGGAAGTGCATGGTCTTCAGGAAGTGCCGGATACGCGAGCGCGCCTTGCCGGTGGCCACGAAATTGAGCCACAGCGGGTTGGGCTTGGCGTGCGCGGCGGTGATGATCTCGACGCGATCGCCGTTCTTCAGCTCGGTGCGCAGCGGCACCAGCTCCTGGTTGATCTTCACCGCGACGCAGCGATTGCCGATGTCGGTGTGCACGGCATAGGCGAAGTCCACGGCGGTCGCCCCGCGCGGCAGCGACAGGATCTTGCCCTTGGGCGTGAACACGTAGACCTCGTCCGGGAACAGGTCTACCTTGAGGTGCTCGAGGAACTCGGCGGAGTCGCCCGACTGCGATTGCATCTCGAGCAGGCTTTGCAGCCACTGGTGGGTCTTCTTCTGCAGCTCGGAAAGCGAGGTGTCGGAGCTCTTGTAGAGCCAGTGCGAGGCCACCCCGGCCTCCGCGATCCGGTGCATCTCGTGGGTGCGGATCTGGATCTCGATCGGGCTGCCGAACGGGCCGAACAGCGTCGTGTGCAGCGACTGGTAGCCGTTCGCCTTCGGCATCGCGATGTAGTCCTCGAACTTGCCGGGAATGGGCTTGTAGAGCGCGTGCAGCGAGCCCAGGGCGACATAGCAGGCCGCAACATCGTTGACGATGACGCGGAAGGCGAACACGTCCTGCACCTGCGCGAACGTGAGATGCTTTTCCCGCATCTTGCGGTAGATCGAGTAGAGGTGCTTCTCGCGCCCGTGCACCTGCGCCTCCACGCCGGTGCTCTTCAGCTTGCGCCGGATCGTCTCCAGCACCCGGGACACGACCTCCCGGCGGTTGCCGCGCGCGGCCTTGACCGCTTTCGCGAGCACGCGGTAGCGGTCGGGGTAGAGATGCCTGTAGGAGAGGTCCTCCAGCTCGTGGTAGATGCTGTTGAGCCCCAGGCGGTTCGCGATCGGGGCGTAGATCTCGAGCGTCTCGCGCGCGATGCGCCGCCGCTTGTCGCTGCCCACCGCGTCGAGCGT
>JBIOVQ010000047.1:0-13475 GCA_044867805.1 Burkholderiales bacterium | reverse complement strand
CGCTCGACCCCTCCTAGACTAGGAGGGGTGGGCCGCAGGACCGGGGTGGTCAGACGCCAGTTGTCAGACGCCAGACAAACCCAAACTCCCACCGCGGAGGACGCAGAGGAAAAGCGAGAACAACAATTGAACCGTTAAGACGCCAAGAAGAATAATTCAGAGCATCAGCAGAATTGTGTAGGAAATCGCTGCAACCAATAAAGGAAGGAATAAGGGAAGCCATGCAACCCACCGCTCAACGACAGAAAAGTACGATGCACAAAGAGCAGTCAGGCACCCTGGGACGAGGCAGACCGGAAGGACATAGAGCCCGAGCAGTATCAAATTAAGCCGGTCGCCTTGCTGAGGAAGCATGAACGCCCCTATCGAAAGTACTGCAAAACCTGCGACCAGGCCCGCTATCCATGTATAGCGTGCTGTTAGCCTAACAACCTCCCTCAAAATGAAGGGATTTGGTACTGGCTGGCTTGCATCTCGCGCGATATCACGGCGATGGCGAATATACTGCAGAGCGAAAGAAACGAGCATCGCGAGTATGACGACGCTCCAGCACGCAATTTTCACCGAACGGAAATCCGCCTGGTGAATGCCCCAAAGGGCTGCCAGACACAGCATTACAGACCAGAAAATTAGCTCATACCACGGTCTCAGGAGCGCAAGGATCACATTCATTAAAATGAGCACACTGGCGACTAGCAGACCCGTCGCCATCAGGTCCGTGCTATCGAACTGCGAAAGGAGTGTCATCTTTGCGCCCTTAGGTCTTGGTTCTAATTATTGTCCCCTTCGCGGCCTTTGCGACTCGTGGTAACGCCTTCCTTCGCGTCCTCCGCGTCCTTCGCGACCCGTCGTAACCACCCCGGTCCTGCGGACTACCCCTCCTAGTCTAGGAGGGGTCGAGCGTATGCGAGGGGGTGGTCAGGCCGGCGCGGGCTGCCGCGCCTGCGACGGCAGGAACGTCGCCGCCGCCAGCATCAACGCCGCCATCGCCGCCAGCGCGAAGAACAGGTACTTGAAGTCGCTGCTGTAGCGATGCGCAAACGCCACCAGCGGCAGCGCGCAGGCGCTGGCCCCGAACGAGATGACGTAGCGGACCGCGTAGACGCGCGCGCGCCAGGCCTCGTCGGTGTAGTTCGCGACCATGGCATCGTTGATGGGGATCTGCCCGAAAACGAAGAACATCATGGCCAGCGCCACGACCAGCAGGAGGTGCTGGTCGAAATAGGCAGCCGCCAGCAGCAGGGGCACCTGGAGTCCGAGCACCGTGACCAGCACCGACTTGAGCGCGCCGCGGTCGAGGAAGTGGCCGACGACCAGCTGGGCGATGGCAGCGAAAGCATAGACCAGCGACACCAGGATGCCGATTCCCAGCGTCGTGTTCACCAGCTCGGTCAGGCGCTCGTCGAAGATCTTGGGCATGGCCACCGTCGTGGAATTGAAGATGACCCCTCCGAACAGCGTGGTCACCGTAAGCACGGCGAACACCCGCACCAGCAGCCCGCGCGGGAATCCTGCCCGCCCTCCTCGCACATTCGCTTTCCCGGCGGCCGGCTGGTCGGGTACCGCGGCTGCAAAAGCGATTCCGATCGCGACCGACACGACACCAGGCACGATGAATGCCGCCCGCCAGTTGATCCAGTGCGCGAGCGCGCCCGCGATCAGCGCGGCGAACGCCACGCCCAGGTTCCCGTAGACGCCGTTCACGCCCAGCACCTTGCCGACTTTTTCCCGCCCGCTGACCAGCATCGCGATGCCAACCGGGTGGTAGATCGCGCCGAACAGGCCCACCAGCGTCAGCCCCGCGGCGATCTGCCAGGTGGACTGCGCGAGGCCCGTCAACATGGAAGCGGCGCCGATACCGATGAAAAACACCACCATCATGCCGCGCCGGCTCCAGCGGTCGGCGAGCCAGCCCGCCGGCAGCGATCCCGCCCCGAAGGCGATGAAGCCGCCCAGCGCGAGCGGGAGCAGCTCGCTGTAGGTTCGCCCAAACTCCGGCGACATCGCGAGCACGACTGTGGGATAAATCAGCAGGAAAAGGTGGTCGAGGGCGTGGCCGATGTTGAGAAACAGCTCGCCGCTTCTTGCGCGCTCCAAAGCCTGGTCCTTTCGGGAAAGGCTAAACACTAGACGCAAAGCCGCAAAGACGCAAAGAGGGGCTTGCAAAAATCCAATATCTGAACTCCTGTTTCCCCTTGGCGGCTTGGCGGTTCAATTATTATTCTCGTTCTTCTTTGCGCCTTTGCGCCTTCGCGTCGAGAAGTTCAAGCGGATTTGACGGCCGAACGGATCTGCTCGAGCGCAGCCGGGTCCTCGATCGTCGTGAGATCGCCCGGATCGCGTCCCTCGGCAAGCGCCTGGATCGAGCGGCGCAGCAGCTTCCCCGAGCGCGTCTTCGGCAGCAGCGTCACGAAGTGGACCCGGGACGGACGCGCGATGGCGCCCAGCAGCCGGTCCACCGTTTCCAGCACGGATTTCTCCTCGGCCGAGCGTGTCTCCGGCGTAGCGACCTTCGCCGCGTCCTTCACCACCGCAAAAGCAAGAGGCATCTGCCCCTTGATCGAGTCCGCCACCCCGACCACGGCGACCTCGGCGATATTGGGATGCGCCTGCACGGCCTCCTCGATCTCGCGCGTGCCGAGGCGGTGTCCCGCGACGTTGATCACGTCGTCGGTGCGCCCGAGGATGTAGTGATAGCCCTCCTCGTCGCGTATGCCCCAGTCGAAGGTCGAATACACGAGCTTGCCGCGGAAACTCGTGAAATAGGTCTGGACGAAGCGCTCGTCGTCGCCCCACACCGTGGACATGCAGCCGGGCGGCAGCGGCGGCACGATCGCCACCACCGCCTTCTCGTTGGGGCCGGCCTCGGCCGCGTCCGTTTCGCGCAGCAGCTTCAGGTCGTAGCCGAACACGGGAAAGCTCGGGCTGCCGAACTTGATCGGCGCGCGCTCCACGGCCGGCGCGCTGGAAAGAATGGGCCAGCCGCTCTCCGTCTGCCAGTAATGGTCTATGACGGGCTTGCCGAGCGCTTCCGTGAACCAGCGGTGGGTCGGCTCGTCGAGCGGCTCGCCGGCGAGAAACAGGTGCTTGAGCGAGCTCACGTCGTGTTTCTTCATGAATGCCGGGTCCTGCTTCTTCAGCACGCGCGCCGCGGTGGGCGAGGAAAACATCACCCGCACCTTGTTGTCGGCGACGATCTTCCACCAGATGCCGGCGTCGGGCCGGATCGGCAGCCCTTCGTAGAGGATGGTCGTCATGCCGCAGATCAGCGGGCCGTAGACGATGTAGGAATGGCCGACCACCCAGCCGATGTCGGAAGTGGTGAACATGGTCTCGCCCGGCTCGCCGCAGTAGATGTGCTTGATCGAGGCTGCGAGCGCCACGGCATAGCCTCCCGTGTCGCGCTGCGCGCCCTTGGGCCGGCCGGTGGTGCCGGAGGTGTAGAGGATATAGGACGGCTCGTTCGATTCGACCCAGGCGACCGGCACCTGAACATGCAAATGCCGCGAGCGGAGTTGCTCGTAATCGAGATCGCGGCCCGACACGAGCTTCAGCTCCTTGTCGAGCCCGCGGTTGAATACCACGACCTTCTGCGGCGGCGCCTTCGATAAGCGAATAGCTTCATTGAACATGGCCCCGTAGAGGATTGCGCGCCCGGCGCGCAATCCTCCGTCGGCGGTGATCATGAGCTTGGGCCTGGCGTCGTCTATGCGCGCGGCGAGGCTGCCCGCGGCAAAGCCGCCGAACACCACCGAATGGATCGCTCCCAGCCGGGCGCAGGCCAGCATGGCGAACACGGCCTCCGGCACCATCGGCATGTAGATGAGGACCCGGTCACCCTTGCCCACCCCGAGCGAGCGGATCATGCCGGCGCAGCGGTTGACCTCCGCGTGCAGCTCGCGATAGGTGTAGCTCTTCTCCTGGCCGGTCTCGGTGGAGATGTAGACCAGCGCCTTCTGGTTCCCGCGAGCCGCCAGGTGGCGGTCCACCGCGTTGTGGCACAGGTTGGTGAGCCCGCCATTGAACCACCGCGCGAACGGCGGCTTGCCGTAGTCCAGCACCTTGCCGAACGGCTTGTGCCAGTCCACGAGCCGGGCTTGCTCGGCCCAGAAATCTTCGCGGTGCTCGATCGATCGGCGATGGAAGTCTTTGTATGCTCCCATTCTTGCCTCCTCCAACGTCCTCCAACGGCGTGATTCGTGATTGGTGATTAGTGATTAGTCGCTAGCCTGAAAGCGCCGCAAGGCGGGATTTCTCTAATCACCATTCACTATTCACCATTCACGCATTTCAAAGCTTGACGACCGCCCTGCCCTTTATCTGCCCCTTGAGCATGCGCTCAAAATACCCGGGCAGGTCGTCAAGCGAAATGATGTGCGCGATGTCGGCGAGATGGCGGGGCTTGAGGTCGGCGGCGAGCCTTTCCCATACCTTGCGCCGCAGCGGCATCGGCGTGTCGCCGGAATTCACCCCGATCAGCCGCACGCCGCGCAGGATGAACGGCAGCACCGTGGTCCTGAGCTCGATCCCGCCGGCGTTGCCGAAACTCGCGATCAACCCGTTCGGCTGCACGGTGCGGGTCAGCCAGGTGAGCTGCTCGCCCCCGACCGAGTCGAACGCGGCCGCCCACATGGCCTTCTCGAGGGGGCGGCTGCCGGGATCCAGCTTGTGCCGTGACAGGACTTCCTGAGCGCCGAGCTTCCTGAGGAAGGCGTGCTCGTCATCCTTGCCCGTCACCGCGACGACCCGGTAGCCGAGCTTCGCCAGCATGTCGATCGCGAGAGTTGCCACGCCGCCGGTCGCGCCGTTGACCAGCACCTTGCCGTTGCCGGGCTTCAGGCCGTTGAGCTCGAGCAGCTCCATCGCCAGCCCGGCGGTATAGCCGGCGACACCCAGCGTCGCCGCCTCGCGGAGCGTCAGGCCTTTGGGCAGTGGCACCACCCAGTCGGCCGGCACGCGGCAGATCCGCGACCAGCCGCCGTCGTGGCTCACGCCGAATTCGTAGCTGGTGCAGATGACTTCGTCGCCTTCACGGAAGCGGGCATCCGCCGAAGACACGACGACGCCCGTCGCGTCGATGCCTCCGACCAGCGGATACTTGCGGATGATCTTCCCTCCGGTTCCGGTCGCAGCCAGAGCGTCCTTGTAGTTGACGCTCGAGTACGCGGTCCGGACGACCACGTTCCCCGGCGACAGCTCGTCCAGCGCGACATCGATCACGCGGCCGGAAATCCGGTCGTTCTCGCTGAAGATGCGGTATGCCTTGAACCGTTCCATGGGAAAGACCCCTAAAAGCAACCGCAGATGAACGCGGATGAACGCGGATGAAGAAAAACTTTCACGGGATTTGCAGGATTTCCCAGGATTAGCAAGATTGAGGCGAACGGTAGAGATAAGTCCTGTGAATCTTGTTGAGTCCTGTTAATCCGGTCTATTTTTTGCAGTTATCTGTGTGTATCTGCGTTTATCTGCGGTTCCGTTCAAGCTCCGGCCACGCGCGGTTGATCGAGGTAGGCCTGTGTCTGCATTTCGTTGAGCCGGCTCACGGTGCGCTCGAACTGGAAGACCATCGCCTGCAGCTGCGGGTTGTGCGTGTCCCGGTCCCGGGCCAGGAGCTGCTCCAGCGGCACTTCCGCCGAGAGGATCAGATTTACACGCTGGTCGTAGAAGACGTCAACCAGCAGCGTGAAGCGGCGGGCTTCGTCGGCACGGTCGACGCCCATCCGCGGCACGCCCGAGACAATGACGGTGTGGAAGCGCTTGGTGAGGTCGATGTAGTCGTTCTGCGAGCGCCCCCAGCCGCAGATCACCTTGAAATCGAACCACACCACTCCCCCCGCGCGGTGGCGGTAGGGAATGACCCGCCCTTCGACGTCGAGTTCGTGGTCTTCCTCCTCCACTTCCGCGATCTGCTTGAAAGTCTCCATCAGCGCCCGCTCGGTCTCCGGCGCAAGGGGTGAGTGATACGCCCTGACCTGCTGCAGCGCGCGCTTGCGGTAGTCGGTCCCGCCGTCCACCTGGATGACATCGAGGCCCTCCTTGAGGAGCTCGATCGTGGGCAGGAAGTCCTCGCGCTTGAGCCCGCCCTTGTAAAGCTCGTCCGGATGGTAGTTCGACGTCATGCAATAGACCACGCCCCGGTTCAGCGTTTTGGTCAACAACCGCCCGAGGATCATGGCGTCCGCCACGTCCGACAGCGCGATCTCGTCGAAGCAGACGAGACGATAGCGCTTCGCGATGCGCCCGGCGAGGGCATCGAGGGGGTCGGTCGTGCCTTTCAGTTCGTCCAGCTCGCGGTGGACGTCACGCATGAAATGGTGGAAGTGCACGCGCCGCTTGCGCTCGAGCGGCAGGCAGCGGTAGAAGCTGTCCATCAGGAAGGTCTTGCCGCGCCCGACCGCGCCCCACAGGTAGACGCCGCGCGGCAACTCGGGATGCACTACCAGGCGGCGCAGCGCGGTGCTGCGCCGGCGCTTGTATTCAGTCCACTCCTCGTAGAGGCGCTGGAGGCGCAGTACCGCCGAGTGCTGCGCCCGGTCGGCCTCGAATCCCCGCCGCTTCAGCGCCTTCTGATAGAGCTCCAGAACGGAGGCCTGCGGGGCGATTTCGGACGGGTTCAGCGCGTCGTCTGCCACGTCCGTCCGTCCCCGCAGCCAGCCCGGAATATTCTAGAAATTCAGGCTGCGCTTGCCGACAGCAAGCGCAGCCTCCTTCATTGCCTCCGACAGCGAAGGATGCGCATGGCAGATGAGCGCGATGTCCTCGGACGCCGCGCGAAACTCCATCGCGACCACCGCCTCGGCGATCATCTCGGACGCCATTGGCCCGATGATGTGCACGCCCAGGATGCGGTCGGTCGCCGCGTCCGCCACGAACTTCACGAAGCCGCGGGTATCCCCCAGCGCCCGCGCCCGGCCGTTCGCCATGAACGGGAACTGGCCCATCCGATAGGGGACGCCCTCGCTCTTCAGCTGCTGCTCGGTCTTGCCGACCCAGGCGATCTCGGGCGCGGTGTAGATCACCCAGGGTATGGTGTTGAAGTCCACGTGGCCGTGCTTGCCGGCGATGCGCTCCGCCACCGCGACGCCCTCTTCCTCCGCCTTGTGCGCGAGCATCGGACCGCGCACGACATCGCCGATGGCCCATACGTTGGGAAGGCTCGTCCTGCATTCACCGTCGACTTCCACGAAGCCGCGCCGGTCGAGCTGGAGCTTCACGGCTTCGGCGCCCAGTCCCTGTGTGTTCGGCACGCGCCCGATCGACACGATCAGGCGGTCGCACTCGAGCTTCTGCTCCCCGCCGTCCTTGGTCGAGTACTCCACCGTGACACCCTTCCTGCCGGGCGTCACGCGGGCGATATTGGCCCCCAGCACGATGTTGAGGCCTTGCTCCTTGGTGAAGATCTTCCAGGCTTCCTTGGACAACGCATCGTCCGCGGCAGGCAGGAAGCTCTCCAGCATCTCCAGCATCGTCACTTCCGCGCCCAGGCGCCGCCAGACACTTCCCATCTCCAGCCCGATCACGCCGGCGCCGATGACTCCAAGTTTCTTGGGCACCTCGGGAATCGCCAGCGCCCCGGCATTGTCGAGTATCAGCTTGTCGTCGAAGTGCACGCCGGGCAGGGGCCGCGGATTGGACCCGGTTGCGACGATCACGTGTTTTGCGGAGATCTGCTCGCTGCCGGCCTTCACCTGCCACCCTCCCGCGCCGCCGCCCGTAAAGCTGCCGCGTCCGTGGAAGAAGGTGATCTTGTTCTTCTTGAAGAGGTAGACGATGCCGTCGTTGTTCTGGCGCACCACCTTGTCCTTGCGTTTCAGCATCTGCGCGAGGTCGAGAGCGAGCCCCTTCACCTGGATGCCGTGCTCGGCATAGCCGTGCGCCGCGTGCTCGTAGTTTTCCGAGGATTGCAGCAGGGCCTTCGAGGGTATGCAGCCGACATTGGTGCAGGTGCCGCCGAGCGCGGGCTTGCCGCCCGCGGTCGCCCATTCGTCTATGCAGGCGGTCTGCAGCCCAAGCTGCGCGGCGCGGATCGCGGCGATGTAGCCGCCGGGCCCGCCGCCGATGACTACGACATCAAACGATTTGCTCATTGTTGAAAAGCGTGAATCGTCTCCCACCACCCCGGCGCGATGCGCCACCCCGCCCGGCCAACCGCACGGAGGCGGCTGGCGTTCGGCGGCTCGAAGGTGCGCAGGCACCTTCTTCGAAACCCCGCCTCACCCTCGGGCAGGAGGGGAGGTCGTGAATCGTGAATCGACTTGCTTCGCGTTCTGCGGGTCATCGAATCACAAATCACTAATCACGAATCACGAATCACGCTTCTCAAACATCAAGCAGGATGCGGGCCGGATCCTCGAGCGCTTCCTTGATCGCCACCAGCGACAGCACCGCCTCGCGCCCGTCGATGATGCGGTGGTCGTAGGAGAGCGCGAGATAGTTGACCGGGCGGATCACCACCAGGCCGTTCTCGGCCACCGGCCGCTCGCGCGTGGCGTGGATGCCGAGGATCGCGCTCTGCGGCGGGTTGATGATCGGCGTGGACAGCATCGAGCCGAACACGCCGCCGTTGGAGATCGAGAACGTGCCGCCGGTCAGCTCCTCGATCGTGAGCTTCCCTTCCTGCGCCCGCTTGCCGAAATCCCCGATCTGCTTCTCGATGCCGGCGAGCGAGAGCTGGTCCGCGTTACGCACGATCGGCACCACCAGGCCGCGCGGGCTGCTCACCGCGATGCCGATGTCGTAGTAACCGTGATAGACGATATCATTGCCGTCGATCGAGGCGTTGACGACCGGGTACTTCTTGAGCGCGTGGACCGCGGCCTTCACGAAGAAGGACATGAAGCCGAGCTTCACGCCGTGCTCCTTCTCGAAGCGGTCCTTGTACTGGTTGCGCAGCGCGATGACCGCGTGCATGTTCACTTCGTTGAAGGTCGTGAGCATCGCGGCGGTGTGCTGGGATTGCACCAGCCGCTCGGCGATGCGCGCCCGCAGCCGCGACATGGGCACCCGCTGCTCCGGCCGGTCGCCCGGCGCGCCCGCGTCCACGGCCGGTCCCGGGGTCCGTGGAGGCGCCGGTGCGGCTGCCGGCGCCGCCCTGGCGGAGGGTTGGGCGCCGCCGCCGTCCACCGCGCGCAGCACGTCATCCAGGGTGATGCGCCCGCCGCGGCCGGTGCCCCCGATCGTCGCGGTGTCCACCTGCTTCTCGGCGGCCAATTTCCGCGCCGCCGGCATCGCGGCCGGGGCGGCGGGTGCAGCGGCCCTGGCTGCCGGCTTGGGCTCGGCTCCCACCACCCCGCCCGCCTGCGCGGGCACCCCTCCTCCGGCAGGAGGGGATTTCGCCTCGGCTTTGGCCTCGGTCTTCCCCGCCGCCTGTCCTTTGCCCTCGGTGTCGATCTGCGCGATCACCTCATTGCTTGTCACGGTACCGCCGTCGCCCTTGATGATCTTCACGATCACGCCCGAATCGGGCGCCGGTGTCTCGAGCACCACTTTGTCGGTCTCGATGTCCACCAGGTTCTCGTCGCGCTTGACGAACTCCCCCGTCTTCTTGTGCCAGGTGAGCAGCGTCGCCTCGGCGACCGATTCCGACAGCTGGGGGACTTTGACTTCGATCAGCATGGCGGCAAGCCTAAATGAAACCGCAGATGAACGCAGATAAACACAGATGTCTCGATCGAGCACCGCCCCAATCCCAACCCTCCCCCTGAGGGGAAGGAGTACGAAAACACGCTCTACCCGAAGAGAATCCCCTCCCCTTCAGGGGGAGGGATAGGGCGGGGGTGGTTTTCATTCGAATGCGTTTCCCTCTGTGTTCTCTGTGCTCTCTGTGGCCAGCGCTTCGCCTTTGATCTGATCGGCGTTCATCTGCGTTCATCTGCGGTTGCTTTACCTCACGCCGTCGGCCCGCGACGCCACTCCCACCGTTAGCGCCAGCTCCACCAGCTCCTTCTGCTGCTTGTCGTGCAACGACTTGTAGCCGGCGGCCGGCGACGCGGACGAATCGCGTCCGGCGTAGATCAGCTTCTGGTGCGACAGCATGTGCCGCTCCAGGTAGTGCTGGATGCGGTGCCACGCCCCCTGGTTGCGCGGCTCTTCCTGGCACCAGACGATTTCCGTGGCCTTCTTGTAGCGCTCGATCTGCGCCTGGAAATCCTCGTGCGGGAAAGGATAGAGCTGGGCGATGCGCGCGATGGGCAGGTCCCTGAGGCCCTTCGCCTTGCGCTCCGCGCGCAGGTCGTAATAGACCTTGCCGCTGCAGAACACGACGCGCTGCACCTTGTCGGGGTTGATGTCCTTGGATTCCCAGTCCTCGTTGACCGGCTTGAATTTGTCGGTCGCGAATTCCTCCAGCGACGACACCGATTCCTTGTGGCGCAGGATGCTCTTCGGCGTGAACAGGATCAGCGGCTTGCGGAACGGCCGTACCATCTGGCGCCGCAGCAGGTAATAGAGCTGCACCGGGGTCGCCGGGACGCACACCTGCATGTTGTGATCGGCGCAGAGTTGCATGTAGCGCTCGATGCGGGCCGACGAATGTTCGGGCCCCTGCCCTTCATAGCCGTGCGGCAGCATCAGGACCAGGCCGCACAGCCGCCCCCACTTGGCCTCGCCCGAAGCAATGAACTGGTCGATCACCACCTGCGCGCCGTTGGCGAAGTCGCCGAACTGCGCCTCCCAGATCACCAGCTCGTTGGGCGCGGAAGTCGAATAGCCGAACTCGAAGCCCATCACCGCTTCTTCGGACAGCAGCGAGTCGATCACGACGAAGTCGCCCTGCTTGTCGCTCACGTGCTGCAGCGGCACGTAGGTGCCCTGGTCCCATTTCTCCCGGTTCTGGTCGTGCAGCACTGCGTGCCGGTGGAAGAAGGTCCCGCGCCCGCTGTCCTGTCCCGACAGCCGGACCGAATAGCCCTCGTTGAGCAGCGTCGCGAACGCCAGGTGCTCCGCCATGCCCCAGTCGAGCGGGAGCTTCCCTTGCGCCATCTGGCGGCGGCTCTCGACGATCCTCTGCACCGCCGGGTGGAGCTTGAAGTTTTCCGGCACGGTCGTGATGCGCTCGCCCAGCATCTTCAGCGTTTCCAAGGGCAGCCGGGTGTCGTCGCGCTCGTTCCATTTCCCGCCCTTGTACTTGCCCCAATCCACCTCGAAGGGCGGCTTGTAGTCGGACAGGATGGTCTTGTTGGTGTGGTAGCCCCCGTCGAGAGCGGTCCTGAACGCGGTAACCATTTCGTCCCCGGCCGCTTCCGCTATCACCCCTTCCTTCGCCAGCCGGTCTGCGTAGAGCTTGCGCGTCGTAGGCAGCTTCGCGATGGTCTTGTACATCAGGGGCTGCGTGACCATCGGCTCGTCCTGCTCGTTGTGCCCGAGGCGCCGGTAGCACACCAGGTCCACCACCACGTCCTTGTGGAACTTCATCCGGTAGTCGAGCGCGATCTCCGCGGCGAGGCATACCGCCTCGGGATCGTCGCCGTTCACGTGCAGGATCGGTATCTCCAGCATCTTGGCGATATCGGTGCAGTAGGACGTCGAGCGCGCGTCGCGCAGGTCGGAGCAGGTGAAGCCGATCTGGTTGTTGACGATGAGGTGCACCGTGCCGCCCGTGCCGTAGCCCCGCGTCTGCGCCATCTCGAACGTTTCCATGTTCACGCCCTGCCCGGCGAACGCGGCGTCGCCGTGGATCAGCACCGGCAATACCTGGTCTCCGGTACGGTCGCCGCGGCGGTGCTGGCGGGCGCGCACCGAGCCCTCGACCACCGGGTTGACGATCTCGAGGTGCGAAGGGTTGAACGCGAGCGTCACGTGCATCGGCCCGCCCGGGGTCATGACGTTGGACGAGAAGCCCTGGTGATACTTGACGTCGCCCGCGAGCAGGTTGTCGTCGTGCTTGCCCTCGAACTCGGCGAACAGGTCCTTGGGCATCTTGCCCAGGGTGTTGACCAGCACGTTGATGCGACCGCGGTGCGCCATGCCGATCACCATCTCCTGCACGCCCGCCTTTCCCGCCTGCTGCAGCAGCTTGTCGAGCTGCGGGATCAGGGATTCCCCCCCTTCCAGCGAGAAGCGCTTCTGGCCGACGTAGCGGGTATGCAGGTATTTCTCGAGCGTTTCCGCCGCGGTCAGCCGCTCCAGGATGTGCCGCTTGTAGTCGGCGTCGTAGCCGGGTGCGAGCCGTGTGCTTTCCACCCGTTCCTGCACCCACCGCTTCTGCGTCATGTCGGTGATGTGCATGTACTCGATGCCGATGGTGCGGCAATAGGTGTCCCGCACAAATTGCAGGATGTCCTTGAGCTTCATCTCGCGCGGGCCGACGAGCGACCCGGTGTTGAACACGGTCTCCATGTCCGTGCCGGTCAGGCCGTAGAAACCGGGATCGAGCTCGGGAATGTTGGGCTTTTCCTGGCGCTTGAGCGGATCGATGTCGGCGTGGCGCACGCCCTGGAAGCGATGGGCCGAGATGAGCTGGAGCACGCCGAACTGCTTTTCGCCGAGTTGCGGCCGGTTGATGACGACCGTCGGCGCGCCGGCGCGTCCCGCCCTGCCGAGCCGGGCGAAGCGCTCCTGGACGTCGTAGTGCGACACGTCCGCCGCGCCCTGGTCGAGGCGCTGCAGCTCGTCGAAGTAGTCGCGCCAGCGCGGCTCCACCGCGGACGGGTCCTTGAGGTAGGCCTCGTACAGCGCCTCGATGAACGGCGCGTTCGAGCCGAACAGGTAGGAGTTGGCAAGTAGCTGCTTCATCATGACGTCACCTGAAGATCAACAGCGTGAATCGTGATTTGTGATTCGTGATTCGACCCACCAAGGTCTCCGCACGAGTCTCTTTCGCGAATCACGATTCACGGCTCACGAATCACGCATCATTTCCTTTTGGCCATCGGCACGAAATCGCGCCGTTCCGCCCCGGCGAAAAGCTGGCGCGGGCGGCCGATTTTCTGGTCGGGGTCGCCGATCAGCTCGTTCCACTGGGCGATCCAGCCCACCGTGCGCGCCAGCGCGAAGATCGCTGTGAACATGTCGACCGGGATGCCGAGAGCCTTGTAAACGATGCCGGAATAGAAATCGACGTTGGGGTAGAGCTTGCGCTTCACGAAGTACTCGTCCTCGAGCGCGACCTTCTCCAGCGCCATCGCCAGCTTGAACAGCTTGTCGTCCTTGAGGTCCAGCTCTTCCAGCACCTCGTGGCAGGTCTTCTGGATGATCTTGGCGCGCGGGTCGTAGTTCTTGTAGACGCGGTGGCCAAAGCCCATCAGCATGGCATTGTCCTCCTTGTCCTTGACCTTCTTGATGAAGGCGGGGATGTTCCCGGCGTCGCCGATCTCCCAGCATCTTGAGCACCGCCTCGTTGGCGCCTCCGTGCGCGGGCCCCCACAGGCTGGCGATGCCCGCGGAGATGCAGGCAAACGGGTTGGCGCCGGTCGAGCCGGCGAGCCGCACCGTCGAGGTCGAGGCGTTCTGCTCGTGGTCCGCGTGCAGGATCA
>JBIOVQ010000046.1:0-2974 GCA_044867805.1 Burkholderiales bacterium | reverse complement strand
GTACGTTTTTCCTTCGCGGCCTTAGCGTCCTTGGCGACCCGTCTTGGAACTAGTCGTCGCCCGCCGAGCGCTGCTTGACCATGGCTATGGCTTCGATCTCGACTCGCGCGCCCGCCACCAGGCCCGCCGCCTGGAAAGTCGTGCGCGCGGGCGGGTCCTGCGGGAAGTATTCGCTGAATACCTCGTTCATCGGCATGAGCTCCTTGAGGTCGGCCAGGTAGATCGTGACCTTGACGACCTTGGCGAGCGAGGAGCCGCCCGCCTCGAGGACGGCCTTCAGGTTTTCGCACACCTGCCGCGTCTCGGCCTTGATCCCGCCTTCGATGAGACGGCCCGTCCGCGGGTCCATCCCGAGCTGTCCCGAGGCGAACACCCAGTCCCCCACCTTGATCGCCTGCGACAGCGGTACCCGCGCCGGCGGCACCTTGTCCGTGTGCACGACACTCCGCTTCATGCGTTCTTCCTTCTGAAATGCGTGACGACTGACGGCTGACGGCTGACGACAGGCTTGCGGTACCCTAGTCCAGCCGCAAGCCGATGCTCCTGATGACCTCGGCGTAGCGCGCCGTCTCGGCGCGCACCAGGCGCTCCAGCTGTTCCGGCCGGCCGGGCCAGGGGTCGACGCCCATGGCGGCGAGTTTTTCGCGGACGTCGGCCGCTTCCAGCGCCTTGAGGATCTCGCGGCTCACGCGGCCGACGATATCGGGCGGCGTCCGGCCGGGCGCGAACATGCCGTACCAGACCGTCACCACGAAATTGTCGACGCCGGCTTCCCGGGCCGTCGGCACTTCGGGCAGGGCCGGCAAGCGCTTCTCCGACAGCACCGCCAGCGGGCGCACCTTGCCGGCGCGTATCTGCGGTATCGCGGACGCGACCGGCAGGATGACTTCGTCCACCTCGCCCGAGATCATCGCCATCATGCCCACGGTCGCGCCCTTGTAGGGCACGTGCACCATGTCGATCTTCTCGATGTGCTTGAGCAGCTCGTTGGCCAGGTGGTTGGTCGTGCCGGGGCCGCCCGAACCGAAGTTGAGCTTGCCGGGATGGGCGCGCGCCAGGGCGATGAACTGCTTCAGCGTGCGCGCCGGCACCGAGGGGTGTACGACCAGGACGTTCGGGATCGAGGAAACGCGCGCGACCGGGGCAAAATCCCGCGCGGCGTCGTAGTCGAGCCTGGAGTAGAGCGAAGGGCTGATGGCGATACCGGGCGTGGACAGCACCAGCGTGTAGCCGTCCGGCGGGGATTTCGCCGCGGCGGCGAGCCCCACGTTCCCGCCTGCGCCGGACCGGTTTTCGGGCACGATGCTCACCCCGAGCTGCTCGGACAATTTCTGGCCAAGCAGCCGGCCCACCATGTCGTTGGGCGCCCCGGGCGGAAACGGGAGAATGAGCCGAATCGGCTTTACGGGATATGTCTGCGCGATCGCGAGTGCAGAAGACATCGCGATGCACGCGGCGACGATACTGCATACAAAGGATGAGGGATGAAGGATGAAGGATGACCCTCGCGCATCGCGCGACACTTGGAAGTCCCGACCTCTCGTAACCTTCGGTCGGAAGACTTCCGGCTGGACGGCAGTGAAAAGCCGGGTCATCAAGCTGTCACGCCTGGCGTGACGGTCATCCTTCATCCTTCCGCCTTCATCCTTCGCGCGGGCGAACTATTCCGCCCGCATGTTCCTTTCCCGGATCACCACCGCCCACTTCTTCATCTCGGAGGCCATGGTGGCGGCCGCCTGCTCCGGCGTGCTGCCGACCACGTCGAGCCCGTCGGCCTCGAAGCGCCGGACCGTATCGGGAGACGCCATCGCCTTGCGGAAATGGTCGTTCAGCGTGGCGATGATCTCGCGCGACGTGCCCTTGGGCGCGGCCAGCACGAACCAGGCGACGAATTCATAGCCCGGCAGGCCGGACTCGGCGACCGGCGGCACGCCCGGCAGCGCCGCCACCGGCTTCGAGCTCGTCACCCCGAGCGCGCGCAGGCGGCCGGTCTGCACGAAGCCCACCGCGCCGGCGACGCCCGAGAACGCGACGCCCACTTCGCCGCTGATCGCCGCGATCAGCGCCGGGCCGCCCCCCTTGAACTGGACGACCTGCATGTTGACCTTGCCGAGATGGTTGAACAGCTCCCCGGCAATGTGCGGATTGGTGCCGGTGCCCGCGCCCGCGTAGTTCAGCGTGCCGGGGCGTTGCTTCGCCAGCGCGAGCAGCTCGCGCACCGAGCGCGCCGGCACCGAGGGGTGCACGCTGATGAACGACGGCGTCGTGGAAAGGATCGATATCGCCTCGAAGTCCGTCAGCACGTTGTACGGCACCTTGCTGTACATCAGCGTGTTGGTGACCATGGGCGTGGTGTTGAGGATCAGGGTGTAGCCGTCGGGCCTGGCGCGCGCGGCCTCCGCCGTGCCGATGATGCCGGACGCGCCCGAGCGGTTGTCCACCACCACCTGCTGCCCGATCGACCTGGACACCGCCGGCGCGAGGATCCGCGCGTTCACGTCCACGGTGCCCCCGGGCGGAAACGGCGAGATCAGCCGGATCGCGCGCTCGGGGTATTTGGCGCCTTGCCCCCACCCCGCCTGTGTCCACGCCGCGATGAGCATGATCGCCAGCGCCCTCGTCATTGCTCCGTTCATGCGACATCCCCTCCCCGCCACTATTCTAACTGCATGATTCGTGAATCGTGATTCGACTCCCACCACCCCGGCGCTTCGCGCCACCCCTCCTCCGACAGGAGGGGAGTTCTCTCGGCAGAAACCCGCATCATCAGTCACGCCTCACCAGTCACGCCTCACCAGTCACGCCTCACCAGTCACGCCTCACCAGTCACGCCTTATCAGCCACGGGGCTCAGCGAGCCGACGCGCACCCCGAGCAGCCGGATGCGCCGGTCGAGCGGCACGCGCTTCAGGCACTCGCCCGCCGCGCGGCGGATGACCGCGGCGTCACCCGTAGGCTCCTCCAGCGTGCGGTCG
>JBIOVQ010000045.1:0-8951 GCA_044867805.1 Burkholderiales bacterium | reverse complement strand
GAATGGGACCGCAACCACCAGTACTGCAGCCGCTGCGGCACGCCGACGGAGCCCCGCAAGGATGAGCGCTCGCGCGCGTGCCCCAGTTGCGGGTTCACTACCTATCCGCCGGTGACACCGGCGATCATGATCCTGGTGGTGAACGGAAGGAAGCTGCTGCTCGCGCGCAAGCCCGCCTTTCCGAAGGGCAGGTTTTCCGCTCTCGCCGGCTTCGTCGAGCCGGGCGAGATGCTGGAAGACACCGTGGTGCGAGAGACGCGCGAAGAAGTCGGCGTGGAGCTGAAGAATATCCGCTACTTCGGCAGCCAGCCGTGGCCGTTCCCGCACTCGCTCATGATCGCGTTTACCGCGGAATACGCGGGCGGCGAAATCACTCCGGACGGCGTGGAAATCGAGGAAGCGGGGTGGTTCGAGCCGGACCGGCTTCCCAAGCTGCCGCCGCCGATCAGCATCTCGCGACGGTTGATCGACACCATCTCCGGCCGCATCCTGCGCGGCGAGCCCGTCGACAACTGAGAACGCGTGACACGATGATACGTGACACGGTGAATCGTGACGCGGTGAGGCGTGACGCGGTGAATCGAGGTAGATATTCAGGCTGTTGTGTAGAACGACCTATCGAGTCGCGCTCTATCGCGTCACGGGTTTCAGGGCGGACTACTCCCGCCCGTAAACATCGTCGAACCTGACGATGTCGTCCTCGCCCAGATAGCCGCCCGCCTGGACCTCGATGATCACGAGGTCAGCCGTGCCGGGATTCGCCAGCCGGTGCTTGTTGCCCGCCGGGATGAAGGTGGATTGATTGGGGGAAATGCGCAGCTCTTGCTCGCCGTTGACCACCTTGGCTTCCCCCGAGATCACCACCCAGTGCTCGCTGCGGTGGCGGTGCATCTGCAGGCTCAGCGAGGCTTTCGGCTTCACGACGATGCGCTTGATCTTGTAGCCCGGGCCTTCCTCGAGTACGGTGTAAGTCCCCCACGGGCGCCGCACCGTGCGGTGCACCTGGTGGGCGGCGTGGCCCCGGACCTTCAGCCGCTGCACCACCTGCTTTACGTCCTGCGCCCTGTCCCGGGCCGCGATGAGGAGCGCGTCGGGCGTGTCCACGACGATCATCTTGTCCATGCCGATCGCCGCCACCACGCGCGCATCGCTCTGGATGTAGGAATCGCGGGTGTCGGCAAGCATGACGTCGCCCTGCGTCCGGTTTCCTTGCTTGTCCGCGGGGATCAACTCGCCCAGCGCCTTCCACGAGCCCACGTCGCTCCAGGTGAAGCCGGCCCTGACTACGGCGGCGTTCTTCGCTTTTTCCATCACCGCATAATCCACCGAGATATCGGGAAGCCTGGAGAAGGACGCCTCATCGAGCTCGATCTTTTCGCCTTCCTTCCTGCTCGCGGCCCAGCACGCGGCCGCGCCCTTGCGCAGGGCCGGATGGCAAGTCTTCAGCGCTTCCAGGAACGCCGCCGCGCGGAAGCAGAACATCCCGGAGTTCCACAGGTACTTGCCGGTCTTCAGCATGCGGGCCGCCGCCTTCGCGTCCGGCTTCTCGACGAACCGTGCCACCTTGTTGCCCTTCCCGGTCGCTCCCCCACATTCGATGTAACCGTAAGCCGTTTCGGGAGCCGCCGGCTTGATGCCGAACGTAACGAGGAGGCCGTCGCCGGCGAGCGCTCGCGCGGCGCGCACCGCGTCCAGGAACTTGCCGGTGCTTCCGATCAGGTGGTCGGCCGGCAGTACCAGCAGCTCGGCCTCGTCGCCATGCGTTTCCCGGGCCCACAAGGCGGCCATGGCTATTGCCGGGGCGGTGTTGCGCGCGCACGGCTCCAGGATGAAGACGTGATCGCAGCGCGCGCCGGAATCGAAGTACTCGTCCTTCGTGATGAAGAAGTACTCCCTGTTGGTCACGGTAACGACGCGCGACACGTCCTGGAGGCGCAGCGCGCGCCCCAGGGCCTTTGCCAGAAGGCTCTGGCCGTCGGGCAGCTTGATGAAGGGCTTGGGATACGCCTCGCGCGATACCGGCCACAGGCGCGCGCCGGCCCCGCCGGAAAGAATCACGGGAACAAGCATGTCGGAGGTCGAATCAGGCCGGTTGAGATGACATCCTGATTGTATCGGATATCCCCTGGCTCACCGGCACAGCTGGACGGGAGCCTTGCCCGTATAATGTTCCGGCCCCGAAGACGGCTCTCGCCGAATGAAAAAAACCGCATTGATCACCGGTGTCACCGGCCAGGACGGCGCCTATCTCGCGGAGTTCCTGCTCGACAAGGGCTACGAGGTGCACGGCATCAAGCGCCGCACGTCGCTCTTCAACACCGACCGCATCGACCACCTCTACCAGGACCCGCACGAGAAGGTCCGCCGCTTCATCCTCCATCACGGGGACATGACGGACTCGAGCAGCCTCACCCGCATCGTCCAGGAGGTTCAGCCCGTCGAGATCTATAACCTGGCTGCGCAGAGCCACGTCGCAGTGTCCTTCGAAGAGCCGGAATACACGGCCGATTCCGACGCGCTTGGCACGCTGCGCCTGCTCGAGTCGATCCGGATACTGGGCCTGGAGAAGAAAACCCGCTTCTACCAGGCGTCCACCTCGGAGCTCTACGGCAGGGCCCTCGAGACTCCGCAGAAGGAAACGACGCCGTTCTATCCGCGCTCGCCCTACGGGGTCGCCAAGCTCTACGCCTACTGGATCACGGTCAATTACCGCGAGGCGTACGGGATGTTCGCCTGCAACGGCATCCTGTTCAACCACGAATCACCGGTACGCGGCGAGACCTTCGTCACGCGCAAGATCACGCGCGCCATGGCGCGCATCAAGCTGGGGCTCGAGGACTGCCTCTACCTGGGCAACCTGAACGCGAAGCGCGACTGGGGCCATGCGCGCGATTTCGTCGAGGCCCAATGGCTGATGCTCCAGCAGGACCAGCCAGAGGATTTCGTAATCGCCACCGGCGAGCAGCACAGCGTGCGCGAGTTCGTCGACGCCGTCGCCGCCGACCTCGACATGAAAATCCGCTGGGAAGGCAAGGGCGTCAAGGAGGTCGGCATCCTCGACGTAGCCGTCAGCCGTCAGCCGTCAGCCGCCAGTTCAAAGCCGTCAGCCGCCAGCCGTCAGCCGTCAGCAAGAGCCCCTCACTCCTCACCCCTCGACCCTCGACCCTCGACCCTCCGGCCGGGCGCCGTGATCGTCGCGGTGGATCCGCGCTATTTCCGTCCCGCCGAGGTGGACTCGCTGCTGGGCGACGCCTCGAAAGCGCGCAAGAAGCTCGGCTGGAAGCCCAAGGTGAAGTTCCGGGAGCTGGTCAGCGAGATGGTGCAGCAGGACCTGAAGCTCGCTCAGCGGGACGAATTGGTCAAACGGCACGGCCATAGAGTCCTCGACCGCAAAGAGTAGTCGTGGACAAGAACACGAAAATCTATGTCGCCGGTCACGGCGGCCTCGCGGGCTCGGCAATAACCCGGGCGCTCGCTGCGCGGGGCTATCAGAATCTCGCTCTACGGACACACGCGGAGCTGGAACTCACGGATCGCGCCGCGGTGCGAGCGTTCTTCGAGAAAGAGCGGCCCGAGCATGTCTACCTCGCCGCCGCAAAGGTTGGCGGGATCATGGCGAATTTCGAGCTGCCTGCCGAATTCGTCTACTTGAACCTCGCCATCCAGAACAACGTGATCGAGGAGGCGCGCCGAGCCGGCGTGGGGCGCCTCCTGTTCCTGGGCTCGGTTTGCATCTATCCGCGCGAGTGTCCCCAGCCGATCAAGGAGGAGTACCTGCTCACCGGGCCGCTCGAGTTCACCAATCGCCCCTACGCCATCGCCAAAATCGCCGGCGTCGAGATGTGCTGGGCGTACAACCGCCAGTACGGGACGCGCTACCTGGCGGTCATGCCGAACAACCTCTACGGTCCGGGCGACCGCTACGACCTGAAGCACTCGCACGTCCTGCCGGCGTTCATCCGCAGGTTCCACGAGGCCAAGGCGAGCGGCCTCAAGTCGGTCACCTTGTGGGGCACGGGCACGCCGCGGCGGGAAATGCTCTACAGCGACGACATGGCCGAGGCCTGCGTCAAGCTGATGGAGCTGCCGGACCAGGACTATGACCGGCTATTGGGCTTCAACCCGGCTTCACCCCAGCCGCCGCTCGTGAACATCGGCTGGGGCGAGGACTACACGATCCGGGAGCTCGCCACCCGCGTGCGCCGGGTCGTCGGCTACCGCGGCGAGATCGCCTGGGATTCCGGCAAGCCCGACGGCACCCCGCGCAAGCTCCTGGACGTGAGCCGCATGAAGGCCATGGGCTGGTCGCCCCGCGTCTCGCTCGAGGTCGGACTGGGGAACGCCTACCAGGACTTCCTGGCCCGATTTCAGGCGGGAAAAGCGTAATTTCTCCCGGCAGGCCCCGCGGTATTGGCCGGAATTGAGTTACCCGCCAGGGCGTTTACAACCTTATCCACTCACCGGAAGGGGCTTATGAAGCCCTGGCCGTTCGGCTAAGGGCCTGTCCCCTCACTACTCACGACTCACTGAATCTAGTAGAATTTTCCGCTAGTTACCGGCGTTCGTTAAAGCGACTGAATAACGCCGGACAATAAGCCGGTCGCAACAGCAGCAAATTCCAACAAAAACAGCCGTCAGCCGCCAGCTGTCAGTTGGCAGCAAAAGGGGAGGTGTCGCTGGAGGAAGAAGTGCCTCAACGGCCCACCTCGCGAGCGATGGCCGAAATGGGTAAAGGGAGCAGCAATATGTCTTCAGCCAAAGCAGATTCCCCTCCTGCCAGAGGGCGAGTTGGGGTTTCGAGGAGCATGACTCCGAGCCAGCGAGCGCCAGGCGCGATGCAGCGCGACTGGCCGGGCGGGGTGGCACCGAAGGTGACGGGGTGGTGGGAGCACAACTCGCCTCACCAGTCACGCCTTAGCAGCGTTCGGGTCAAATCACGAATCACGAATCACGAATCACGTTTCATTGCCGCGCTGGCGATCGCCGTCCTGCTGGGGGCGTCGCCAGCTCTCGCGCAGGACCTGTCCGGCGCCCCCTGCCTTCCCATCCCCGGCGGCCCGCCGTGCCCGCAGCAGCCGGGACAAGTGGGCCAGGATCCGACGACGAGCGGCCAGACCACTATCACCACGCCGACCATGGGCGCGCCGACCACCGGCGTGCCGACGATACGCGGGTCCGGCACCGGCCCGCAGCCGATGCGCCAGCCCGTTCCCGGCCAGCAACAGCAGCAGCCACAGCAGCCCCCGGTCGTCCTGCCGCAGACACCTCCCGCGCCGCTCCAGCCCGGCGTAGCTCCGCCCACGGCTATTGCTGCTCCGCCAACGGTGCCGCAGAAGCCCGCGGTGGCGACGCAACCCGGTGTCACGCCTCCGCTACAGCAGCAGTTCGTGCTCGTCCAGCCCGATGCGGCGCAGCGCACCGAGTTTCAGGAATTCGTGGCGCAATCGGTGGGGCGGTACCTGCCGATCTTCGGCGCCAACCTCTTCGAGGGCGTGCCGACGACTTTCGCGCCGGTGGACGCCATCCCGGTGACCCCGGACTACGTGGTTGGCCCCGGTGACGAAATCCTGATCCGCGCCTGGGGCCAGGTGGACATAGATTTCCGTGCCGTGGTGGACCGGAACGGCATGATCAATATCCCACGCGTCGGCAACGTCAACGTCGCCGGCATCCGCTATCAGGACTTGACCGGTTATCTGCGCAACGCGATTGGCCGCATCTTCCGCAACTTCCAGTTGAACGTCGCGCTCGGCCAGCTCCGCTCGATCCAGATCTTCGTGGTGGGACAGGCGCGCCGGCCCGGCGCCTACACCGTCAGCTCGCTTTCGACGCTGGTCAATGCCCTGTTCGCCTCCGGCGGCCCATCGCCGAAGGGCTCGATGCGCCGGATCGAGTTGAAGCGCAGTGGCCAGACGGTCACCGAGTTCGACCTCTACGACCTGCTCTTGAAGGGCGACAAGTCGAAGGACGTGCAGTTACTTCCGGGCGACGTCATCTACATCCCCCCGGTGGGCGAGCTCGCCGCCATTCACGGCAGCATCAACGAGCCGGCGATTTACGAGCTGAAGGGCCGCGCGACGCTCAACGAATTGATCCAGCTTTCCGGCGGTCTCGCGACGACCGCCGAGGGCCGCCGCGTGACCGTCGAGCGCATCGAGGACCGCAAGGCGCGCAGGATGGATGAATTTGCGCTCGACAGCACGGGGCTCGGCCGGGAGCTCAAGGACGGGGACCTGGTGCGGGTGTTCGCGCTCTCGCCGAAGTTCGAAAACGCGGTCACGCTGCGCGGCTCCGTGGCCAACCCTGGGCGCTACGCGTGGCGCGAGGGCCTGCGCGTGCGCGACATCATTCCCGACCGGGACGCCCTGATCGTGCCCGACTACTGGCAGCGGCAGAATCGCGCGTCGGAAGTCCTGGTCGCGGGGCAGCAGCGCCTGCGAGTGGACATTCGCCGCAGCTACGACGAGATCAACTGGGATTACGCCGTGATCGAGCGCCTCGACCGCTCCGATCTCACGCCGCTATTGATTACTTTCAATCTCGGGCGCGCCGTGGTGGACGGCGATCAGTCGAACAACGTGCCGCTGCGTCCCGGCGATGTTGTGACGGTCTTCTCCAAAGCCGACTTCCAGGTGCCGATCTCGCGGCAGACCAAGTACGTGCGCCTCGAAGGGGAATTTGTCGCGCCAGGCATCTACCAGATCCTGCCGGGCGAGACGCTACGCCAGCTCGTAGCGCGGGTTGGTGGCCTGACGCCCAATGCCTACCTGTTCGGGTCCGAGTTTACCCGGGAATCCACACGCGAGTTCCAGCAGAAGCGCCTGGACGAGGCCATCGATTTCCTCGAGAAGGAGATTCAGCGAACCGTGGCGACTGCTACAGGGGGAGCCCTGGAAAGCTCGGAAGTCGAGGCCGCCAAGGCCCGGGCGCAGGGCCAGCAAGTACTCATCTCGCGCCTGCGGCTGGCACGCGCGACCGGTCGCATTGTGCTGGAACTCCCGATGGAGCAGCCGCAGATGAAGGATCTGCCGGAGGTGGCGCTGGAGGATGGCGACCGCTACATCGTCCCATCGCGCCCCTCTACGGTTGCCGTTATCGGCGCGGTGTACAACCCGAACGCCTTTATTTATCGTCCCGATAGCGTGGTTTCCGACTATCTTTCACGCGCCGGAGGGCCGACCCGCGACGCCGACACCGGGTCCTTGTACGTGGTCAGGGCGGACGGCACCGTCGTCAGCCGCCGGCAATCGGGCTGGTTCTCCCGCAGCTTCGAAGGCGAGAACCTCAATCCGGGCGATGCGATCATCGTTCCCGAAGACTTCCAGAAGTGGCGCTTCACCAAGGAGCTGAAGGACTGGACGCAGATCCTCTACCAATTCGCGCTCGGGGTCGCGGGTCTGAAAGTTCTCCGCGACCTGTAGCGCGAAGACGCCAGACGTCAGACGCCGGCCTATTCGCGATGACATCCAAGCGAGCCCTCATCTGCGGGATATCCGGACAGGATGGCGGATACCTGGCGAGCCTCCTGTTGGGGAAGGGCTGCACCGTGTTTGGCACCTCCCGTGACGCAGAGCTGAATCGATTTGAAAACCTCGAGAGGCTGGGAATTCGAAATCGGGTATCCGTGCTGTCCATGAGTCCGGTGGACTTCCGCAGCGTGCTGGCAGTGCTGAAAAAGGTGAAGCCGGACGAGATCTACAATCTCTCGGGCCAGAGTTCGGTGGCCCTTTCGTTTGAGCAGCCCGTGGAAACGATGGAGAGCATCAGCATCGCGAACCTGAATTTCCTGGAGGCTATCAGATTTCTCAATTTCCCGACGCGCTTCTACAACGCTGCTTCCAGTGAGGCGTTCGGCGACACGGAGGGTCAACCGGCTACGGAAGATACGCCGTTCAAGCCGCGCAGCCCTTATGGTGTCGCCAAGGCATCGGCTTTCTGGCAGGTGGCGAACTACCGAGAGGCGTACGGACTGTACGCGTGCTCGGGCATCCTTTTCAACCATGAATCCCCGCTACGTCCCGAGCGCTTTGTCACGATGAAAATAGTGGCGGCAGCATGCCGCATAGCATCCGGGAGCAATGAGACACTGCGACTGGGGAACATCGACATCGAGAGAGACTGGGGCTCGGCGCCGGAGTATGTGGAAGCCATGTGGCGGATGCTCCAATTGGATACGGCGGAAGACTTCGTGATCGCTACGGGCGTCAAACGCAAACTGCTGGACTTCGTCGAGCGGGCGTTTCGCGAATGCGGCTTGGACTGGAAACGCCACGTGACCACCGATCCTGCCTTGACGAGACCTTCCGACATCGATGTGAGCGTTGGCAATGCGCGGAAAGCACAGCAAAAGCTAGGTTGGGCGCCGCGGTATTTGATGGACGACGTAGTACGCTTGATGGTCAACGCCCGTCAACACGGTTCGGCTGAATTGCCCTCCGCAAATACCCAAACCCAACCTCATGGTCCACGAATCAGGGCGCTGCCATGAGCGAACGTAATCCCACTGAAGAATCTCTTGCCGCGAATCACGCGGTCGAGGAGGAAGAGACGAGTCTTCTCGACTTCCTGATCGTCTTCGCCAAGCACAAAAAGCTCGTCCTGGGCCTTCCGCTTGGAGCTGCTGTCGTGGCCGCAATCGTGAGCTTCTTGCTGCCGAACATCTACACGGCCCAGACGAAGATTCTCCCACCGCAGCAAAGCCAATCGAACGCGGTCGCGATTCTGGGACAGCTTGGCGTTATTGGAGCTGGCGGGCTGGCGCAGACCGCGCTGGGACTGAAGAATCCCAGCGACGTATTCGTGGCCATGCTGAAGAGCAGGACCGTGGCGGACGCGCTCATCGACCGTTTCGATCTGGTAAAGGATTACAACAAGTCAACCCGCACTGATACGCGGAGGGAACTTACTAACAGGACCAAGATCGCCGCTGGCCGGGACGGGGTGGTAACTGT
>JBIOVQ010000044.1:0-4557 GCA_044867805.1 Burkholderiales bacterium | reverse complement strand
GCATGGGGGATCGGCCCGCAATGCCTTCAACTCGCGCTCGAGGATCTCGCGGCAGCCCGCATACTCGTCGCGCAGATAAATGTAGATCTCGGAAATCTGCACCGTCCACGCCGCGATGATGGCGCCCTCCAGAAACCGGTGGGGGTCGCGTTCCAGGTAGTAGCGGTCCTTGAAGGTGCCCGGCTCCCCCTCGTCGATGTTGATCGCCAGCAGCCGCGGCGCCTTCTCCGCCCGCACGATGCGCCACTTGCGCCCCGTCGGGAAACCGGCGCCGCCGAGGCCGCGGAGCGCCGAGTCTTCCATCGTCTTCATGATGCTGTCAGCATCGCGCTTGCCCGCGAGGCACTCGGCGGCGATGGCGTAGCCGCCCTTTCTGCGGTACTCCGCGTAAGTGACGTACTGGCCGATCGCGCACTGCGTCTTCTTCGCCGCTACGAGCGGCTGTACCTTTGCGAGCGTCGCCTGCGCCACCGGATTCTTGCCCACCACGGCTACCGGCGCCTGCTCGCAACGGCCGACGCACGGCGCGGGAATCACCCGCACGCCGGCGCCGAGCGCGTTCTTGAGCTTCGCAAGCAGGTCGTGCGCCCCGGCGAGCTCACACGAGAGGGAGTCGCACACGCGCACGGTCAGCGCGGGCGGCGGCGCGTCCCCCTCCTTGATGACGTCGAAGTGATGGTAGAACGTGGCGACTTCGTAGACCTCGGTCGTGGAGAGCTTCATCTCGCGGGCGAGCGCGACCAGGTGCGGCGCGGAAAGGCACCCGTAGCGATCCTGGATCTTGTGCAGGTGCTCGATCAACAGGTCGCGCCTGCGGGATTCCTGGCCCAGCAGGGCCTGGACCTCGGCGAGCGCCCGTGGCTCAACCGGTCGTCCCTTGGGCTTGCCGCGCGCGTCCCCGCCGCGCTTTTTCCTGACGATGCCGCCTTCCAACCGCTCTCCTCGCCCGCGACTACTGCAGAACCGACTTCAGGAGCCTGCCCATTTCCGCCGGGTTCTTGGTGACTTTGATCCCGCATTCCTCCATGACGGCCAGCTTCTCCTCGGCCGTGCCCTTCCCGCCCGAAATGATGGCACCCGCATGGCCCATGCGCTTGCCGGGCGGCGCGGTGACGCCTGCGATGAAGCCGACGACCGGTTTCTTCATGTTGGCCTTGATCCAGCGCGCCGCCTCTTCCTCGTTGGTGCCGCCGATCTCGCCCACCATCACGACGGCCTCGGTCCGGGGATCGTCGTTGAACATCCTGAGCACGTCCACGTGCTTCAGCCCGTTGACCGGGTCGCCGCCGATGCCGACGCAGCTCGACTGGCCGAGGCCCACTTCCATCAACTGCCCCACCGCTTCGTAGGTCAGCGTCCCGGAACGGGACACCACGCCGACCGGCCCTCTCTTGTGGATGTGGCCGGGCATGATGCCGATCTTGATCTCGTCGGGCGTGATCACCCCCGGGCAGTTGGGACCGACCAGCAGCGTTTTCCCGCCCTGCATCTTGTGATGGGTGCGGATCATATCGCGCACCGGGATGCCCTCGGTGATGCAGATCACGAGGTCGAGCCCGGCGGCAACCGCCTCGTCGATGGCCGCAGCAGCGTACGGTGGCGGAACGTAGATCACCGACACGTTGGCGCCGGTCTTCTCCTTCGCCTCCTTCACGGTCCCGAAGATCGGGATGCCCTCGAAGGACTGCCCGCCCTTCTTCGGCGTCACGCCCGCGACGTGGCAGTTCTTCCCGTTGGCGTACTCCTTGCCCATCTTGGTGTGGAACTGACCGGTCTTGCCCGTGATGCCCTGGGTCATGACCCGGGTGTTCTTGTTGATCAGGATGCTCATACCGCCCGTTTTTCCAGCCAAAAGTGAGTGGTCACTCTCACCCCATCCTCATAGGGAAACCGCGTCCTCAGGCTCCGGTGCACGGCGTCACCTGCCCTTGGCGGCCGCGACGACCTTCTGCGCGGCATCGGCCATGTTGTTGCCCGAAATGATGGGCAATCCGGAGCCGGCAAGTATCTTCTTGCCGAGCTCCACGTTGGTACCCTCGAGCCGCACCACCAGCGGCACCTTGAGGCTCACCTGGCGCGCCGCGGCGACCACACCTTCGGCAATGACATCGCACTTCATGATGCCGCCGAAGATATTCACCAGGATCGCCTTGAGATTGCGGTTCTTCAGCATGATCTTGAACGCCTCGGTCACCTTTTCGGTCGAAGCGCCACCGCCGACGTCCAGGAAGTTGGCGGGACTGCCGCCGTAGAGCTTGATGATATCCATCGTGGCCATGGCGAGCCCGGCGCCGTTGACGAGGCAGCCAATGTTGCCGTCGAGAGAGATGTAGGAGAGATCGAACCTGGACGCCTCGACCTCCGCGGGGTCCTCCTCGTCGAGGTCGCGCATCGCCACGATCTCGGGATGGCGGAACAGCGCGCTGTCGTCGAAGTTCATCTTGGCGTCGAGCGCCACCACGCGCTCGTCGCCGGTCACGATCAGGGGGTTGATCTCGGCCAGCGAGGCATCGGTCTCGTCGAACGCCTTGTAGAGCGCCTTGAGAAGATCGCGGGCCTGCCCGGCGGCCTTCTGCGGCACCCCGATTTTGCTCGCGATGTCTTCGGCGTCGCGGTCCGCGATTCCCCTGGCCGGGTCGATCGTCAGCTTGTGGATTTTCTCCGGCGTCTTCGCCGCGACTTCCTCGATATCCATGCCGCCTTCGCTGGAAGCCATCAGGGCGACACGCTGCGTGGCGCGGTCCACCACCATTCCGAGGTAGAGCTCCTTCTTGATGTCCGCCCCCTCCTCGACGAGCAGGCGCCGCACCTTCTGGCCGGCGGGCCCGGTCTGGTGGGTCTTCAGCTGCATGCCGAGGATCTGGCCGGCATACCGCTTCACTTCGTCGAGCGACTTCGCCAGCTTCACGCCGCCGCCTTTGCCGCGGCCGCCGGCATGGATTTGCGCCTTCACCACCCAGACCTTGCCGCCCAGCTGCTTCGCCGCCTCCACCGCCTCCTCCACGGCAAAGCAGGGAATCCCGCGCGGCGTGGCAACGCCGTACTTGCGCAGGATCTCTTTCGCCTGGTATTCGTGGATTTTCATCGCTGACCTGTAGCGGCCGGCTGCGCCGTTGCGGGCGGGGACAAATTCACTTTATTACAGCTGCTTGCCGGCCGGCCTTGACCGAAGTCAATTACCCGTCAGCCTCGCCCGCGGTGCGCCGCAGGCGTGCCGCGAACGATCCCGCGGCTCTGGCACGAATGATAACAAACGGCCTTGCAGGTCCCCGGTCACGCTCGAGTCATCCCCGCTCGCGTTGCGCGCCGTCCGATCGCGCGGCATGCGGCGCGCGCTCGACGCGAGAACGGCGGCCTGTCGAGCCCGCATTTCGTTGCTGCGATGCGTCAAAGCTTTGGGGATGGAGGCTTGAGAGGAGATGTGCAGGACTAACGGAGCCAAAGCGTGTGGAGAAGCAGCACAAAAAAAAGCGCAACCCGAGGGGTTGCGCTCAAGTTCCACCAAAGGAGGAGGTTTTGGAGGAGTGCGCCCCCGCCTGAGAGGCGGCGACGCGATTCGAATTATCCATCACTCCGAGGCAGAATGCAAGCGTTTGCTGCTGCTTTGCACCATATATTGGACGTACCAACACAATATACGTTATATCAATGGCTTAAAATGTGAAGCCGGGGTGACTTTAGCGCACAACCAGCACCGGGATGCGGGTGTGCGTTAGCACCTTGCGCGTTTCGCTGCCGAGGAGCACGGCAGCCAAGCCCTTGCGGCCGTGAGACGTCATCACGATGAGATCGCAGTGGCGCCCGTCGGCGGCCTTGAGTATGGCGTCGTAGGGATGGTCGCTGGTCTCGCACACGGTCTCGCACGGCACGCCCGCGTCCGCCGCGCTCTTGCGCACGAACGCGAGATAGTTCTCCGCGCGCGCCTTCGCGTCCTCCTCGATGCGCTCCTCGGTGACCGGATCGAAGGCACCCTCGTAGGCGATCAGCAAGTGATAGTCGGGGACGACGTGGATGCCGGTGAGCCGCGCCTGGTGCAGCTTCGCCAGATCCACCGCGACGCGCACCGCGCGTTGCGACAGCTCGGACCCGTCGGTCGGTATCAGGATGTTCTTGAACATCGCTCCTCCTCCTTCCTCAGTCCCGGGACGCTTGGGCTACCTCGTCCATTATCTGGAACTCCCCCGAAAGCTTGTCGCCCTCTGCGGACACTGTCAAGAGTCGGCCGCCCATTCTGCGCGGAGTGGAGGGGCGCCCGGCCCGGAAGCCCGCCGCGGGAAACGTGGGTTAATATCATCCCCCGCGGTTGAGCGCCGACCAGGAGCCCTGCTTGCGCACCACTCTGCTGCTCGCCGGTGACGTCAATCTCATGAATGTCACCGACGCCCGCGTCCCGTTTGCGCGCGCCGCGCCGTTGCTCAAGCAGGCGGACGTGCGTTTCGCCAACCTCGAGTGCTGTCTCTACCAGCCGGCCGAGGCGCAGTCGCCGGGCGACGAAGGCTTCTACGCGCCGCCCGCCGCAGGTGAAGCGTTGAAAATCGCAGGCTTCGACGCCATGGG
>JBIOVQ010000043.1:0-11504 GCA_044867805.1 Burkholderiales bacterium | reverse complement strand
GCTCCGATACCGACTTGCAGGAGCTGCTGGATCCGAAATACCAGATCTCGCTCGGCATGCGCTACCGGATCGGCGGGTCGGTGCTGACGTTCGCCGTGACGGAAAACGTCGTCAACTACCACAACAGCCCGGACATCGGCTTCCAGGTGGGCTGGGCCTACAGCCCGGCGCTGGCGCGCTGAGGAGCTACGAGGGTCGAGGGCCGAGGGCCGAGTGCGGCCCGTCGCCGCGGAATACCAAGGATGAGGGATGAAGGATGAGGGATGAAGGATGAGGGATGACCATCACGCTTCGCGCGAATGTAACCCATGTCCCGACCTTTCGTATCTTTCGGTCGGATTACCGGCTGGACGTTAGTGAAAAGGCCGGGAAAAAACGCTCACGCGTAGCGTGGGGTCATCCTTCATCCTTCCGCCTTCATCCTTGGAAAAGGAGCGCGGCGGAGCCTCGCTACTTTTCCGGGTAGGCGTCGAACGCGATCGCGTCGGCCGCGCAGCCCAGCGCCTTCGCCATGCCGTTGAGGGAGTCCTCGGTGAGCGGGACGACTTTGTAATCAGCTTCCATGCCCTTGGCCGAAAGAAATGCCTTGGCTCTGGCATCGGAAGTCCAGGTCACGACCATGTCGGGCTTGCCGCCGCCCACCTGGCGGCTGACCGGAAAGCCGTCGCTCTTGCTGACTATCGCAAACATGGAACATCTCCCCCTGTCCGCAGCGGCGCGCCCCGCCCCCGTCTTTGACAGGTGACGAGTGACGAGTACCGAGTCACGGGACTCCCGCGCCGCGGGCTCATGTTTGGTCCTTCGGGCCCCCCTGTCAAGAGCGGGAGCCCGGTGCCTGCTCTCGGCTCAGCCTCGCAGGTGCTCCTTGAAAAAGGCGAGCGTGCGCGACCAGGACAGCTTGGCCGCGGCCTCGTCGTAGCGCGGCGTCGTGTCGTTGTGGAAGCCGTGCTGCGTGCCGGGATAGAAGTGCGCCTGGTATTTCACGCCGTTCGCCTTGAGGGCGGTCTCGTAGGCCGGCCAGCCCTTGTTGATGTTCTCGTCGGTCGCGGCGTAGTGAATGAGCAACGGCGCCTTGATCTTCGCCGTATCCTCGGCGCTGACCTGCCTCCCGTAGTACGGCACCGACGCGGCGAGGTCGGGCATGCGCACGGCCAGCAGGTTGCAGATGCCGCCGCCGAAGCAGAAGCCTACCGCGCCGAGCTTGCCGTTGCAGTCGGCGTGCGACTTGAGGAAGGTCGCGCCCGTCACCAGGTCCTCGATGCGCTTCTTGGCATCCTGCTTGGCGAACAGCGCGCGCGCCTTGTCCTCGTCGCCCGGGTAGCCGCCGTCGGGGGTGAGCGCATCCGGTGCGAAGGCGACATAGCCCTGCACCGCGAGACGCCGCGCGACGTCCTCGATGTACGGGTTGAGGCCGCGGTTCTCGTGTATGACCGCGACGCCGGGCAGCTTGCCGGCCTTGGCCGGGCGGGCGAAATAGCCTTTCATCGTTCCCGAGCCCTGCGGCGACGGATAAGTCAGGTACTGGGCGCGGATCCGCTTGTCGTCCCTGGCGACCTGCTGCGCCCAGGCGAAGTTGGGGCTCAAGGCCTCCAGCATGGCCACGGCGCTGAAACCGCCGACCGCGTACTTGGCGGCGCGGTCGAGAAACTGGCGGCGGCTCAACCCGCCGTGGACATAGCCGTCGAACAGCTTCAGCACTTCTTCAGGGAAATCAGAGGCTCTCATGCGTTCCATGCTGTGGTCTCCTGCGGGGGTTGGATAGCGTGGTAATGGTGACCAAAAGCGCGCGCAATAACAAGCGCTCACCGGCAACAAGGCACGTGGCGGGATTATTCCGTCATCGGGAACGTTACATCAGGCACCTGTGACTCGCCGCGCCGCACTGCGGTAGACTCGTCACCTTCCCCATCACCCGACACCAGGGGGGCCCATGACGCTGAAGCTCAACCACCTGCACATCAAGACCCGGGATCCGGAAAAGACCGCCCGGTTCTACGTGGACACATTCGGCGCGAAAATCCTGAGCAAGTCCCCGCGCGGCGGCTATCGCCTCGACTTGCTGGGGCTGGACCTCAACATCACGGATTTTCTCACCGACCAGACGCGCGAGCAGAAGTACGGCATGGAGCACATCGCCATCGACACCGACGAGCTGGACAAGCTCGTGGAGAAGCTCAAGACGCAGGGCATCCCCATCCTCGAGCAGACCGTCGTGTCCGGCGGCCGCCGGGTGTGCTTTTTCGAGGGACCGGACGGCGTGCAGCTCGAGTTCATCGAGATGAAGAAGTAGGTGATGAGTGACGAGTGACGGGTGACGAGTGCGTATCTCAAAAATCCAGAAAAAGAATTAACCACGGATAAACACAGATGAACACGGACGAAATCCCCTGCTGCTAAACAAGGCATCGGGTTTTTGATGTCTGTGTGCATCTGTGTTCATCTGTGGCTCCATTCTGTTTTTGAGACAGCTTCTAGTCAGGAGGAAACGATGCTGCGCTTGTACGGTTCCGCCAGGTCGCGCGGGCTGCGCGTGCTGTGGATGCTGGGAGAGCTGGGGATCCAGTTCGATCACAAGGACTGGCTGCCGCGCGCGCCCGAGACGCGCACGCCGGAGTACCGGGCGCTCAATCCCAACGGCCGCGTGCCGACGATAGACGACGACGGGTTCATCCTGTCGGAGTCGATGGCGATCAACCTCTACCTGGCGAAGAAGCACAAGAGCCCGCTGTATCCCGCCGACCCGAAGATGGAGGCGCGGGCGCTCCAGTGGAGCCTGTGGGAGACCGACCGTCTCGACCGCCAGATCGTCAATTACGCGCGGCACAGCAAGGAGCTGCCGGCGGCGGAGCGCAAGCCGGAGATTGCCGAGGCGTCGTGGAAGGAAATCGTCGAGTCCTTCGACGTGCTGGAAGGCGCGCTCTCGAAGTCGGAATGGCTCGCCGGCCCGGCGTTCTCCGTGGGCGACCTGAACGTCTCCGCGGCGCTCTACCGCGCCCTGACGCTCGACCTGGGCAAGTGGCCGAAACTGAACGCCTGGCTCAAGCGCTGCTGGGACCGCCCGGCGGCGAAGAAGGCGCGGGAGATGCGCGAGGCCAAAGGCTAGCTGCCAACTGCGTCCCAGGTGAAGCGTCCCAGGTGAAGCGTCCCAGGTACCTAATTCCATGCTTCGCAACACCGCAGATTCCTGGGGCGCCGGAAGCAAGTTTTTCCACTGGCTGATGGCGGCGCTGATCCTGTTCCAGATCATGCTCGGCGTGATGGCGGTGACCTGGCCGGTGTCGCCGACGAAGCTCGACCTGTTCGTCTGGCACAAGTCCTGCGGCGTGCTGATCCTCACGCTCGCGGCGCTGCGGCTCCTGTGGCGGCTCGCCAACGTCACGCCGGCGCTGCCCGGGAGGATGGCCGGCTGGGAGCGCATGGGCGCGCGCATGAGCCACTTCCTGCTCTACCTGCTGATGATGGCCCTCCCGGTCACCGGCTGGATCATCAACTCCGCGGCCAACATTCCGTTCCGGATCTTCTGGCTGGTTCCGCTGCCGCCGCTCGTCGCGCCCGACAAGGCCCTGGCCGATCTGGTCGCGCAAATCCACGGCGGGCTCGCCCTGACGCTGGTCGTGGTGCTCGTCGTCCACATCGGCGCGGCGCTGCGGCATCATTTCATCAAGCACGATAACGTGCTCATCCGGATGCTCCCGGGGGCGTAGGAAACGTCATGAGGAAAGGCATCGCCTGCCTCGGATTGTGCAGCCTGCTGCTCGCGGGCGCGCCGCTCGCCGTCCAGGCCGCGGACTGGAGGATGGAGCCGGCCGGGAGCAAGCTCGAGTTCATCGCCACCTTCGAGAAGACGCCGGCGCCGGGCGTGTTCAAGGAGTTCGACACCCGCATGCGCTTCGATCCGGAGCAGCCGGCCGGCGGCAGCCTCGACGTCGCCGTCAAGGTCACCAGCGCCGACATGAACATTCCCGACGCGAACAGGGAGATCCGCGGCAAGGAGTGGTTCGACTACGCCGGCTTCCCGCAGGCCGAGTTCCGTTCCACGGACCTGCGCCGCGCGCAGGGCAACCGCTACGTGGCGCGCGGCACGCTGTCGCTGAAGGGCGTCAAGCAGGCGGTGGAAGTGCCGTTTACCTGGACCGGCGACGCGAGCCGGGCCAGCATGGAAGGCGAGCTGACGCTCAAGCGCGGCGCGTTCGGCATCGGCACCGGCGAATGGGCGGCGACCTCCGTCATCGGCGCCGACGTGAAAGTGAAGTTCACGGTGAAGCTGCGCAAGGCCGGCTGACGTGCTCATTTATTTCCGCGCCGGTCTTGCCGCCGCGATCGCGGCGCTATTGCTGGCGGGCTGCGCGCTGTTCGCGCCCGAGCCGGCGCCGGCGCCCGCGGCACCGGTCGCGCCGCCGGCGGACTTTCCCGAGGCGTACTACCGGCAGGCCGCGGCGCAGGGAAAGCCGGTCTTTCGCGTCGATCCCGCCGCCTCGCTCGTGGTGATCGAGGTGCGCCGCTCCGGGTCGCTCGCGCGGCTGGGCCACGATCACGTCGTCGCGAGCCGCCATGTCGCCGGCTACGTGGCGCCAGGGGAGGGCCGCGCCGACCTCTACATCCCGCTCGTGAATCTCGTGGTGGACGAGGACACGCTGCGCGCCGAAGCCGGCTTCGACACGCAGCCGACGGAATCCGACATCGCCGGGACCCGCGCCAACATGCTGGAGAAGGTGCTGGAGGCCGACAAATTCCCCTTCGCGCTGATCCAGGTGAGCGGCGCGGGGAAGGGGAGCGGCGAGATCAGCGTCGCGCTCACGCTGCACGGGCAGACGCGCACGCTGCAAGTGCCCGCCGGGATCGAGGCCGACGGCACGCGGGTCAGCGTGAGCGGCAAGCTCTCGTTCAATCAAACCGACTTCGGGATCACGCCTTTTTCAGTGTTCGGCGGCGCGCTGGCGGTGCGCGACGCGGTCGACCTGCGCTTTCGCATTCAGGCCGTTCCGGAAAACCGGTGATGCACTGACGGCTGACGACTGACGGCTGACGGCTGACGACTAACGACCGGCGGTATCCTCGCCCGGGAGGGCTAGTCGGAGCCCCCGGGCAGCGCGTCCAGCATGACGTCGGAGGGAAGGCGTTCCCGGTTGGCGGACGGCTTCTCCCGCTCCGCGCTCGCGGCGGGCTTGGCGCCCTTCTTCGGCCGGCCGGGCCGGCTGGTGACGTAGAACACCTTGAGCGGCGGAACTGGCGGCGGATTTTCCATGAAGCGGCAGTCGGATTCTCCCGGCACGCTCACCATGGCGCCCAGCCGCGTCCGCCCCAGGTACACCGTGTAGAGCAGCATGTGCTTCGCCGAGGGAATCGGCGACGCGATCACCTCGTACTTCCCGACCATGAACCGCTTGCGGGCTTCGATGGGGGCGCTCATGCGGCCTCGCCTGTCGCGGGAAGCTTCGCTGGAAGTTTCGCGGGAAGTTTCTTTGCGCCGACCCGGCGCCGCGTCTTGAGCTCCACATCGCAGCGCCCCACGATTTCCGGGTCGTTGAGGCGCTCGGCGTTGAGACGCAGTTGGCGCACGTCGGGGGTGGTCAGCGCGGCGATTCTCTCGCTGGTCCACTCGACTCGCCGGGACGGCTTGGTCATGAATGCCATGGCAGCTCGCAGGGTTTTCGCTGGGAAAAAAAAAGCCCGGAGGGCCGGGCATTTCTGATTGCTATTTATACCATAAACAGCCGCTTCCCGCTAGCGAAGCGGCTGGAAAGTGCGTCCCAGATACGGCGTCTCAGGTGAAGCGTCCCAGATACGGCGTCCTATCTGCGACGCCGTCTTGCGGCTCAGGCCATGATGCCGACGCTGAACTCCCCCGCGTATTCCCCGCGGCTTTCGGTGAGAGCGACCAGCAGCCGGGTGCCGCCGCGGCGGAAGAGGCCGTCGTCGTTGTTGCGCACGTACCCCTTGCCGCGGGCGGAATAGGGGCGGCGCGTGAAAACACGCTCGGAGACCGCGTCGTCGAAGTAGAGCTGCGACGTGAACTCGTGGCCCAGCGCCGGGCCGGCCATCACGCGGACCTTAAAGTGGATGTGCACCGCCCGGCCGGGGTACCAGCCGGGATAGATGGTCGTGAAGCCCGCCGCGCCGCCGCCGTCCGTCATCTGGTAGCCGCGCAGGAAGCGCTTGCCTGCCGTGCTGCGGTCCGAGTCCGAGTACGCGCCGGCCGCGTCGCAGTGCCAGACGTCCACCATCGCGCCTGCCAGCGGCACGCAGCCCCTGGCCGTGACCGACGAGATGCGCAGCGTGAGCGCCAGCGGCACGCCGTCCTTCACCGACTTGTCGGCGGGGTCGGAGCGGATGTCCGACCGGTTGAGCCGCGCATCGGTGAAGAACGGCCCTTCCGTCTGCGCCGGCGTCGCGATGCAGGCGGGCAGCGCCTGGGCCTGCAGGCGTAGCGGCACGCCGGCCAGGAGCGCCGCACTGCCGAGCCGGGTCAACATCTCTCTCCGGCTTATAACTTTGCCAATTTCCCGATCATCGCTGTGCATGTGGAAAGTGCTGAGTGCTGAGTGCTGAGGGATGAGTGCTGAGACTCGTCCAGGGCGCGCTGGTTCAAAGTGTCACCGCCATCACTGCGTGACGAGGTATTCTAGCGATAATCGAGGTTGACCAAGAGAGGCAGGAGGACGCGCATGGCAAAGTCGGCAAACGCGAAGTCAGCAAAGGCAAAGCCAGGCAAGATCGAGTATTCGGTCGTCGAGGGCTGGGAGCAGCTGCCGAAGGGCTACGCCCACCGCGACGTGGCCGGCGTGGCGGTGGACGGCGAGGACCGCGTCTACCTCATGTGCCGGGGCGACCATCCGGTCATGATCTACGACAGCAGGGGGAACTTCCGGCGCTCGTGGGGCGAGGGTGACTTCAGCTATCGCACCCACGGCATCTACGTCGCGCCCAACGGCACGCTGTTCTGCACCGACGACGGCCAGCACACCGTCCGCCAGTTCACGCCCGAAGGCAGGTTGCTGCTGACCCTCGGCACGAAGAACACGCCGTCGGACACCGGCTACAACGGCAAGGACCTGGGAACGATCAAGCGCGCCGCCGGGCCCTTCAACCGGCCGACCAACGTCGCGATCGGTCCCCGGGGCGACATCTACATCTCCGATGGATACGGCAACGCCCGCGTCCACGTGTTCTCTCCCACCGGACAGTTGAAGCGCTCGTGGGGCGAGCCGGGGAGCGGTCCCGGCCAGTTTCACCTGCCGCACGGCATCGCGTGCTCGGCCGACGGGCGCGTGTGGGTCTGCGACCGGGAAGCCGACCGCATCCAGATCTTCAGCCCCGACGGCGAGTACCTGGGCGAATGGAAGGACACGCAGCGACCGACGCATCTCACCTTCGACTCGCAGGGCCGCGTCTACGTGACCGAGCTGGCGTGGCACGAGGGCGACCATTCGTACAGCCTCGGCGACATCAAGAAGTTCCGCCAGGCCCGCATGAGCGTCTTCGACAACAAGGGAGAGGTGCTCGCCCGCTGGGGCACGCCGCAGGTCACGGCCCCGGGAAGCTTCGCCGCCCCGCACGGCCTCGCGCTCGACTCGCGCGGCGACCTCTACGTGAGCGAGGTCACCTGGACCTTCGCGGTGAGCCGCGGCCGGGCGCCGGAGGATTGCCACACGTTCCAGAAGTTTTCCCTCAGGAAGTGACGACTGACGGCTGACGACTGACGACAAGCAGTTCCGCTTTCATCCTTGCCTTTCAGCCCCGCAGGGACGAGACTTGTCACTCGTCACTCATCACGCTTCATAGGATGTCAGAGGCCCGGCGATTCCTGGTGAGCAATGCCCTGCGGCTCGCGCTGTGCGCGCCGGCGGCGCTGCTCGACGCGGACCCGTGCGCCGCGAAGCAGTCGCTGCACCTCGCCGCCTACCCGGTCAAGCCCATCCGCATCGTGGTCGCGTCCTCGCCGGGGGCGGCGGACGACTTCTTCGCGCGCCTCATCGGCGAGGAGCTGGAAGGCTTCTACAAGCAGCGCGTCATCATCGAGAACCGTGCCGGGGCGGGCGGCCTGATCGGCAACACGCGGGTGTCCACCGCGAACGCCGACGGCTACACGCTGGGCATGGTCGGCGTGACGCGCCTGATCACCGAGATGATGCGGGACCCGCCGCCGTACCGCGCCCTGGCCGATATCGTGGGCGTGGCGCACGTGGCGTCGATCACCAACGTCCTCACGGTGACGCCCGGCATCCCGGTGAGCACGGCGAACGAGTTCGCGCGCTACGCGCGCTGGCGCGTGGGCGAGCTCAACTACGCCTCGCTCGGCATCGGCTCGGCATCGCACGTCGCCGGCGAGGTGTTCACGCGCGCGCTGCGCATCGACGCGATGCACATCCCGTTCCGCAACCTGTCGGATTCCCACGTCGAGATGGCGCTCGGGCGGGTGCACTACGCCATATACACGCTGCCGGCGGTGCTGGTGCCGGTGCGCGAGGGGCGGCTGCGCGCGCTCGCCGTGATGACGCCGCAGCGCAGCCCGGCGCTGCCGGCAGTGCCGGCGATCGCCGAGCTCGGGATGCCCGAGGCCCAGTTCGACCGCTGGTCGGGCATCGTCGCGCCCAGGGGGACTCCGCGGCGCATCGTCGAGCAGCTCCACGGCGACATCGTGCGCGGCCTGCGCAAGCCGGCGCTCCACCGGCAGTTCGAGCGCCAGGGGGCGGAATCCACCCCCGAGGGCACGCCCGACGGCTTCATGCGGCTGATGCAGGAGGAGTATCTGCGCTACCAGGCCCTCATTCGGGAAGGCGGCATACGTCCCGAATGATGGCGAATGGCGGATGGCGAATGGCGAAAACAAAAGCTTCGTGGGTTGCAACCCTTTCGACTTTCGCCTTTCGACTTTCGACTTGGCTGGGGCTCGCGCTCGCCGCCGCAGCGAGCCCCGCCCTGGCCGACTACCCCGAGCGGCCGATCCGGTTTCTCGTCGGCGTCGTGCCGGGCGGCGCCACGGACATGCTGGCGCGTGCGATCGGGCAGCGGCTGTCCGAGCGCTTCCGGCAGCAGGTCGTCGTGGACAACCGCCCGGGAGCGAACCAGACGCTCGCGGCGGAAATGACCGCGAGATCGGCGCCCGACGGGCACACGCTGATCATGGTCCCGTCCGGGTACGCCATCAATCCGTCCATCTACAAGCTGCGGTTCGACCCCGTCAAGGACATCGGCGCCATCGGCATGGTCGCGATGGTGCCGAACGTGCTGGTGGTTCATCCCTCGGTGCCGGCGCGGTCGGCCGCGGACTTCATCGCCTACGCGCGTGCCCGGCCGGGCGAGCTCAATTTCGGCTCCTCCGGCGTCGGCTCCCCCAGCCATCTGGCCGGAGAGCTGTTCCAGATCCACGCGCAGGTCAAGCTGACGCACGTCCCGTACAAGGGACAGGGCCAGGCGATGATCGATCTGCTGGGCGGGCACCTGAAGGTGGCCTTCCCCTCCATTCCCGCCTCGATCGCGCACATCAGGACCGGCAGGATGATCGCGCTGGGGGTCACGCCGAAGCAGCGCTCTTCCGCGCTGCCGGACGTGCCGACGCTGGAGCAGGCCGGGGTCGCGGGATTCGAAGTGAGCGGGTGGTACGGCGTGCTGGGCCCCGCGCGCATACCGAAGCCCATCGTCGCCAGGCTCAACGGCGAGCTCATCCGGATGCTGCGGGACCCGGCCATGCGCGAGATGCTGTCGCGCGAAGGGGCCGATCCGCTGACCAGCACGCCGGAAGAATTCGCGCGGACCATCGCCGTGGACATCACGAAATGGGCGAAGGTGGTGAAGGCGGCGGGGGTCAAGCTGGAATGAGCGGTCAGTCGTCAGCCGTCAGCCGTCAGTCGTCACGAGGAGAGAACAGATGGCGAAACCTTTGGGTAACGAAGGCCTGTCGAGCAAGCCGGGCGAGCGGGTGATAGACAAGCCCGAGCTGCCGGCGGGCGGGATCACCAACGAGAACGACGTGCTCACGGAAGTCATCGCGGGCGAGATGCATCTCAAGCGCGGCCGCGCCGGCAAGTTCGAGGTCTTCAGCGACGAGCACCAGCGCATCGGCGGCACCGACCGCTACCCCTCGCCGATGACCTATCTCGCGATGGCGGTCGGCTTCTGACTGCTCACCCAGGTTGCGCGGTACGCGCACATGATGAAGATGGAAGTGAGCGGGGCGAGCTGCCGCGTCGTCTTCCGCAAGCATCTCGGCGGATCGGTCATCAAGGGCACGGTGTTCAACCGCTGGGAGAGCGTGAGCACGCACCTCAAGTTCGATAGCGACGAGCCGGCGGACCGGCTCGCTCACCTGGTCAGGAACGCGAAGGCCGGCTGCTTCGCGGAGGGGCTGATCACGCAGCAGGTGCCGCTGGTGAGCCACGTCGAGGTGAATGGAAAGCTCTTCGACATCGGCTGACGCAGTGACGACTGACGACTGATGACTGACGGCTGACAACAGGTGTGAGGGAGGGATTCCGAAGCCATGTCGCGAAGCGACGCGCAACAGCGCGCGGATGACATCCGGGTGTTCGCCGGGGAGCTCGCGCGCCTCGAGCAGGAAGGGGTGGTCGCCCTGACGCCGGCGCAGCGCGACGCGGTCGCCGCGCACCACCGGGACCTGCTCGCGCGGCTGGCGCAGGCCTACGACATCGACCGCGACGCCCATGCCAGGCAGCTCTCGCTCGGCATGCGCATCGCCTCCTTCCTCGGCGCGCTGGCGCTCGCGGCGAGCGTGTTCTTCCTGTTCCGCCAGTTCTGGGACCGCTTCTCCACCGCCGTGCAGGTCGTGGTCCTCGTCGGCGCGGCACTCGGCAGCTTCGGGGCGACGCTCTGGATCCAGGGGCGCGAGTCGTCCGGCTACTTCACCAAGCTCGCCGCGATGGTCGCGTTCGCCTGCTTCGTCATCAATATCGGCCTGCTCGGCCAGATCTTCAACATCACGCCCTCGGACAAGGCGCTGATCCCGTGGGCCGCGTTCGCGCTGCTGCTCGCCTACACGTGCGACCTGCGGCTGCTGCTGGCGGCGGGGATACTGTGCATCATCGCCTGGATCTCGGCGCGGACGGGGAGCTGGAGCGGCATGTACTGGCTGCATTTCGGCGAGCGCCCGGAGAACTTCTTTCCGGCCGCGGCGATCCTGTTCCTGGTCCCGCAATTCATCCCGCACAACCGCTTCGCCGGCTTCGGCGCGATCTATCGCATCTTCGCGCTGCTGACGCTGTTCCTGCCGATGCTGGTGCTCGCGAACTGGGGCCAGATCAGCTATCTCGATTTCGAGCAGAAGGCGATCGAGGGCTTCTACCAGGTGATGGGCTTCGTCCTCAGCGCGGGCGCGATCTGGCTCGGCGCGCGCCGGGGCTGGGGCGAGGTCGTGAACACCGGCGCGACGTTCTTCGTGATCTTCCTCTACACCAAGTTCTACGACTGGTGGTGGGAGATCATGCCCAAGTACCTGTTCTTCCTGGTGCTCGGCCTCACCGCCGTGCTGCTGCTCGTCATCATGCGGC
>JBIOVQ010000042.1:0-4402 GCA_044867805.1 Burkholderiales bacterium | reverse complement strand
TTCACCGTCAACGACGGCGAAACCGTGCTGGCGGCGGCGCTGCGCGAGGGCATCGTCATCGCCTACGGCTGCCGCAGCGGCGTCTGCGGCACCTGCAAGGGCAGCCTGATCGAGGGCAGCATCGACTACGGCACCTACCAGGAACAGGCCATGACCGAAGCGGAACGGCGCGCCGGCAAGGCGCTGTTCTGCCAGGCGCGGCCCCACTCCGATCTCACGATCCAGTGCCGCGAGATCGGGGCCGCGGTCAAGGGCATGCAGATCAAGCTGCTGCCCGCGCGGGTGGCGAAAATGCAGCGCCTCGCTCCCGACGTCATGCTGCTGGAGCTCAAGCTGCCGGCGAACGAGCGGCTGCAGTTTCTCGCCGGTCAGTACGTGGACCTGCTGCTCCGGGGCGGGATTCGCCGCAGCTTCTCGATGGCGAACGCGCCGCACGATGGCGCCTTCCTCCAGCTGCACCTCAGGGACTACGGCGGCCCGTTCAGCCGGCACGTCTTCGGCGCCATGAAGGAGAGGGACATCATCCGCTGCGAGGGCCCGTTTGGCACCTTCTTCCTGCGCGAGGACAGCGCGAAGCCCCTCGTGCTGCTCGCGAGCGGCACCGGATTCGCGCCGATCAAGGCGATCGTCGAGCACGCGCTGCACGCGGGCGTGAAGCGGCCGATGACGCTCTACTGGGGATGCCGCGTGCGCGCCGATTTGTACATGGACGATCTCGCCGCGCGCTGGCAACGCGAAGGAAAGCTGCGTTACGTGCCGGTGCTGTCCGACGCGCTGCCCGCGGACGACTGGCGGGGCCGCACCGGCTTCGTCCACCGCGCGGTGATGGAGGACTTGCCCGAGTTGTCGGGTTACCAGGTCTACGCCTGCGGCGCCCCCGTCATGGTGGACGCGGCGCGCCGCGACTTCACCGCGCAGCGCGGCCTGCCCGAAGAGGAGTTCTACTCCGATTCCTTCACCCCCGCCGCGCCTGCAAGTTGAAGAACAGCCGCCAAGACGCCAAGGCGCCAAGAATGCGTGGGACTCAACCTTGGCGGCAACGCGATGCGGGCCAAGGTGCCTTCCGGTCACCGGTCACCGGTCACGGGTCACTGGGCTGAGCATGTCCAGCACCCGCAGTTTCGCACTGCTGTCGATCGCCGCCGCCGTCATCACCATCGGCTTGAAGCTCCTGGCGTGGTGGCTGACCGGCTCGGTCGGGCTGCTGTCCGACGCGCTCGAAGGAACGATCAATCTCGCGGGCGCCACCGTCGCGCTGATCATGATCGGCATCGCGGCGCGACCGCCCGATGAGGACCACTCATACGGCTACACCAAGGCCGAGTATTTCTCGAGCGGCGTCGAGGGCATGCTGATCCTGGTCGCGGCGATCGCCATCGCGATCGCCGCGATCGATCGCCTGATCACGCCGCGCGCGCTCGAGCAGCTCGGCCTGGGCATCGCCATCTCCGTGGCGGCGTCGCTGATCAACTTCGCGGTAGCGCAGCGGCTGTTCGCGGCGGGGCGGGACTACCGGTCGGTCGCGCTCGCAGCCGACGCCCGGCATCTGATGACGGATGTCTGGACGTCCGCGGGAGTCGTCGCCGGCGTCGCCGCGGTCTGGCTCACCGGATGGGAGCGCCTCGATCCCCTGATCGCGCTGGCGGTGGCCGCCAACATCGTGTGGTCGGGCTACAAGATCATGCAGCACGCGGCCCTGGGCTTGCTCGACCGTGCCGTGCCCGAGGACCAGCTGCAAGCCCTGAACCGCGTGCTCGATCGCTACCGCGCGCAGGGCATCGATTTCCACGCGCTGCGCACGCGCCAGGCGGGCGCCCGCTCCTTCATCTCATTGCACGTGCTGGTGCCGCCGGACTGGAGCGTATCGCAGGGACACGACCTGGCGCACCAGGTCGAACGCGATATGCTCGAGGTCCTGCCGGGAGCGGCCGTACTGACGCACGTCGAGCCGCTCGGTGACCCGGAATCCTACCGGGACATGGGCCTCGACCGCTAGGCGGGAACGGCGTGATGAGTGATAACCGCCACACCGATCCCGTTCATTCCATTTGGGGGCGTCACAGCGGCGTGCGCCGGCGCCCGCCGGTCACTTCCTGCAGCTGCGCGAGCGCCAGGTCCAGGGCCTCGCGATAGTGCCGCCGCGCCGCCTCCTCGTTGCCGAGGGTTTCCTGCAGCCGCGCCGCCGCGAGATGCGCGGTATGGGTCGGTTCGATCGCGATGCTGGCTTCGAGATAGCTTTGCCCCTTGCCCCACAATTCCTGCTCCGCGCACAGGCGTCCCAGCGTGAGCAGCAGCCCGGCGTCGCGCGGATGCGATCCGAGCCAGGCCTCCGCGCGCTGGATGCGGGCGACGGTGTTGCCCGCGCCGGACTCCGCGTAGAGCCGCACCAGCTCGCCGTCCCACTCAACCTCGAGCGCCTCCTCGATGATGCGGTGCGCCTGCTCGGAGCCACCCAGCGCAATGAAGCACTGCGCCGCGGCCGCCGCCACGCGCCGGTCTGTGCGGTCCGCCGCGGCCATCCGGCTCCAGGCGTCCTCCAGCGCATGCGAGTCGAGCAGCTTGCGCTTGAGGTTCTCGGCGAGCGCGTGGCGGCGCACGTGTTCGGCCTGGGCCGCGTCGAACGCGTTCCGCTTGCGCAACTCGTCCGCCAGGGCGAGCACCTGCTCCCAGTTGCGCAGCTGCTGCTGGGCCTTCAGCTCGAGCTTGAGCGCCGCGCTGTGCCGCCGCGGCAGCTGCTTGAGCAGGTCGAGCGCCTCCTGGTGCCGCCGCTCGTCGAGCAGCAGCTCGGCCTCGGTCACCAGCCGCGCCAGCTGCTCGCCAGGGGCGACGGACGCGGCCGTCGCCAGGTAGCCATCGCGCCGCTCATGGGCGCGCAGCTGGTGCGCGGCGCGCGCCGCGAGCACAGCGGACAGGACCGGTTGCTCGCCCGCCTCGAGGGAAACGGCCGCGGCCTTCTCGGCTCGGCCGTAGCGGCCGGCGAAATACTCGTGCAATGCCTCGAGCAGGGCCGATCGCGCCTTTTCTTTGCGGCGCGCGAGCCGGTACTCGCGCACGCGGCGCGGCAGGACCAGCGCGGCGGACACCGCGCGCACCGCGAAGTAGCCGATTGCGAACGCCGCCGCGGCCAGCACGAGCAGCAGATTGAGGGAGAGCTCGATGCGGTAGGAGGGCAGCACGAAGAGTGCGTAGCCGGAGTTGTAGCGGGCCGCCAGCGTCAACGCCACGGCCAGGGCCGCGATACCGACGATCCAGATCGTGGTTTTCATCGCCGCTCGCGCGCCGCGCGCAGGTTGCGCATCGCCTCCAGCGTGGCGCCGATTTCCGGCGGCTCGATGCCGATTTCAGCATCGTGCAGGCTGCGCAGCGCCGCGATCGCTTGCGCGACGCCCCTGTGGCTCGTGTCGTAGTAGCGGCCGAGCCAGTCGCGCGCGGCCTTCAGGTCCGCCTTGTAGCTGGTTGCGTCGCGCGCGAGCAGCGCCAGGCGCGCCCCGAGCAGCCGCAATTTCAGGTTCTCGCGCAGGAAGTACGACTGCGCCGGCGCGAGCAGCGCGACATCGGGCTTTTCGAGCTGCTGCACCCGGATCAGCTGCTTCATCTCCCGCCAGGTGTCGCGCCAGAAGCGTGCCCACAGGTTGTCCTCCGCCTCCTCGGCCGCGGCAACGGCCTGCTCGGACCGGGGGCGCGAGTCCATCGCGAACGGCAGCTTGTCCACCTGGGCGACAATCCCGTCCAGGCGGGCGCTGATCGCAACCGTGTCGACCTGCGGCGCGGCTTTGAGCCGTTCGATGTCCCGATTGATCGCCTTGCGCAGCGCGGTCAACTGCGGCCGGTCTAGGCGCCGCAGCCGCGCGTCCGCCGCTTGCAGGGCGCGCAGCGCCGCATTCGCATTGCCGGCCAGCTGCAACTGCTGGCTGGCGACGACCAGGGATTGCTCGATCTCGGCATAGACCCATTCCTCACGGTTGCGCGAGAGCTCCTGGTAAAGCGCCTCCAGGGTCGCCTGCTGCTTCTGCGACTCGGCGAGGCGGTTCTCGAGCGTAGCGAGCTTCTCGCGCACCCCCGCCATGGCCTCGCGTGCCTGCCCGGCGACGCTGCGGCTGTCGCGGGTCTGGGCATCGACCTCCGCCAGCCGCTCGGCGACATCTTCACGCAGCGCGCTCGTCCGGCTGCGCTCGTCGTACCACTGCCATGCCGCAAGGACCAGGGCGATGGCGGCAAGCACCAGTGCCAGCACGGAAACGCGCCATGCCGGAGCCACCCGGAACGCGCGTTGGCTGGTATCCGGTGTCGCAGGGGCGTTGTCGCTCGAGGTTTCGCTCATGGAACGCGCAGCGGCGGAGACCAGGGGCTAGTATGCGGGCGGCCACCCCTCAGCCGCAAACCCCCACCCTTCCCTCCCCCT
>JBIOVQ010000041.1:0-4483 GCA_044867805.1 Burkholderiales bacterium | reverse complement strand
TCAGCTTGGTCCCGCCGCCCGCGAGCTGGACCGTGATCTCGCGCGCGCCGGCGTCCAGGCTGTTTTCGAGCAATTCCTTGAGGGCGGAGGCGGGGCGCTCGACGACTTCGCCGGCGGCGATCTGGCTTATCAGTAATTCGGGGAGAACGCGGATGCTGCCCATCCCCGAATTATAAAGGCGTGAATAGTGAATGGTGAGTAGTGATTGGACTAAAGCACAGCGCGCTGTTGTTTTTCCCTCCCCGCTTGCAGAGAGGAAGAAGCCTAATCACCATTCACCAATCACCAATCACGCTTTTGGACGGCTGCTACAATGCCGCCTCCCATCCTTCACGACCGGACAATTCGCATGAGCGTCATTCCCAACCACACCAAGAACCGGCTCGCGGCCGGAGAAGTCGCGCTCGGCATGGGCGTGCGGCAGGGCCGCACGGTGGACATCGCGGCGGTCGCCAGGAGCTGCGACTTCGACTGGCTGTTCATCGACATGGAGCACAGCTCGCTGGACGTGGATCTCGCGGCGCAGCTGGCGATGGCGGCGCTGGGCGCCGGCATTACCCCGATCGTGCGCGTGCCCGGGCACGAGCACTACCACGCGTCGCGCCTGCTCGATAACGGGGCGCAGGGCATCGTCGCCCCGCACGTGGACACCGTCGAAGAGGCGACCCGCGTCGCCCGCGCCTGCCGCTATCCGCCGCTCGGCCACCGCTCGGTCGCGGGCGCGCAGCCGCAGCTCGGGTTCGCGAGCGTGCCGGTGGGCGAGGCGACGAAGCTGGTGAACGCTCTGACGCTCGTCGTCGTCATGCTGGAGACGCCGAAAGCGATCGCCAATGCAGACGCGATTGCGCAGGTGCCGGGCGTGGACGTGTTGTTGATCGGTACCAACGACCTCTGCGCGGAGCTGGGCATACCCGGGAACTTCACCGATCCCAGGGTCGAAGACGCGTATCGCACGGTCGTCGCCGCCTGTCGCAAGCATGGCAAGCATCCCGGCATGGGCGGCGTTTACGAGCCCAAGCTGATGGAGAAGTACATCGGCTTCGGCATGCGCTTCATCCTCTCCGGCTCCGATCTGTCGTTCATGATGGCCGGCGCGAAGACGCGCACCCAGTTCCTGCGCGCCGTCAAGACCTAGCCGCCAGACGCCGGACGCCAGCCGTCAGACGCCGGATAACGCGTTGGCGGCGGAATGTGCGGTCGGTAACAGACAGGCTTTGGCGATTGAGGTCAACTGTACGGAAACAACTCGGGCGCCGGGCGGTGGTTTCTTTGCCCGGACGCAATCGGGTCGATCCTCTGCAGTTCGCGGTTCCGGCATAGCCCCGGGATCCAGGGAACACGGAAGAAAACGACGTGTCCTCAGGCGCTATCACTCCTCGCCGGAAGCGCGGCACGGGCGAGCCCGCCCGCGGCCATACACGTCTCCTGATGGCGAGCCTCGACCTGCACGGTAACGTGAGATTTATCTATGGCGCGTGGGAGCAGGTGCTGGGCCGCGCGCTGCGGGCGAAAATCTCCCTGCCGTTCCACGAGCTGGTTCCCCTCGACCGGGTGGCCGCGAAATCCATCGTCGGCATGCTGCTCGACCAGACGAGCCCCGTGCCGGTGGAATTCAGCATCCGCAGCGACAGCGGCAAGGTGCGGCGGTTTCTATGGCATCGGCGCTTCGGGGCGAGCGAGCAGTTGATGTATATCGCCGGGGAGGAAATCGAGAGTCCCCAGGTCACGGACGGAAGCGCCGACGGGCGGCTGGACGCCAGAGGCGATCGGGACGGGAACGCTGACAGGCCTACGGACGGCGGCACCACCATCTAGCCGCTGTGGCGCAGGGCGAGGACTGCGAACTCCCCCGGAAGGCGCGAGCCTTGCGGCCTTAGTGCAGGTTCTTGACGATCTTGTAACAGCGGCAGGAGGCCGCCTCGAGTCCTTTTGCATCGAGTATCCGGATGTTGCCGCGGCTGTAGGTGATCAGTTCCTTCCGCTGCAGATCTCCGGCCGCCTGGGTAATCCCCACCCTGCGCACACCCAGCATGAATCCGAGAAACTTGTGCGTGAGGGCGAAGTTCGGCGTGCGCAGGCGGTCGCGGGTCATCAGCAGCCAGCGGGCAAGGCGCGCTTCGACCCGGTGCAGGCGGTTGCAAGCTGAAATTTGCGTCACCTGGCTCATCAACGCATGGCTGTAGCGATACAGCTCGCGCTGCAATACCGGGTTCGAATGGAATTCCTGGAGGAAGCGCGAGCTCTTCATCCGTAGCGCGGTCCCCGTTCCCTGGCACATGGCGCGCACCGGCGAAACATCGACGCCCAGCGCCAGCGAAACGCCGACCATGCCCTCGTGGCCGACCAGGCCGACTTCAACGGCCCGCTCTTCTTCCTCCGTCAGCAAGGACACGACGCAGTTGTGGGGGAAAAAGACGTGCCGGATCCGCTCCCCGGGTGAGACGAGCACATCGCCAAAATTCAACGTTACCGGTTCGAGTCCCGAAAGCAGGTCGCGGTACGTCCTGCGGGGCAACGCAGCAAGGAGGCTGTTTTCAACAGACTGACGTTTTCCGGCGCTCATCGGCTCTAATACATCCCGATTCCTCAAAACCTCGAACCAAGCCGCACAAAAACGTGACCGAAATTCTGACGTCTGATACAAGTTTATCCCCGGTGCCGGATACCGTAAAGACACGCCTCGCCGCAAACGGCAATACCCCGTCTAGAGCATTTTTGCCGTCCTATTTGTGTACGGCATCGCACATACCGGCGCGCGAGGCGGGGGTTGGCGGGGCGCACCCCCCGCCCCCCGCGGGGAAGCTTCAAGAGGCGTCGGTAAGAGCGGGCAGGCGGTCGAACACTTTTTTCACCACCGCGTAGCATTCGCAGGCCTTCGATTCCAGCTTCTCGCGATCCAGCACCGTGATGCGGCCGCGGCTGTAGCGAATCAACCCCGCCTCCTGCAGCCTTCCAGCCGCCTCGGTAACGCCCTCGCGGCGTACCCCCAGCATGTTCGCGATCAATTCCTGGGTCATGTCCAGCTGGTTCGACGGCAGCCGGTCGAGGCTCAACAGGAGCCAGCGGCAAAGCTGCTGCTCTACCGTGTGGTGCCGGTAGCACACCGCCGTTTGCGAAATTTGCGCCATGAGCGCGTGGGTGTAGCGCAGCAGCACTTCGTGCAGCCCGCCCCCGCGCGCGAATTCACTCTTGAGAATCTCGGAGTGGAGTCGGTAGGCATGACCGGCGCTTTGCACCAGGGCCCGGCCCGGCATCGCGCCGCCCCCCATGAACGAAGCGATGCCTACCATGCCCTCATTGCCGACGACGGCGATTTCCGCCGAATCCCCGTTTTCCATGACGTGGAGCAGGGAGATGATGCAATCGGCGGGGAAATAGACGTACGGCGTCTCATGCCCCGTTTCGTAGATGGGCAAGCCGAGCTGCAGTGGAAACGCCTCGAGGTGGGGCCGCAAGCGCTCGAATTCCGCGCGGGGGAGGGCGCCGAGGACCTTGTTCTGCTTCGGTGTATGGGGCGCTGACACTGAGCGTGCTGGCGGCACCACGAATCTACCTCTGTCAGCTCGACGCGATACGAGCAAGGGAGAATCCTCGAAATTTACAATATGGAATACTACTCCGTATGTTCGTCATCGAACATAGGTCACTAAACGGACATTAGGAGTACCGCTACTGTGAATTTCGCCCGGTATCGGTACGTGCCGCGCGCTACAGCGCGTAGTGCGGCCGATGAACTCTCGACACCATGCGCACGAGCCCGCTGCCGCTACGGACCCGCACGAAATCGCAGAGCTTCGCGATCGCAGGGAATGAGGCCCCGTAGCGCCCGGTTGGGCGGACTTTACGGGGCAAATTAGTGCGCCGCACAAAGTCCTCTATAATGTGAGCCTTTTCGCGGCGCACTCAGCGCGCCGCGCCTGCGGGGAGAAGCAATGAAGTTCGGGATCCCGGCGGAGACGCGCGCCGGAGAGACTCGGGTGGCGGCGACGCCGGAAACGGTCAAAAAGCTGACTGCCGCGGGCCATCACACCGTGCTGGTGCAATCGGGCGCCGGCGCCGGCGCCAACATCCCCGACGATCAATTTGCCGCCGCGGGAGGCAAGATCGTCCCGTCCGCCGCCGACATCTACGGCCAGGCCGATATCGTGCTCAAGGTGCGCGCGCCGGCCGACGGCGAGCTGGCACAGATGCGCCCGGCCCAGGTGCTCATCGGCCTCCTCAATCCCCACGACAAGCAGTCCGCGCAGGCGCTTGCCGCCAGGGGAATCACCGCCTTCGCGATGGAGCTGCTGCCGCGTATCTCCCGGGCGCAGAACATGGACGTGCTCTCCTCGCAGGCCAACATCGGCGGCTATAAGGCGGTCATGCTCGCCGCCAACGCCTACCAGCGGCTGATGCCGATGCTGATGACCGCCGCCGGCACCGTGAAGGCGGCGCGCGTCGTGGTGATGGGCGTGGGTGTCGCCGGCCTCCAGGCCATCGC
>JBIOVQ010000040.1:0-11231 GCA_044867805.1 Burkholderiales bacterium | reverse complement strand
ATGCAGCCGCCGGACACGGAGCCCACGACCATGCCGTCGTCGCGGATCGCGGTGAGCGCGCCGATCGGCCGCGGCGCCGAGCCCCACGTGCGTATGACGGTCGCCATCACCACGCGGCGGCCGTCCTTGACCCAGTCGCGCGCGCTTCTCAGAACCTGCATATCTACGCTGTCCATGCTTCCTTCCCGCGTGCTCGATAGGGCTATATTCTACTGAATATAGCGTCGCGGCGCATCCCCGGGCGCCGGGATGGTCCCGCCCCGCGTTTACGAGTCACGCACTATTCTGGAAATCGAATGGAACCACGGATGAACACAGATAGACACAGATAATTAAAACAAATGCCTTGATTAGCAGGGGATTTCATCCGTGTTCATCTGTGTTTATCTGTGGTTGCATCTTCTTGTCGTTGTCGACATGGGTTCCCGGCTGTCATGATTCCGCGACACATTGCGGACGCGGCTTCGGTTGCGAAGCCGCCGCCGCCGGGGGTAGGATGAATTTCCCCTGACCGCTCCCTCGCCTCGCAACGCCGACCCAACCGGAGGAATTCATGGGCACACCCGTCGCCATGACCGTCAACGGCAAGGCCGCCAGCGCCGAACTCGACCCGCGCACGCTCCTCGTGGAGTTCCTGCGCGATCACCTGCGCTTGACCGGAACGCACATCGGCTGCGACACCGGCCAGTGCGGCGCCTGCACCGTGCACGTCAACGGCCGTGCCGTGAAAGCCTGCAACATCCTGGCAGCCCAGGCGCAGGGCGCGGAGGTGGTCACGATCGAGGGCATCGGAACCAACGGGGAGCTGCACCCCATGCAGGCGGCGTTCCGCGACCATCACGGCCTGCAGTGCGGTTTCTGCACGCCCGGCATGGTGATGAACGCGATCGACCTGGTGAAGAAGCACCCTAATCCCTCGGAAGAGACGGTCCGCGCCGGGCTCGAGGGCAATTTCTGCCGCTGCACCGGGTATCACAACATCGTCAAGGCGGTGCTCGCCGGCGCCGCCGCTATGAAGCGCTAAACGCTAGCTGACAGTTTGCAGTGGACAGTTTGCAGCGAATCGAGTTCTAACTGCCAACTGATAACTGCCAACTGCAAACTTTCCGGAGGATCAGATGAATGCTCCGCTGATAGGCCAGTCCGTCAAGCGCAAGGAGGACTACCGCTTCCTCACCGGCGCCGGGCAGTTCACCGACGACGTCGCGCTGCCGGGACAGACGCACGCGTATTTCCTGCGCTCGCCCCACGCGCACGCGAAGATCCGCAGCGTGGACCTCGAGCGGGCGCGCTCGGCGCCGGGCGTGATCGCCGTGTTCACCGGCGAGGACCTGGCCAAGGCGGGGGTCGGGGGGCTGCCCTGCGGCTGGCTCATCACGGGAACCGACGGCAAGCCCATGAAGGAGCCGCCCCATCCTCCGCTGGCGCAGGGCAAGGTGCGCTACGTCGGGGACCACGTGGCGGTGGTGATCGCGCAGACGCTAAACCAGGCGAAAGACGCCGCCGAGCTGATCGAGGTGGACTACGAAGCGCTGCCGGCGGTGGTCAAGGCGGCCGACGCGCGCAAGTCCGGCGCGCCGGTGGTGCACGACATCGCGCCCGACAACACCTGCTACGTGTGGGCGTTGGGCGACAAGGCCGCAACCGACAAGGCGTTCCAGGGTGCGCACCACGTTACGACCCTGGAATTCATCAACAACCGCCTGATCCCGAATGCCATCGAGCCGCGCGCCGCGGTGGCCAACTACTCGCGCGGGGACGACGCCTACACGCTGTACGTGACGACCCAGAACCCGCACGTCGAGCGGCTGCTGATGACGGCGTTCGTGCTGGGACTGCCCGAGCACAAGGTGCGGGTGATCGCGCCCGACGTCGGCGGCGGCTTCGGCTCCAAGATCTACCTCTATGCCGAGGAAACCGTGATCACCTGGGCGTCGAAGCAGATCAACCGCCCGATCAAGTGGACCGCGGAGCGCAGCGAGTCCTTCCTGTCGGACGCGCACGGCCGCGACCACGTGACCAGGGCGGAGCTGGCGCTCGACAAGGGCGGCAAGTTCCTGGCGATGCGAGTCACCACCACCGCCAACATGGGCGCGTATCTCTCGACCTTCGCGTCCTGCATCCCGACCATTCTTTACGCCACGCTGCTCGCCGGGCAATACACCACCCCGGCGATCCACTGCGAAGTGACCGCGGTCTTCACCAACACCACGCCGGTGGACGCCTACCGCGGCGCCGGAAGGCCCGAGGCGACCTACGTCGTCGAGCGGCTGGTGGATACCGCGGCGCGCGAGCTGGGCATCGACCGCGCCGAGATCCGCCGGCGCAATTTCATCAAGGATTTTCCCTACCAGACGCCGGTCGCGCTGCTCTACGACACCGGGGGCTACGACGCCACGCTCACCGAGGCGCTCAAGCTCGCCGACGTCGCCGGGTTCGAAGGGCGGCGCAAGGACGCCGAGAGCCGCGGCAAGCTGCGCGGGCTCGGCTACTCGACCTACATCGAGGCCTGCGGCATCGCGCCTTCCAACGTCGCGGGCGCCCTCGGCGCGCGCGCGGGGCTGTACGAAGCCGGCGAGGTCCGGGTGCATCCCACCGGATCGGTGACGGTGTTCACCGGATCGCACGCCCACGGCCAGGGCCACGAGACCACATTTGCGCAGGTAGTCGCCGACCGGCTCGGCGTCCCCATCGAGAACGTGGACATCGTGCACGGCGACACGGGCCGCATCCTCTTCGGCATGGGCACCTACGGGTCGCGGTCGATCGCGGTTGGCGGCACCGCCATCATGAAGGCGCTCGACAAGATCGTCGCCAAGGGCAGGAAGATCGCGGCGCACCTGCTGGAGGCCGGCGAAGCCGACATCGAATACGACCGTGGCACGTTCAAGGTCGCCGGGACCGATCGCCAGAAGACTTTCGCGGAGGTCGCTTTCGCCGCCTACGTGCCGCACAACTATCCGTTGGACAAGCTGGAGCCGGGCTTGAACGAATCGGCGTTCTACGATCCCACCAACTTCACCTTCCCCGCCGGCAGCCACCTCTGCGAGGTGGAGATCGACCGCGACACCGGCCACACCCGCATCGTCAATTTCACCGCGGTGGACGACTTCGGCAAGGTGATCAACCCGATGATCGTGGAAGGCCAGGTCCACGGCGGGCTGGCGCAGGGGATCGGCCAGGCGCTGCTCGAGGGCTGCGTCTACGACCCGCAGAGCGGCCAGTTGCTCTCCGGCACCTACATGGACTACGCGATGCCGCGGGCGGACGACTTCCCGTCCTTCAAGGTCGGCACGAAGGAGACGCCCTGCACCCACAACCCGCTCGGCGTGAAGGGTTGCGGCGAAGCGGGCGCGATCGGCGCGCCCGCGGCCGTCATCAACGCCATCGTGGACGCGCTCGCGCCGCTCGGCGTGCGCGACATCGAGATGCCGGCGACTGCGGAGCGCGTCTGGCGCGCGATGCAGTCGTCCAAGTCCAAGAAGTGACTAATCACAAATCACAAATCACGAATCACGGTTTGTAGGAGACGGCCATGCGTGCATTCGACTACCACCGGCCCACGACGCTCAAGGAAGCGGTTTCGCTGCTGCGCAAGGTCGAGAAGGCGAAGCCGCTCGCCGGCGGCCAGAGCCTGATCCCGGCGCTGAAGCTCAGGCTATCCGGCGCCGGGGCGTTGGTCGACCTCGGCGCCATCGAGGAGATGCGCGGCATCAAGCTCGAGGGCGGCATGCTGATGGTCGGCGCGCTCGCGCGCCACGCCGAAGTCGCGGCATCGAAGGACGCCGCGGTCAGCATCCCGGCGCTCACGCGCCTCGCGGACGGCATCGGCGACCGCCAGGTGCGCAACCAGGGCACCATCGGCGGTGCGCTCGCGCACAACGACCCTGCGGCCGACTATCCCGCGGCGGTCCTGGGGCTCGGCGCCACGGTCAACACCAACAAGCGCGCCATCGCGGCCGACAAGTTCTTTACCGGCCCCTTCGAAACCGCGCTCAAGGCGGGCGAGATCATTACGTCGGTCTCGTTCCCCCTGCCCAAGCGCGCGGCATACGTGAAGTTCCGCCAGCCGGCGTCCCGTTTCGCGGTGGTGGGGGTGTTCGTGAGCGAGAGCGCCGGCACCGTGCGGGTCGCCGTCACCGGCGCCGCGAACTGCGTGTTCCGCGCGAAGAACATGGAGAAGCGCCTCACCGAGAAGTTCGCGCCGGAATCGGTCGCCAGGGTCAAGATCGCGCCCGAGGACCTCAACTCCGACATGCATGCGAGCGCGGAGTACCGGGCGCACCTCATCACCGTTATCGCGCAGCGCGCCGTCGAAGCAGCCATCGCCGGCAAGTAAGTCAAAACACTTGACGCAAAGCCGCTAAGCCGCAAAGAGGATCATTCGGAGTAAGACCAAAGCCTCTTTGCGGTCCTGCGGTTCTACCTCGGGACCTCGGCATGCAGATCAATACCAAGCGCATGAACTTCAGAAGAATGCGCCTGGAGTAAAATCCGGAAATCTTTGCGACTTTGCGACTTTGCGTCGAGGGTCTTGACCTGCATGGCATTGCCGAAATCCATAGACGACACGCTCGCGCTCCTGCGGGCGCAGGACTACGTCGCCGAGCGCAGCCTTGCCACCGCCCTCTTCCTTGCGCTGAGGATGGAGCGGCCGCTGTTCCTCGAGGGCGAGGCCGGCGTCGGCAAGACCGAGGTCGCCAAGGTCGTGGCGCGCGCGCTCGGTCGCAGCCTGGTGCGGCTGCAGTGCTACGAAGGCCTGGACATCGCTTCCGCCGTGTACGAGTGGAACTACCAGCGGCAGATGGTGGAGATCAGGCTGGCCGAAGCGAGCGGCAAGGCGGCCCGCGAGGAGCTGGAGCACGGCATCTTCTCGCGAAAATTCCTCATCAAACGGCCGCTGCTCGAGGCGCTCGATCACGGCGACGCGGAACCGCCGGTGCTTTTGATCGACGAGCTCGACCGCACCGATGAGCCGTTCGAGGCTTACCTGCTCGAGGTGCTGTCCGACTGGCAGGTGAGCATTCCGGAAATCGGCACGATCAGGGCGAAACGCCCGCCGATCGTGGTCATCACCTCGAACCGGACGCGCGAGATCCACGACGCGGTGAAGCGCCGCTGCCTCTACCATTGGGTCAACTACCCCGACGCCCAGCGCGAGCTGGAGATCGTGCGCCGCAAGGCGCCCGAGGCGCCGGAGCGCCTGTCGCGCGAAGTGGTGGCTTTCGTGCAGAAGCTGCGGGCGGCGGACCTCTTCAAGCTGCCGGGCGTCGCGGAAACCATAGACTGGTGCAAGGCCCTCACGGCGCTCGACGCCATCGCGCTGGACGCGACGACCGTGGACGACACCCTCGGCGTCCTTCTCAAGTACCAGGACGACATCGCCAAGGTGCGCGGCCCGGAGGCTGCGGCGATCCTCAAGCAGGTCAAGAACGAAGTAGCTGCCGCGTAAACACTCGACGCAAAGTCGCAAAGCCGCAAAGAATTGATATTCAATCTCTTGATCAGGGACGCAATGTGGATGAGAACGAGATATCCCATGCGATCATTGGCGCCGCTATCGAGGCACATCGCATTCTTGGGCCCGGGCTTCTCGAGTCAGTTTATGAAGCGGCCCTCATTCATGAGCTAAAGGAACGGGGATTCGCAGTTCAACAGCAGCTAGAACTGCCTGTCATCTACAAGGGATTCGAACTTCTCGGTGGCTATCGAATTGATCTGCTCGTGAACGGGCTCGCAGTCGTAGAAATCAAATCGGTCGAGAAACTCATGCCGATCCACGAAGCACAAGTGCTTACCTATCTCAAGCTTTCGGGCAAGAAGCTCGGCTTGCTATTGAACTTCAATTCCACTGCAGTTGGCTCTTCCGTGCGTCGGGTTGTAAATAATCTATAACTTTGCGGCTTTGCGGCTTTGCGTCGAAGGTTTACATGACAATTGAGCAAGAGACGGGCAAGCTTGCCGAGAACGTCATGCACTTCGCGCGGGTGCTGCGCGGAGCGGGCCTGCCTGTCGGTCCCGACCGGGTGATCGACGCGCTCAACGCGATCGAGATCGCCGGTATCGAACGGCGCGATGACTTCTACTGGACGCTCGCCGCGGTATTCCTGGGCCGCCACGAGCAATTCGAGCTCTACGACCAGGCGTTCCGGGTGTTCTGGCGCGACCCGCGCCTCGCCGCGCGCGTGCGTCACCTGCCGGAAGTGCGCGGCCGTATTCCGCCGCGCAGCCGCGAGCCGGAGCTGGCCGCGCGCCTCGTGCAGGCGCTGGCGGCGCAGGGACGCGCCGCTCCGCCGGCTCCACCGGCAGAGCGTGTCACCTTCGATGCGAGCTATACCTTCTCCGGGCGAGAGTCGCTGCAGGCCATGGACTTCGAAAGCATGACGAACGAGGAACTCGAAGCGGCCCGCGCCGCCATCGCCGGGTTGCGCATGCGCCTGCCGGAACTGCCCACGCGCCGGCACATTCCGGACCCGCGCGGCGCGCGCGTCGATCCGCGCGCGAGCCTGCGGGCCGGCCTGAGGAGCGGCGGCGCCGGCATCCCGCTGTGCCGCCGCTCGTGGCGCCGGCGCGCGCCGCCCATCGTCGCGCTCGCCGACGTCTCGGGCTCGATGAATCGCTACACGCGCATGTTCCTGCACTTTCTGCACGCCATGAGCCGCGACTGCGACCGCGTCAGCGCGTTCACTTTCGGCACGCGGCTCACCAACATCACCCGGCAGCTGCGCTTCCGCGATCCCGACGCCGCCCTGGCGCAGGTATCCCGCGCGGTCAGGGACTGGTCCGGCGGCACGCGCATCGGCGCCTGCCTCAGGGATTTCAACGTCAGGTGGGCGCGCCGGCTGCACGGGGAGGCCGCCCTCGTGCTGCTGATCTCCGACGGGCTCGACCGCGAAGGCGCGGAGGACCTCGCGCGCCAGATGGAGCGGCTGCACAAGTCCTGTCGCAGGCTCATCTGGCTGAACCCGCTGCTGCGCTACGAGGACTTCGAGGCGAAGCCCGCCGGCATCAAGGCCATGCTCCCGCACGTGGACGCCTTCCTCCCCGTCCACAACCTGAACAGCTTGTTGGAGCTGCGGCGCATCCTGCAGAATAGCCTTCAGACGTCAGACGTCAGACGTCAGCCAGAACCAGCGATCTACAAGGCAATAACGCCTGGAACTTGAAGCCTGCAGTCTGAAGTCAATCGCTGAAGGCTGGCAACTGACGACTGACGACTTCCGGAGGACATATGGAAATGACAGGCGAGCAGTTGATCCCGCTGCCGCAGGCCGCGACGTGGAAAGCGCTGAACGATCCCGATGTCCTGAAGGACTGCATTCCCGGGTGCGAGTCGATCACGCGCGTCTCGGACAACGAGTACGACGTGGTGATGACCGCGAAAGTCGGGCCCGTCAGCGCCAAGTTCAAGGGCAGGATGACGGTCACCGATTCCGATCCGCCGCGCGCCTACACCTTGAAATTCGAGGGCCAGGGCGGCGTTGCGGGATTCGCCAAGGGCGAGGCGGGCGTCCAGCTGAGCCCGCAGGACTCCGGCACGCGCCTTGCCTATTCCGCCAAGGCCACCGTGGGCGGCAAGCTGGCGCAGGTGGGCGCGCGGCTGATAGACGGAGTCGCCAGGCAGATCGCGGAAAGGTTCTTCGAGGCGTTCAACAAGCGGGCCAGCAGAAAGCCATGAAGCGTGACACGATGGAGCGTGACGCGATGATGCGTGACGCGATGATGCGTGACACGGTGAGGCGTCGCTAAATACAGCTCGCAGAATTCAATGGAAACGCAGTATCGCGTCACGAACTACCGCGTCACGCCGTACCGCGTCACGCCGTACCGCGTCACGATGTTAGGGAGACAACAATGCTGAAAATCTGGGGAAGGACGACCTCGATCAACGTGCAGAAAGTGCTGTGGTGCTGCGCCGAGCTCAGCCTCAAGTACGACCGCGTGGACGCAGGGGGCAAGTTCGGCGTGAACAACACGCCCGAGTACCTGGCGATGAATCCCAACGGGCTGGTGCCGACGATCCAGGATGACGGCCTGATCCTGTGGGAGTCCCACGCGATCGTCCGCTACCTGTCCCGCAAGCACGGACGGGGCACGTTGTGGCCCAACGACGAGAAAGTATGCGCCAACGCCGACCGCTGGATGGAGTGGTACAGCACGACGCTGTGGCCAAACCTGCGGCCGGTGTTCTGGAACCTGGTGCGCGTCGAGGCCGACAAGCGCGACATGAAGGCGGTCGAGGATGCGCGCAGGAAGATGGCCGACAACCTCAAGATGGTCGAGCTGAACCTCGCCGACGGCCCCTACATGGCGGGCAACGCCTTCACGATGGGCGACATTCCCATGGGTGTGGCGTTGCACCGCTGGTTCCTGCTGCCGATCGAGCGTCCCGACTACCCGCGGCTCGCGGCCTATTACGCGCGGCTCAAGCAGCGGCCGGGCTTCGCCCAGCACTGCTCAGCTCCGCTGATCTGATGAAGCGTGACGCGGTAGTGCGTGACGCGGAACCGCGTGACGCGATGAAGCGTGACGCGGTGAAGCGCGTTTAGCCCTTTAAGTTCCAGACAGGAATCATTGGCCATACCACGCCTCATCGTGTCACGCCTTATCGCGTCACGAATCATCGTGTCACGGTTTATCGTGTCACGCTTCATATGAGCGAAGCACGCAGCTACCGCTATTACGAATTCGTGATGGCGGCGTTCGTCACGGTGCTGATCTGCTCCAACCTGATCGGCCCGGCGAAGATCGCGCAACTCGAGCTGCCGGTGATCGGCACTTTCATCATCGGCGCCGGCGCGCTGTTCTTCCCGATCTCGTACGTCTTCGGCGACATCCTCACCGAGGTCTACGGCTACGCCCGCGCGCGCAAGGTGATCTGGGCCGGCTTCGCGGGGCTCGGGTTTGCCTCGTTCATGGCCGCGGTGGTGGTGGCGCTGCCGCCGGCGCCGTTCTGGCAGCACCAGGGCGCATACGAGATCGCCTTCGGCTCCACCTGGCGCATCGTCGCAGCCTCGATGTTCGCCTATTTCTGCGGCGAGTTCGTCAATTCGTACGTGCTGGCGAAGATGAAGATCCTTACAGCCGGCAAGTGGCTGTGGTCGCGCACGATCGGCTCCACCATCGTCGGAGAGGCGGTGGACTCGGCGCTGTTCTACCCCCTCGCCTTCTACGGCGGCGGCATCATTCCCGACGAGAAGCTGCCGCTCGTGATGCTAGCCCAGTTCGTGGCGAAGGTGGCCGTCGAGGTCGTCTTCACGCCCGTCACCTACAAGGTCGTCGGCTGGCTCAAGCGGGCCGAGCAGGAGGACTATTACGACCGGGGCACGGATTTCAATCCCTTCACGCTGAAGGCGTGAAGCCGTCAGCTGTCAGCCGTCGGCCGTCAGAAGGTAGAACGGCGCCGATCGTGATTCGGTCCAAAACAGTCTCAACCACCCCGGCGCTTCACGCCACCTCTCCTTGAAAAGGAGGGGAGTATCTTTCATTCCCCTCCTGCCCGGTTAGCGGCGGGGAGGGACCCTAAGCCGCCCGCTGCCAGTTGGCAGCGGTCGGTACGTGGTTGTCTCTTGCTGACGCTGACGGCTGAGGGCTGACGGCTGACGGCTAGAGAAGCGTCATTGACCACCCCGCTCCCGCCCGCTCCGGCGGCGTAAACCGCACGGGGTGGCAATTCGAGATGGGCTCGCCCGCATCGAGAGCGAGCAGGCGGCACAGCACACGAAACGTCCCCGAGTGCGCAACGACGAGCGGGGTGCCGTTCGCATCGATCTCCGCCAGTGCCGCGCGGGTGCGTGAAACGAACTGGTCCACCGTCTCGGCGCCGGGCGGCGTCCCACCGGGGCCGCGCAGAGCCTGCGGCTGGCCTTCGAGCTCGCCCCAGTTGCGTTCCGCGAGCCCCGCTACAACGGCGCGAGGAATCCCGAGCGCCGCCGCCAGGATCGCGGCCGTATCGCGCGCGCGCCGCAGTCCGCTCGACACGATGTGGCTGATGCCGAGAGGCCGGACCAGCTCCACCGCCGCGCGCGCCTGCGCGCGGCCCGTATCGTTCAACTCGACGTCGGTCGAACCCGCGATCAGCTTCTGCCGGTTGAACTCGGTTTCCCCGTGCCGGAGGAAGTAGAACACGCTCCCGAACAACGGGATCTCGGAGGTATGCGTCTTGCTCATCTCGGCTCCACAGGCGTGATTGGTGAATGGTGATTAGTGAATGGGCCAAGACCAAGCTACGCTGGAGTCCATAGCTCGATCCAATCACCAATCACTAATCACGAATCACGCTCCTGAATCAGAGCGCGGCCTCGCGCTCGAGCGAGACGCGGGCCGGGGCGAACGCCGTTCTCCATGCATCCAGGTGGCGCGCATCGGCGAAAGCCGGCATGACCGTGCGGGCCTTGACCGCCCGCACGAGCGATGCGTTGTCGCTCAGCCGCGGGTGGACGTTCCACCGGATGTAGCGCGCTCGCCCCGAGTCCACCAGGCGCTGCGCCGGCGAGCCTGGCGGGAAGTATCCGCTGAAGACAATATCGGGCGCGGATTCGCCTTCCCAGCGCGCCGCCAGCTCCGCCGCCTCCCCCTCGCCCGCGTCCGCCCGCCCGGCCAGAAGCAGTCCGCGGGGATCCGTAATGGGCGGCGCGTCGCGCGCAACGCGCGCCAGTTCCTCCGCCACGCCGCTGCGCAGGCTGTCCTTCTCGCCAGCCGCCATGCGCTCCAGCGATGCGCGCAGATCCCTGCCAATGCACGGCAGCACTCCACGAGCGTGCGCGAGGTGATACGCCATCTCCGGGCCGCGTCCATCGGCAGGAACCGGGAACAGGGCGGCGCCGCGGTCCAGCACCGCGCCGAAGCGGCCGAGGCAATCCTCCATCGATCCGGAATAGTCGCCGTAGGAGCCGTCCAGGACCAGCGTAGCAGCGGGCGGAGGCGCGTCGAACGCGTAGATCGGCGATTCGACGCCGTAGTCGCCGGTATAGAGCAGTCCATCGCCGACGTCGAGGTGCAGCCAGACGCCGCCCGGCGCATGGCCGTTGCGGCCGGTGCGCACCGTGACGCCGCAGACTTCCGCCGTTCCGTTGAGCGGCAGCGCGGTTCCGTCGCTGCCGAGCCTCGCGAGCACGCTCCGGGTTGCTTGGAGAGGAGGACTCCCGACCTGTTGGGCGAGCTTGAGGGCGCCTGCATGATCGCGATGGCCGTGCGACAGCACCAGGGCGTCCACTCGTCCAACCTTGCTC
>JBIOVQ010000039.1:0-10055 GCA_044867805.1 Burkholderiales bacterium | reverse complement strand
CTCCCCCTTGATAAGGGGGAGGGATGGGTGGGGGTTGTCGATTTCTCGCGTCGCCGATCGACTATAGGACACATACTCGCGGCAAGGCATGGGACAGAACCCCTAACTTTCAAGGAGATACAGCAATGCGATTCATGGTGATGGTAAAGGCGACCAAGGACTCGGAGGCCGGCGTGATGCCCAGCCAGGAACTGCTTGCCGCGATGGGCAAATACAACGAGGAGCTGGCGAAAGCGGGGATCATGCTTGCGGGCGATGGGCTGCACCCGAGCTCAAAGGGCGCGCGCGTGAAATTCTCCGGCAAGAAGCGCACGGTGGTCGACGGCCCGTTCGCCGAGACCAAGGAGCTCGTTGCTGGATTCTGGATCTGGCAGGTGAAGTCGAAGCAGGAGGCAATCGAATGGGTCAAGCGCTGCCCCAACCCCATGCCGGGGGACTCCGAGATCGAGATCCGCCAGTTGTTCGAGCCCGAGGACTTCGGCGCCGAGTTCACCCCCGAGCTGCAGCAACAGGCGCAGCGCGTGTACGAGCAGGTCGCCGCCGCCAGCAGGAAGAAGTAAGCGCAACCATCATACTGGAGATACAACCATGCCCAACGTCAAACCGATTCCCGACGGAATGCACACGGTGACGCCGCACCTCGTTTGCGCGGGCGCTGCCGCTGCCATCGAGTTCTACAAGAAAGCGTTCAATGCCGTGGAAGAGGCGCGCCTGCCCGGGCCCGAGGGCAGGATCATGCACGCGATGATCCGCATCGAAGGCTCGGCCGTGATGCTGGTCGATGAAATGCCCGAGTGGGGCGCGCTCAGCCCGAAATCCCTGAAGGGCTCGCCGGTCACCCTCCACCTGTACGTCAAGGACACCGACGCGTTCGTCGCCCGCGCGGTCGCCGCCGGCGCCAAGGTCACGATGCCCGTCGCCGACGCGTTCTGGGGCGATCGCTACGGCAAGATCGAGGACCCGTTCGGCCATCACTGGTCGGTGGGCACGCACATTCGCGACGTGAGCATGGAAGACGCGCAACGGGCGATGCAGCAGATGGGCGGCGCCTGAGCGCCAACCCCAATCACCGCAAGGAGCCAACACCATGCAAAGGATCACTCCATGCCTGTGGTTCGACACCCAGGCCGAGGAAGCAGCGAAGTTTTACACGTCCATTTTCAAGAATTCCCGGATCGGCAGGATCAGCCGCTATGGCAAGGAAGGGCGCGAGATACACGGCAAGCCCGAGGGCTCGGTGCTGACCGTCGAATTCGAGCTCAACGGCCAGCCATTCACCGCGCTCAACGGCGGCCCGGTGTTCAAGTTCAACGAAGCCGTGTCGTTCCAGGTGTACTGCGACAACCAGGCGGAGCTCGACCACTACTGGGACAAGCTCGGGCGCGGCGGGGACCAGAAAGCGCAGCAGTGCGGCTGGCTCAAGGACAAGTATGGGGTTTCGTGGCAGGTCGTTCCCACCGCGCTCGCCGCGATGCTGCAGGACAAGGACAGCCGCAAGTCGGAGCGGGTCATGAAGGAACTGCTGCAGATGAAGAAGCTCGACATCGCCCGGCTCGAGCAGGCCTACGCGCGCGCGTAGGCAGGAAGGAGGGGGAACCATGAAATACCTGTGTCTGATCTGCGCCGAAAAGATGATGGAGCAGATGCCGGAGGCCGATGCGGAGCAGCACTATCAGGACTACGCCGAGTTCACCAAGACGATCCGCAGCAGCGGCCATCTCGTCGGCTGTAACCGGCTCCTGCCCCCCGCGGCCGCAACGACCATCCGGGTACGCAACGGCAAGGTCTCGGCCACGGACGGTCCGTACGTCGAAACCAAGGAGCAGCTCGGCGGCTACTACGTCATAGAGGCTCGGGACTTGAACGAGGCGATCCAGGTGGCCGCTCGAATACCGGGTGCACGGATTGGTTGTGTCGAAGTGCGGCCGATCGCCGAGGACGAGCGCACGCTGCGCGCCATCGGAGCCCACGCATCGTAGGACGTTCCTGGGCACCGGGACGTCTGCATCCACTTTCAACATGATCCGGAGCATGCGATGAAATATCTGTGCCTGGTGTACCTGGATGAAAAGCGGCTGGGCGAGCTGCCCGACGAAGAGTGCGTGGCCTTCGACACGGGAATACGAAAGAGCGGCCATTGCGTAGCCTCCGAAGCCCTCGAGTCCGTGCAGACGGCAACCACCGTGCGGGTCAGGAATGGCAAGGTGTCCATGACCGACGGGCCCTTTGCCGAGACCAAGGAACAGCTCGCCGGCTTCTACATGATCGAGGCCAGGGACCTCAATGAGGCGATCCAGATCGCCTCGAAGATCCCGCCGGCGAGGGTGGGCAGCATCGAGGTGCGGCCGATACGGCCCATACGGGAAACGGTCGCAGCGGCCGCAGCGCAGCAGCGCGGCAAACCCCCTCTCCATCCCCTCCCCCTTGGTAAGGGGGAGGGATAGGGTGGGGGTAATTGGACAACCCTGATAAAGGAGACACGATATGGCATACGTAGATGGATTCGTTCTGCCCGTCCCGAGGAAGAAGTTGCAGGCGTACCGGCGCATGGCGCAGAAGGCGGGAAAGGTATGGCGCGAGCATGGCGCGCTCGAGTTCCGCGAGTGCATCGCCGACGACGTGAAGCCGGGCAAGCGCACGTCGTTTCCGCAGAGCGTCAAGCTCAAGCGCGGGGAAACGGTGTTCTTTTCTTACATCGTGTACAAGTCGCGCAAGGACCGCGACCGCGTCAACGCCAAGGTGATGAAGGACAAGCGCATCACCGGCATGGGTGATATGAAGGACATGCCTTTCGACGCCAAGCGCATGATCTACGGCGGATTCAAGGTATTGGTCGACGGCTAGGAGGAACGCGATGCGCTACCTGTTGATGTGCTGCTTCAACGAGAAGCAATGGGACGCGATTCCGGAAGCGCGGCGCGACGAGATCATGCGGGACTACGGCGCGCTGCTGCATAGCCTCGACAACAGCGGTCAGCACGTTGGCACCGGAAAGTTGCGGCCGACAGCGACCGCCACCACCGTTCGCAATGGGAGCGGCAAGCCGGTCGTAGTCGATGGACCTTTCGCCGAAACCAAGGAGCAGCTTGGCGGCTACCACGTGGTGGAATGCAAGGACCTTGACGAGGCGATCTCGATCGCAAAGCGCATTCCGACCATACCCTACGGCGGCGCAGTCGAAGTGCGCCCCCTGGAGGCGGCATCATGAAATACGTGTGCCTTGGATACATCGAGCCGGGCAAGCTCGAGAACACGCCCGAGCGCGAGCGCAACGCGATGATCGACGAATGTTTCGGCTACGACGACGTGCTGCGCAAGAACGGGCACTTCGCGGGCGGCGAGGCGCTGCAACCGCCGGACAACGCCGTGACCCTGCGCTTTCGCAACGGCAAGGTCGCGGTCACCGACGGCCCCTATGCGGAAACCAAGGAGCAGATCGGCGGCATCCTGATCCTCGAGGCCAACGACCTCAACCACGCCATTCAGTTGATGTCGAAGCACCCCGGCGTGCGCGCGGGCCCGTTCGAGATTCGCCCGGCCGCGGACCTCGCTGAAATGATCCGCGCGAGCGAGCTGCGGCGCGCGAAGGGATGAAGCGTGATGGGTGAGGCGGTTGACCCTCGCTCACCTTTGAGAAAGGAGATACAGATGAGCAGCAACAGCGGTCCCGGCTACAAGAGCAACCCGGAGCATCGAATCACGACGAAGCCGGCCGGCGTGCGCGTGCGCGTGACCTTCAACGGCGAGGTCATCGCCGACAGCAGGGAAGCGGTCCGCATGGACGAAGGCAACTACGCCGCCGTCTACTACATTCCGCGCAAGGACGCGAAGATGGAGCGGTTTGTCCGCACGACGCATACCACCTATTGCCCCTTCAAGGGCCACGCGTCGTATTACACCCTCTCGTCCGGCGGCCGGATGGCGGAGAACGCGGTTTGGAGCTACGAGACGCCGTATGACGAGATGGGCGTCATCAAGGAGCTGCTTGCGTTCTACCCGGACAGGGTCGACTCGATCACGGCAGCGTAGACGCGCCGACAATGGGCCAGCCAACCGCTCAGATCCGCGTCGCGCAGCGCTTCGAGGCACCGCCGGAGCGCGTCTTCGACGCCTGGCTCGATCCCGCGATGGCGAGCGCCTGGCTGTTCGCGACGGCATCGCATCCGATGGCGCGCGTGGAAATCGACGCGCGGGTCGGGGGCTCATTCCGCTTCGTGGATCGGCAGGGCGGCGAGGAGATCGAGCACGCCGGCGAGTATCTCGAGATCGTCCCGCCCCGGCGCCTGGTGTTCACGCTCTTCATGGAGAACAGCCCGCGGGTCGCAACCCGCGTGGCGGCCGAGATCGTGCCGCTCGAGACGGGCTGCGAGCTCAGGCTGGTGCACGAGAACGTGCCGCCAAGCCACGCGAGCCGCACCGAGGGACGCTGGGCCGGCATGCTATACGGGCTCGGCACCAAGCTCGGGACGAAATCGGAGTGACGGCAGCATCGGCTTTCCGCCAAAGAGCGTCTTATGCAGCTCATGAGAACAATTAATTGGACTAACTCCCGCCGGCGGCCCAGCATCGCGATTTTTTGCGCCGGGCCAGTGCCTCATGAACAGGGAAGTCTCCGCGTTCGAAATGCGAGCCGCCCAGCGGGCTGACCTGGCACCGGTGCCGCCGGTCATTTCCATCTCGAGCCTGGGCAAGACCTATGCTTCGGGCCTCCAGGCGCTGAAGAACGTCAGCCTGGACATCCGCAAGGGCGAGATCTTCGCGCTGCTGGGCCCCAACGGCGCCGGGAAGACCACGCTGATCAGCATCGTCTGCGGAATCGTTACGCCGAGCCGGGGCACGGTGCTTGCCGATGGCCACGACATCGTGCGCGACTACCGCGCGGCGCGCTCGAAGATCGGCCTGGTGCCGCAGGAGCTGACCACCGATACCTTCGAGACGGTGTGGGCGACCGTGACCTTCAGCCGGGGCCTGTTCGGCTGCGCGCCGAACCCGTCGCATCTCGAGAGCGTGCTGCGCGATCTCGCGCTGTGGGACAAGCGCCACGACAGGATCAGGACCCTGTCGGGCGGGATGAAGCGGCGGGTGCTGATCGCCAAGGCGCTGGCCCACGAGCCGGAGATCCTGTTTCTCGACGAGCCCACCGCGGGCGTGGACGTCGAGCTGCGGCGCGACATGTGGGCGCTGGTGCGGCGCCTGCGCTCGAGCGGCGTGACCATCATCCTCACCACGCACTACATCGACGAGGCCGAGGAGATGGCCGACCGGATCGGCGTCATCAGCAAGGGCGAGCTGATCGTGGTCGAGGAGAAGGCGACGCTGATGAAGAAGCTCGGCAAGAAGCAGATGACGCTCCACCTGCAGGAGCCGCTGGCGGCGATTCCTGCGGGGCTCGCCGACTGGCGACTGGTGCTGAGCGCCGGGGGCACCGAGCTCGAGTACATCTTCGACGCGGCCGAGGAGCGCACCGGCATCCCCGCGCTGCTGCGGCGCCTGGGCGAGCTGGGCATCGGGTTCAAGGACCTCAACACCCGGCAGAGCTCCCTCGAGGACATCTTCGTCAGCCTGGTGAGCGAGCGGACATGAGATTCAACCGCTACGGCGTCGCGGCGATCTACCGGTTCGAGATGGCGCGCTTCCGGCGCACGCTGTGGCAGAGCCTGGCGGCGCCGGTGATCACCACCTCGCTCTACTTCGTAGTGTTCGGCGCCGCGATCGGCTCACGCATGAGCGAGGTGGACGGCGTGCCCTACGGCGCTTTCATCGTGCCCGGCCTCATCATGCTTGCGCTCTTCACCGAAAGCCTCAACAACGCGTCATTCGGCATCTACCTGCCGCGGTTCACCGGCACGATCTACGAGGTCCTGTCCGCGCCGATCTCGGCTTCCGAGATGGTGCTCGCCTACGTCGGCGCGGCGGCGACCAAGTCCGTCCTCCTCGGAACGATCATCCTGGCGACCGCCAACCTGTTCGTGCCCGTGAGCATCGCCCACCCGCTGTGGATGATCGCCTTCATGGTGCTGACCGCGACGACCTTCTGCCTGTTCGGCTTTATCCTCGGCATCTGGGCGGACGGCTTCGACCAGCTGCAGTTCGTCCCGATGCTGATCATCGCGCCGCTCACGTTTCTCGGCGGCGCGTTCTACTCGATCGACATGCTGCCGCCGGCGTGGCGCGCGTTCAGCCTGTTCAACCCGATCGTCTACCTCATCAGCGGTTTCCGCTGGAGCTTCTACGGCACGGCGGATGTTCCCGTGGGGGTGAGCCTCGCGGCGACCCTGGCGTTCTTCGTGGTGTGCCTGGCGGTGGTGGCGTGGATCTTCAGGACTGGCTACCGGCTGAAGAGCTAGAACCTGGGCGCTGTCGAATCCGGCCCACGCCGTTCGACCAGCTGTCATGAGCACCCTTTCGCCACCCAGAGCGACGCGCCGCGAGTGGATAGGGCTCGGCGTGATCGCCCTGCCCTGCCTGCTCTACTCGATGGACCTGACGGTGCTGAACCTGGCGGTGCCTGCGCTGCAGGAGGAACTGCGTCCGACCAGCGTCCAGCTGCTCTGGATCATCGACATCTACGGCTTCCTCGTGGCCGGCTCGCTCATCACCATGGGCACGCTTGGCGACCGCATCGGCCGCAGGCGGCTGCTGCTGATCGGTGCCGCCGTGTTCGGGGCCGCGTCGGTGCTCGCCGCGTTCTCGACCAGCGCCGAGATGCTGATCGCGATGCGCGCCGTGCTCGGCGTCGCGGGCGCGACCCTCGCGCCTTCGACCTTGTCGCTGATCCGCAACATGTTCCACGATCCGCAGGAGCGCACTTTCGCGATCAGCGTGTGGATCACCAGCTACTCCGTCGGCGCGGCGATCGGACCGCTGCTCGGGGGAGCGCTCCTCGAGTACTTCTGGTGGGGCTCGGTGTTCCTCCTCGCAGTCCCGGTGATGGCGCTGCTCCTCGCCGTGGGGCCGGTGCTGCTGCCCGAGTACCGCGACCCCGAGGCCGGCGCGCTCCATCTGCCCAGCGCGGCGCTCTCCCTGGCAGCGGTGCTGCTGCTCATCTTCGGCCTCAAGCAGGCCGCCCAGGACGGCCTGGGCTGGCTTCCCGCGGCGAGCATTGCCGCTGGCGTCTTGCTCGCGGTGCTGTTCGTGCGCATACAGAACACGATCGCCGATCCGCTGATCGACCTGCGCATGTTCCGGGTGCCGGCGTTCAGCGCCGCGCTCGTGATCTACATGCTCGGCACGCTCGTCGTCTTCGGCATTTTCGTGTTCACGATCCAGTATCTGCAACTCGTGCTCGGGATGACGCCGCTGGTAGCGGGGCTGTGGACGGTGCCCTTCGCGCTCGGATTCGTCCTCGGTTCCATGGTCTCGCCGCGCCTGGTGCGCACCATGCATCCCGCCCACGTCATGACCGGAGGGCTCGTGCTCGCCGCGGCCGGCTACCTGATGCTGACGCAGGTGAGCTCGACATCCGGGCCGGGCGTCCTCGTTGCCGGAATGGTCCTGCAGTCGATCGGCCTCGCGCCGGTATTCACGCTGGCCAACGACCTGATCATCGGCGCTGCCCCGCCCGAACGAGCCGGGGCGGCGGCCGGCATCTCGGAAACCGCCTCCGAGCTGGGCGGCGCGCTCGGCATCGCGCTGCTCGGAAGCCTCGCCACCGCCGTGTACGGGAGCGCGCTCGCGCGCGAGACGCTACCCCAGGCGCTCGAGCTGATCGCGGCCATCTGCGCGATCGTCGTGGTGGCGATGATGGCGGTGATCGTCGGTATGCTGCGGCCGGCGCGGGCGACAGCCTGACGACCGAGCTGCCAGACGCCAGCTGCCAGTTGTTGAATGCTGGCGGCTCACAGCTGGCGCTTACGCAGGTCATTCTATCGCCCGTCCGCCTGCAGCCTGCTTCCTTCCGCCTCGCTTTCCCGCCCTCTTCCACTGACTTCGAAAAAGAACTATTCTCCAGATCGGCGTCCACGTTATGGAACAGGGCGGCGCCCGGCGCGGCCCGCCGCCGGCAGCAGGAGACGGGACCCAACGATAACGAGGAGGAAGTCATGCTGCGCTTTGCCCAAGCATCGCTGTTTGCCGCCATCGTCGCGCTGCCGGCGCCGCCGGCCGCCGCCGCCGACAAGTATCCGGAAAAACCGATCCGGCTCGTGGTCCCTTTCGCGCCGGGAGGCGGCACCGACCTCCTCGCCCGCTTCGTGTCGGACCGGCTCACGGGAATCCTCCGCACCACCATAGTCATAGACAATCGGTCCGGCGCGGGCGGCACGATCGGCGCGGCGCTGGTCGCGCGGGCGCCCGCCGACGGCTACACGTTCCTGTTCACCTCGGCGAGCTATACCTTCGCCCCGAACTTTTACCAGGACCTGCCCTACGATCCGGTGAAGGACTTCAAGCCGATCACGATGTTCGGCTCGACGCCGAACCTTCTGGTGGTGCATCCCTCGATGCCCGTGAAGAGCCTCAAGCAATTGCTCGCGCTGGCCCGCAAGCATCCCGGTGAAATTCTCTACGGCCATGCAGGGCGCGGCAGCAACATCCACCTCACCGCCGAGCTGTTCATGCACATGGCCAAGATCAAGATGGCGCCGGTGCCGTACAAGGGAGCGGGCCCAGCCCAGATCGCGCTCATGAGCGGCGAGGTTCAGGTACTGCTGCCCGGCATCCAGTCGGCATATCCGTTCGTGCAATCGGGCCGGATGCGTGCGCTCGCGGTGACCACGAAGCAGCGGGCCCAACTGCTGCCGGATGTGCCGACCGTAGACGAGGCGGGAGTGCCGGGCTACGACAAGGCGGGGTGGTTCGGGCTGTTCGCGCCCGCTGCGGTGCCGGAACGCGTCGTCTCCCAGGTTTACCAGGCGGTCGCCAAGGTCTTGGGCGACCCCGAGACCGTGAAACGCCTTGCGGCCGAGGGTGCGATCGCCGGCGGCCAGCCGCCCGCTGAATTCACGGCTTTCGTGCACTCCGAGCTCGCGGCGTGGACCAAGCTCATCCGCGAAATGAAGCTTTGAGGCGGCCCCGCGCTACGCCTACCGAACCTTCGACGCAAAGTCGCAAAGACGCAAAGGAACATGAACGATTGAATCAAACTCCAAATCGGTCTTCTTGTTCTTAATTTTAAGTTCGTATTTCTTTGCGGCTTGGCGGCTTCGCGTCTAGGTAGTAGCCAGTCTGGCCCCGGCTCGACGCAAAGTCGCAAAGACGCAAAGAAAACACGAATAATTGAATCAAATCCTGAGCAGACGTAACCTGCTCTTGGGTTTCATTTCTGGATTCCTTTGCGGCTTCGCGCCTTTGCGTCTAGATTTTCGCTTCCCTGGCGGCGGTGGCCGCCCCGCTGCCCGCGATCCGGCCGAAGACCAGGCCCGATACCAGCCCGGTGCCCGCCGGGTAGTTGAAGTAGAACAGGCCACCCACCATCTCGCCCGCGGCGTAGAGGCCGGGGATCGGGTGGAAATGCACGTCGAACACCTGGCCGGTCTCGTGGTTGATACGCAACCCTCCAAACGTGAAAGTGATGCCGCAGGTTACGCCGTAGGCCTCGAACGGCGGCGTGTCGAGCGTGTTCGCCCAGTTTGATTTTGGGGGCTCGATGCCGGCCGTGCAGCGCCCGTCCCGCGCCGCGTGGTTGAACGGCACGTCGGTGCGCACCGCCGCGTTGTACTCGCGCACGGTCTGCAGGAATGACTTTCCATTCACGCCTTCCAGCCTGGCCGCGAGCTCTTCCAGCGTGTTGCCGGTGAAACGGGTGACGTTGCGGCCGCTGTACTCCTTCTTCAGCAGCGGCTTCACCTTGGCATCGAACACCTGGTAGGCGTACTGCCCGGTCTGCCTGAGCACTTCGGCGCCGTACTTGGCGTAGGTGTAGTTGTAGAAGTCGGCGCCCTCGTCCACGAAGCGCCTGCCTTCCGCGTTGATCATGATGGAAAGCGGGTAGCTGTGCCGGTACGGGTCGTGCGAGCGCTCGACCTCGCCGAACTCCGGCGCGTGGCGCTCCCACGAAACCGCGTGGCGGCCCGACCAGTTGCCGTAGGGGCAGGCGCCGATGTCGAGCGCCATCT
>JBIOVQ010000038.1:0-2729 GCA_044867805.1 Burkholderiales bacterium | reverse complement strand
CCAAGCGCGATCAGCGCGTCGTACTTTCCCGTATTGGCCATCTTCTGGAGGGCAAGCGGGATTTCCAGCGCTCCCGGAACCGTGATGACGCGGACGTCGGGCTCGCGCACACCATGTCGCGCCAGCTCCGCGGTGCAGGAGGCGAGCAGGCGCTCACCGATTTGCTGATTGAAGCGGCCCACCACGATCCCGACGCGCAGCCCCGCGCCGTTCAGGTCGGGCTTCCCGCTGTCGTCCTTGCGCGCCATTTGAGAACCGTGATTCGTGATTGGTGATTGGTGACTAGGCAAGTACCGGTCTTACTAATCACCATTCACTAATCACTATTCACGCTTTATCTCCCTTTGTCGGCGGCTGGAGGTAACCGATGACCTCCAGCCCGAAGCCGGCCATGCTGGGCATGGGGCGCGGCAAGGCCATCAGCCGCATCTTTCTTACGCCCAGGTCCCTGAGTATCTGCGCGCCAATGCCGTAGTTCCTCAGCGCGATGGCGGGCGCGACCGCCCCGCCTTCGCCCGCCTGCGCGCGCTCCAGCAGGTCCGCGGCCGATTCCTGCCGGTGCAGCAGCACGACCACGCCGCATTCCGCGCGGCTGACCGCGGCGAGCGCGTCGTTGAAGTTCCAGGAGTGGCTGCCGCTGCGCAGGTCGAGAAGGTCCATCACCGACAACGGCTCGTGGACCCGCACCAGCACCTCCCGTGCCGGCCCGGGCCGGCCTTTCACCAGAGCGAGGTGCGTCGCCGCCCCGACCCGCTCGCTGTAGATGTGGAGCCGGAAGCGCCCGTGCGCGGTCTCCACGTCACGCTCCGCCACCCGCGCGACCAGCGCCTCGGTGCGGCTGCGGTGCTCGATGAGATCGGCGATCGTCCCGATCCGCAGCTTGTGCCGCCCGGCGAACTCGATCAGGTCCGGGAGCCGGGCCATCTCGCCGCTGTCCTTGAGGATTTCGCAGATCACCGCCGCCGGCGCGAGCCCCGCCAGCCGCGCCAGATCGCACCCGGCCTCGGTGTGCCCCGCCCGCATCAGCACCCCGCCGTCCTGCGCCATCAGCGGGAATATGTGCCCGGGCCGGACGAGATCCGCCGGCGCCGCGTCCGGCCGGATCGCGACCTGTACCGTGCGCGCGCGGTCCGCGGCCGAAATTCCGGTGGTGACCCCCTGCGCCGCCTCGATCGAGACCGTGAAATTCGTGCCGAGCGGCGAGCGGTTGGTCGCGGTCATCGGCTGCAGGTTGAGGCTGCGGCACTTTGCCTCGGTCAGCGTGAGGCAGATGAGTCCGCGCCCGTAGCGCGCCATGAAATTGATGGCTTCAGGCGTCACGAACTCGGCGGCGATCAGGAGATCGCCTTCGTTCTCGCGATCCGCCTCATCCACGAGGACCACCATCCGGCCGGCTTGCAGGTCGGCGATGATGTCGGTAATGGGGCTGATGCCGGTTTCCTGTCTCGAGCTCATGTCAAATGCTCAAACGCAACCGCCGATGAATGCAGATACACGCCGATTACCCATTACCTTGCAGCGACAAGCGTTACGGTCATCAGCCGGTCAGGTTCCCGCTCGGCGAAACAAGACTATTCTATCCGTGTTCATCTGTGTTCATCTGCGGTTTCATTTGCCTTGCAGGCGCTCCACGTAGCGCGCGAGCATGTCCACCTCGAGGTTGACCCTGTCGCCTTCGCGCAGGTCGCCGAGATTCGTTGCTTTCCGGGTATGGGGGATGAGGTTGGCCGTGAATGTCGCGCCATTGACCTCGTTCACCGTCAGGCTGACGCCGTTCACCGTGATCGAGCCTTTGCGCGCGACGTACTTCGCAAGCGCTTTCGGGACGGCCACGGCAAGCTGCCGGTCCCCGCCCGAGCGCTCGATGCGCGTCACGCTGCCCACTCCGTCCACGTGCCCGCTCACCATGTGCCCGCCCAGGCGGTCTGTCGCCCGCAGCGCCTTCTCGAGATTGACGCGCCCGCCCGCCGCGAATCCGGCGGTGCACGCCAGCGTCTCCCGCGACACGTCGGCCCGGAATGTCCGCCCCCTGCGCGCAACGACCGTCAGGCAGGTCCCGTTCACGGCGATGCTGTCGCCGATCGCCACGTCGCCGAGGCCGAGCCTGCCGGCGTCCACGACGATCCGCAGGCCGCCGGGGGCTCGCCGCGTTTCCCGCACCGTGCCGACCGCGCTGACTATCCCGGAAAACATTACGCGAACCTCGCCATTACGCGGATGTCGGTTCCGACCGCGCACAGGTCCCTGATCACCAGCTGCCGCCGCCCGGCGAGGTCGGCGAGCTCGGGCAGCTCGAACATCCCCTGCGCCTTGTCGCCGATGATCGAAGGCGCAAGGTAGACCAGCAGCTCGTCCACGAAGCCCTCGCGCAGCAGCGAGCCGTTCAACCGCAAGCCCGCCTCGACGTGCACTTCGTTCATCTCGCGCCGCCCGAGCTCGCGAAACAGGTCTCCCAGCTCCACCTTGCCCTCGCGGTTGGGCATCACGATGACTTCCGCACCCTTTGCCTTCAACGCGGCGATCCTGGCCTTGTCCTCGCGCGCCGCCGCCACCAGCACGCCCCCGCCCTCGAGTATCTTCGCGGCAGGCGGGGTCTCGAGCTTGCTGTCCACCACCACCCGCAGCGGCTGGCGCGTCGTCGGCACGTCGCGCACCGTGAGCCGCGGATCGTCGTCCCGCACCGTGCCCGCTCCCGTCAGCACGGCGCACGCCCGCGCCCGCCAATGATG
>JBIOVQ010000037.1:0-8253 GCA_044867805.1 Burkholderiales bacterium | reverse complement strand
CGGGGGCATGGATGTCGTCATCCAGTTGCGGCGCTATCCGGAGGGGGGCTCCATCGCCGAGGCGCGGGCGGAGCTCGCGCGACTGCTGGAAGAGCTTGCGACGCGCCCACGCGCCAGCTAGATCGGCAGAATACGCCGGCAAAGCACGCCCATGGATTCACAGCGCCTGATCCTCTTCTTCGTCTTTGCTTTCTCCGTGTTCATGCTGCTCGATGCGTGGCAACGAGAGCAGCAGCCGGCAAAGCCGCCGGCGAGCGTCGTGGACAAGGGCAAGGCCGCCAAGGGAGCGCCAGCCAGCGCGGCCGACGTGCCGGTGCCGACCCAAAAGCTCGCCCCTCCTCCGGCGGCCGCGCAGCCGCAGCCGCAGCGCGCCGGGCCCGCCCAAGGGAGCGCCATGATCGAGGTCGAGACCGATCTCCTGGTCGCGCGTATCAGCAATGAAGGCGGCGACTTGCGCTATGTGCGATTCAAGAAGCACCGCGATACGCTGGACAGGAAAAAGGATTTCGTGCTCCTGGAAGTATCTCCGGAGCGCACGTATGTCGCGCAGTCCGGGCTCATTGGAGACGGCCTGCCCAATCACCGCACCCTGTATGCAGCTTCCGCCAGCAGGCATGAGCTGGCCGAGGGACAGGACGCGGTGGAAGTGCGCCTTACCGCGCCGGCAGCGAGCGGCGCGCAGGTCGTGAAAACCTACCGGTTCCACCGGAACAGCTATCTCGTCGACGTGGGCTTTGAGCTCGTCAACAAGGGCGGGAAGCCGCTGCAGCCGTACGCGTACTTTCAGCTGGTGCGCGACGGCAACCCGCCGGCGGGCGACTCCGCGATGCTGCCGACCTTCACCGGCATCGCGGTGTACACCGAAAAAGAGAAATTCCAGAAGTTCAGCTTCGAGGACGTCGCCAAGGCCAAGACGCCCTACCCCAAGAACAGCGACGACGGCTGGATCGCGATACTGCAGCATTATTTCTTCAGCGCCTGGCTGCCGAAAAACGGAACGCCGCGGGAGTTCTACACGCGCAAGCTGGACGACAACCTGTACTCCGCCGGGGTGATCGTGCCTGCGGGCGCAGTCGCGGCCGGCGCCCAGATCGCGCTGAGCGTTCCGCTCTACGTCGGGCCGGAGGAGCAGGAGAAACTATCGAAGATTGCGCCGGGCCTGGATCTCACCATCGATTACGGGTGGTTGACGGTGATCGCGGTACCGCTGTTCTGGGTGCTGGCGTGGCTCAACCAGTGGGTCGGCAACTGGGGCGTCGCGATCATCATTCTCACCATTATCATCAAGGCGCTGTTCTATCCGCTCTCGGCCGCGAGCTACCGGTCCATGGCCAGGATGCGGGTGCTGGCGCCGAAACTGCAGAAACTGAAGGACCAGTACGGCGATGACCGCCAGCGCATGCAGCAGGCGATGATGGAGCTTTACAAGACCGAGAAGATCAATCCCCTCGGCGGCTGCATGCCGATAGTGGTGCAAATACCTGTTTTTATTGCACTTTATTGGGTTCTTCTGGCCAGCGTCGAGCTCCGCCACGCGCCCTTCATGCTGTGGATCGACGACCTCGCCGCGCCGGATCCGTGGTTCATACTGCCGATCCTGATGGCCGTCACGATGTGGGTGCAGACGCTGCTCAACCCGGAGCCGCCGGACCCGGTGCAGGCCAAGGTCATGAAGATCATGCCCATCGTATTCAGCATTTTCTTCTTCTTCTTCCCGGCCGGGCTGGTGCTCTACTGGCTCGTCAACAACATACTCTCGATCGCGCAGCAGTGGCGCATCACGCGCGTGCTGGAACGCGAAGCCGCAGCGGCGCGCAAGAGCTGACGTCTCGCCCGCCGAGCTGCGGGGGCAGCAGCACGGAGTTCAAGCGGCTCGATGAACGACGACGACATCATCGCTGCCATCGCCACCGCTCCCGGGCGTAGCGGAATCGGCGTCATCCGCGTCTCCGGGCCGGCTCTCCAGCCGCTGGTCGCGGGCGTCGTTGGCAGCCCGCTCCCGCCGCGGCGAGCGGTCGTGCGGGATTTCATCGATGCTCGAGGCGACGTCATTGACCAGGGCATCGCCCTCTTTTTCCCCGCGCCGCAGTCCTATACCGGACAGAACGTCCTGGAGCTGCAGGCCCACGGCGGCCCGGTCGTGCTCCACCTGCTGCTGCAGCGGTGTCTCGAACTGGGAGCGCGCGCGGCGCAACCGGGGGAATTCACCCGCCGCGCTTATCTCAATGACAAGCTCGACCTGGCGCAGGCGGAAAGCGTCGCGGACCTGATCGACGCCGCGACCGCGGCGGCGGCGCGCGGCGCGCTTCGCTCCCTGCGCGGCGCATTTTCGGAGCGGGTCGGCGAGCTGACGCGGGCGCTGGTCGAGCTGCGCACGCTGGTCGAGGCCTCGCTCGATTTTCCCGACGAGGAGATCGATTTCATCCAGCGCGGTGACGGCGAGGGCCGCCTGTCCCGGTTGCGGGCAAAGCTGGAAGAGGTACTGTCGGCTTCGCGTCAGGGGAGCCTGCTGCGCGAGGGCATGGACGTGGTCCTCGCAGGGCGGCCCAACGCGGGCAAGTCGAGCCTCCTCAACCGGCTTGCCGGCGAGGATCTCGCGATCGTCACGGAGATCCCGGGCACGACGCGCGATGCGGTGCGCCAGAGCATCAACCTGGACGGCGTCCCGGTGCACGTGATTGACACCGCAGGACTGCGCGAATCGAGCGATCCGGTAGAGCGCCTGGGAATCGCGCGGACCTGGTCCGCCATCGAGCGTGCGGACGTGGTCCTGATGTTGATGGACGCGACCTTGGGCGAAACCCCTGCGGATCGGGGCATACTGCAGAGATTCCCCGCGGCGCTGCCTCGAATCCGGGTGCTGAACAAGATTGATCTGCTCGGGCACCCGCCAGGATGCGAGCGCAGTGGGGACCTTACGACACTTCGACTCTCAGCTAAAACCGGGGCGGGCGTGGATCTCCTGAAGCAAGCGCTGCTGGAGAGCGTGGGTTGGCAAGCGGGCAGCGGGGAGGGGTTATTCATGGCGCGCGAGCGCCACGTCCAAGCCTTGGGGCAGGCGGGCAGTCACCTGGAGCGCGCCGGCCGCTCGATGGACAAGCTGGAGCTTTTTGCCGAAGAGCTGCGCCTGGCGCAGGCCGCTCTCGGGACGATTACCGGCGAGTTCACCTCCGAGGATCTGCTGAGCGAGATCTTCAGCCGCTTCTGCATAGGGAAGTAGGGCGCGATGTTCCACGTGAAACAAGGCGCCTGGACGGCGAGCCAGCAGCATGCTGCAATGCAGCAAAAGCGGTTCCACGTGGAACGCCCACTTTCGTCGGCGTAGCCGCCGAGGTATCATTACGCCTCATGCAGCCAGCGGCCATGTCGTATGCAAATAATTGATAAATATGATGTTATTGTGGTTGGCGGGGGCCATGCCGGCACCGAGGCCGCACTCGCGGCCGCGCGGATGGGCTGCCAAACCCTGCTGTTGACCCACAGCATAGAAACCCTGGGCCAGATGTCCTGCAACCCTTCGATAGGCGGTATCGGCAAGGGGCACTTGGTGAAGGAAATCGACGCCCTGGGCGGCGCAATGGCGGCGGCGACCGACGAAGCGGGTATTCAGTTTCGCATTCTCAATTCCCGCAAGGGGCCGGCGGTACGGGCCACGCGCGCCCAAGCGGACCGCGTCCTGTATCGAAAGGCGATCCGCGGCCGCCTCGAAAACCAGCGCGCTCTGCGCATCTTCCAGCAGGCGGTCGACGATCTGCTGCTCGACGGCGACCGCGTGACCGGCGTTGTCACGCAGATCGGCCTGCGCTTTTCCGCGCGCGCCGTGGTGCTCACCACCGGTACTTTTCTCGGCGGCCTGGTCCACGTCGGGCTCAAGAATTATCAGGCAGGGCGGGCTGGCGATCCGCCCGCACTGACGCTGGCCCGGCGGCTGCGCGAGCTGAGGCTCCCGGCGGGGCGGCTCAAGACCGGCACGCCGCCGCGCATCGACGGCCGCAGCATCGATTTCTCCGTCATGACGGAGCAGCCCGGCGACGCGCCAACGCCGGTGTTTTCGTTCCTGGGCCGGCGCGACCAGCACCCGCGGCAAGTGCCGTGCTGGATCACGCACACCAACGCGCGCACTCACGAAGTCATCCGCGCCGCGCTCGACCGCTCGCCGCTGTACACGGGGGTGATCGAGGGCATCGGGCCGCGTTATTGCCCGTCGATCGAGGACAAGGTGACGCGCTTCGCGCACAAGGCCTCGCACCAGATCTTTCTCGAGCCGGAAGGCCTGACCGTCAGCGAGTTCTATCCGAACGGCATCTCGACGAGCCTGCCCTACGACGCGCAACTCGAATTGGTGCGCTCGATCCGCGGGCTGGAGGGCGCGCATCTGACGCGCCCCGGTTACGCGATCGAATACGATTATTTCGACCCGCGCGCCCTCAAGCGCTCGCTGGAAACCCGGGCGATAGGGGGCTTGTTCTTCGCCGGCCAGATCAACGGCACGACCGGCTACGAGGAGGCCGCCGCGCAGGGACTGCTCGCCGGCATCAATGCCGCCTTGTTCGTCAAGGAACGCCAGTCCTGGTGCCCGCGCCGCGACGAGGCTTATCTGGGCGTGCTGGTGGACGACCTCGTCGCCCGCGGCGTGTCCGAGCCTTATCGCATGTTCACGAGCCGGGCCGAGTACCGCCTGTCCCTGCGCGAAGACAACGCCGATCTGCGGCTGACCGAAACCGGCCGCGGCCTCGGCGTGGTGGATGACGCGCGCTGGGTCGCGTTTTCGCGCAAGCGCGAGGCCATCGCGCGCGAGCAGGAGCGGCTGAAGGGCACCTGGATCAATCCGCGCCTGCTCCCGGCCGGGGCGGCCGAAGGCACCCTCGGCCAGCCGCTGGAGCGGGAGCACACGCTCGCCGACCTGCTGCGGCGTCCGGACGTCGGTTACTCGCAGCTGATGGCTTTGCCGGGCGCCGGTCCGGGCCTGGAGGATCCACAGGCCGCGGCGCAGGTCGAGATCCAGGCCAAGTACCAGGGCTATATCGAGCGCCAGCGAGACGAGATTGCGCGCTACGCGCACTACGAGAGCCTGCGGTTGCCGCAGGATGTCGATTACCGGGCGCTGCGCGGCCTGTCGGTGGAGGTGCAGCAGAAGCTCGACCTGCACCGGCCCGAGACGCTCGGCCAGGCCGCGCGCATCTCGGGAGTGACGCCGGCGGCGATCTCGGTGCTGCTCGTCTATCTCAAGCAGAAGTTCGCCGGGTCTCGCCGCGGCGCGGCGCCGGGGACGGGCGCGGCGGGCGGCGCTATCGGCAAGAGCGCATGACGCTTGCGCAGCAGCTTGCGCAAGGCGTGAAGGAACTGGGAGTGACGCTGCCGGCCGGCGCCCAGGAGCGGCTGCTCCAATACCTGGGGCTGCTGCAGAAATGGAACCGGGTCTACAACCTGACGGCGGTGCGCGAGACCCCAAGGATGGTTAGCGAGCACTTACTGGATTGCCTGGCGGTAGCGCCGCACGCCGGGGGGTCGACGATACTCGATGTGGGCAGCGGGGCCGGATTGCCGGGAATACCGCTCGCCGTGGCGCTGCCGGCAGCGCACGTGACGCTGCTCGATTCGAACCACAAGAAGGCGGCCTTCCTGCAGCAGGCGGTCACCGAACTCAAGCTCGGCAACGTCGCCGTTGCCTGCGAGCGGGCGGAGAGCTGGAAGCCGGCAGCACGTTTCGAAGTCGTGATCTCACGCGCATTGTCGGACCTCGGTGAGTTTGTCGGGCTGGCAAGCCGGCACGTTGCCCCGGGTGGGCGCCTCGCTGCCATGAAGGGCGTGCATCCCCACGACGAAATCGCCCAGCTGCCGCAAGCGTGGCAGGCGCGGCAGGTGATTCCTCTCGCCGTGCCCGGGCTGCGCGCTCAGCGCCATCTCGTGCTGATCGAGCCGGTGTGATCGTGCCGAAGATACTCGCTATCACCAACCAGAAAGGCGGCGTCGGCAAGACCACGACCGGGGTCAACCTCGCGGCGAGCCTCGCCGCGGCGCAGCGGCGGGTGCTGCTGGTGGACCTCGACCCACAGGGTAACGCCACGATGGGCAGCGGCGTGGACAAGCGCAACCTGCGCGCGACGGTCTATCACGTGCTGCTGGGGAGCAAGCGCATTCCGGAAGTCACGCTGCGCTCGGAGAACGGGGGCTACGACATCGTGCCCGCCAACCGCGAACTCGCCGGCGCCGAAGTCGAGCTGGTGGAAGTCGCGCACCGCGAGCGGCGCCTCAAGGACGCGGTGGCGGAGGTGGCGCACGGCTACGACTTCGTCCTGATCGACTGCCCGCCGGCGCTGAACCTGCTCACCGTCAACGGCCTCACGGCGGCGCAGGCGGTGATGATACCGATGCAGTGCGAGTACTACGCGCTGGAGGGCCTGAGCGACCTGGTGGAAACGGTCAAGCGGGTGCGCGCCCACCTCAACCCGTCGCTCGAGATCGAGGGCCTGCTGCGCACCATGTTCGACCCGCGCAATACCCTCTCGCTGCAGGTTTCGGCGCAACTGGTCGAGCACTTCGGCGACAAGGTCTACCGCACCATCATTCCGCGCAACGTGCGGCTCGCGGAGGCGCCAAGCCATGGCGTGCCGGCGCTCAAGTTCGACAGCACCTCGAAGGGGGCGCAAGCCTATCTTGCGCTCGCCGGTGAGATGCTGAGCCGCGCGGACGCCTGAGGAGCGCAACGATGGCGAAGATCAAGGGGCTGGGACGGGGGCTCGACGCCTTGCTGGGGACGGACGAGTCGACGCCCGCGGGCGGCGAGACGTTGACGACGCTGGCGGTGGACGCGCTGCAGGCCGGCCGCTTCCAGCCGCGCACGCACATGGACCAGGGGGCGCTGGCCGACCTGGCCGCGTCGATCAAGGCGCAGGGCCTGATGCAGCCGATACTGGCGCGCCCGCTCGGGGCCGGCCGCTACGAGATCGTCGCGGGCGAGCGGCGCTGGCGCGCGGCGCGCATGGCGGGGCTGACGAGCGTGCCCGCGCTCGTGCGCGAAGTGCCCGACCGGAGCGCGCTTGCCATGGCGCTGATCGAGAACCTGCAGCGCGAAGACCTGAATCCCCTCGAGGAGGCCGCCGGCCTGAAACGCCTGATCGGGGAGTTCGGCATGACCCACGCCGAAGCCGCCGAAGCGGTCGGCCGCTCGCGCACGGCCATCACCAACGCGCTGCGCCTGCTCGAGCTCGCGCCGCCGGTGCAGGAATTGATGCGCGCGGGGAAGCTCGACATGGGGCACGCTCGCGCGCTGCTCGGGCTGCCGCCGTTGAAGCAGATCGAGCTCGCGCGCGAGGCGGTCGCGAAGCAGCTCTCGGTGCGGCAGGTCGAGAGCCGGGTGGCCGCGATGAGTCACCGCACGGCGGCGCGTTCGCGCGGGCGGGTTGACCGGGACGTGGCGCGGCTCGAAGAGGACCTGAGCGGGCGCCTGGGCACTACGGTGAACATACGCACCGGCATGAAGCCGGGTACCGGCAAACTGGTGATCCACTTTTCGACGCTGGAGCAACTCGACGCGCTGCTGCGCAAGTTGAAATAACCTCGCAAATCCGCAGGTTTGCTGCAGCGCAGCAAATTGACCCTAGCTCCAGCCGGACGCTATACTACGCGCGCTTTGCCGGGGGGCGGAGAATAACCAACGCCATGCTTCGTGACCTGGCCAAGCCGGTACGCACCGTTCTCCGGTGGCAGTTACTGGCCACCGCCGCAGTGACGCTCGCAGTAGGGGCCTGGATCGGCGCCCACGGCGCCTTGTCCGCGGCGCTGGGTGGCGCGGTCAGCATGCTCTCCGGATTGGCGTCCGCGGTCGCGGTTTCGTTGGGCAAGGCGCAGTCCGCAGGGGGGGTTTTGCTCGCCGCTCTGGGAGCCGAGGCCGTCAAGATCGGCCTTATCGTCATCCTGCTGTGGCTCGTGCTGGTGACCTACCGGGACGTCGTCGTGGCGGCGTTTGTCGGAACGTTCGCGGTGACGGCGGTAATTTTCGCTATGGCGTTTTTCGTGCGCGAGTATTGATTCCGAGTTGACGAGTATGGCTGCCGGCACCGAACTCACCCCGACGAGCTATATCCAGCACCACCTGACGTTTTTCACCCAGCCGGTGGGCGAGGGCGGCGGCTTCTGGGCGCTGAACGTCGACTCGCTGGTGATGGCGCTCATCGCGGGGGTCATCGGCATCGGCTTCCTCTGGTGGGTGGCGCGGGGCGCGACCGCGGGGGTCCCGGGCAAGCGCCAGGC
>JBIOVQ010000036.1:0-33856 GCA_044867805.1 Burkholderiales bacterium | reverse complement strand
GGTTGGGATTGTCCTTGAGCAGCCCCGCCGTCGCCATGATCATGCCGGGGGTGCAGAAGCCGCACTGCAGGCCGTGGCATTCGGAGAAGGCGCGCTGGATGGGGTGCAGCTTGCCGTTCTTCGCCATGCCCTCGATCGTCACCACTTCGGCGCCGTTCGCCTGCGCCGCGAGCAGGGTGCACGACTTCAGCGCCCGGCCGTTGACGTGCACCGTGCAGCATCCGCACTGGCTGGTGTCGCAGCCGACATGCGTGCCGGTGAGTTTGAGCTCGTCGCGCAGGAAGTTGACCAGCAGCGTGCGGTCCTCGACCGTCTTCGTCTGGTTCTTGCCGTTTACCTTGATCGTGACCTTGGCCATGGTTTCAAATCCTTAAAGCATTAGCCACAGAGAGCACAGAGAACACAGAGAACACAGAGAATAAAAAGATCCCTGATGTCGTTTCCCGTATTCTCCCTGTGTGAACTCTGTGTCCTCTGTGGCTGGTGGTTGATTTTGATCCGCGTTTATCTGCGGTTCCGCCTTACTTCCTGCCGGAGAGCTTCGCCAGCGCGCGCTTCGCCATCACCCGCACCAGGTTGGCGCGGTACTCGCGGTCGGCGTGGATGTCGTTGTTGAATCCGCTGGAGTCGAGGTTCAGCCCTTCCAGCGCGGCGGGCTTCAGGCTCTTCGCGAGCGCGGCCTCGGCTTCCCTCCAGCGGAACACGCCCGGCCCCGCTCCCGTCACCGCGACCCGCACGCCGCCCGCGGTCTGGGCGATGAAGACACCGGTCATCGCGTAACCGGAGGCCGGATGATGGAACTTGCTGTAGGCCGCCGCCTTCGGCAGCGGGAACTCGACGCGCACGATGATCTCGCCCTCCTCCAGCGCGGTGGCAAACAGCCCCTTGAAGAAGCGGTCGGCGGGAATCGGGCGCTTCGTGGTGACGACCGTCGCGTCGAGGCCCAGCACCGCGGCGGGGTAATCGGCCGCAGGGTCGTTGTTCGCGACCGAGCCGCCGATCGTGCCCTGGTTGCGCACCTGGGGGTCGCCGATCCCGCCGGCCAGGCCGGCCAGCGCGGGGATCGCCTTCTTCACGACCCCGGAGGTGGCAACGGCGTGGTGCTTCACTCCCGCACCGATGACGAGCTTGCCGCCCTTTGCCTCGATCTTCCCGAGCTCGGCCAGGCTCGCGATATCCACGAGGTGCGTGGGCCGGGCGAGGCGCTGCTTCAACGTCGGCAGCAGCGTCATGCCGCCGGCGAGTAGCTTGGCTTCCGGGTGCTTGTTGAGGAAATCGGCGGCTTGCTTGACCGACTTCGCCTTGACGTAGCTGAGTGTGTACATCGTTCTCTCTCCGTATCGCTATTTAGCCGCCGATTAACGCCGATACCCGCCGATTCAAATACAAAATTCTCGACGCAAAGGCGCAAAGCCGCAAAGAATTCCAATATTGCACTGTTCCTATCTGCGTTTATCTGCGTTTATCTGCGGTTGCTTTTCTGCCTTCCGGATCGCGTGCCAAAGCTTCGCGGGCGTGAGCGGCATGTCGAGGTGCCCGATGCCGAGCGGCGCGAGCGCATCCATCACCGCGTTGGCGAGCGCCGGCAGCGATCCTGTGCAACCCGATTCGCCCACCCCCTTGACCCCGAGCGGGCTCACCTTGCTCGGCGTCGGATGCTCCGCGCCGCGGATGCCACGCAGCAGCCCCGCGCGCGGCATCGCGTAATCCATGAAGCTCCCCGTGAGGAGCTGCCCGGTACCGCGGTCGTACACGATGTGCTCGCCGAAGATCTGGCCCGCGCCCATCACCACGCCCCCGTGCAGCTGTCCTTCGACGACCGCATGGTTGATCACCGTGCCGATGTCGTCAACGGCGCAATAGGAGGCGATCTCGGCCTCACCGGTGTCGAGGTCGATCTCCACCTCCGCGATGTGGCAGCCGTTGGGGAAAGTGGATCCAAACTTCCCCTCGGCGATAACGCTGACCGGCTTCGATTTCGCCAGATCCCCCAGGCGCACCTTTCGCTTCGACTCCTTCGTATGGAATACGCCCCCGGCGTATTCCACTTGCGACGGCTCGACCGCCAGCTCGAGCGCGGCTTGCGGGCGCAGCTGCTCGACCAGCTTCAGCGCCGCGAGGTGGCAGACGCTCCCCGCGCCGACCGTGCTGCGCGAGCCGCCGGTGTGGTTGCCCTGGAGCCGGTGCTGCGCCCCGGGCGCGCCCTGCACGATCCGCACGCGCTCGAACGGCACGCCGAGCGCGTCCGCTACGATCTGGGCGAAGGTCGTCTCGTGACCGTGCCCCTGCGCCTTGGCCTGGGTGTGGACGGTGATCTCGCCGCCGGGCTCGAGCACGATCTCCACTTCATCCTTGGCCGCCTGCCCCGCGCCAGAGTTCTCGATCACCGTGGAAATGCCGATGCCGCGGAGCTTGCCCTTCTTCTCCGCCTGCGCGCGGCGCCGCTGATGGCCCTTCCAGTCGGCGAGCTTGAGGGCCTTCGCCAGCACGCCGGGCAGGTCCGCGTACTCGTAGGTGGAGCCGGTCGGCGTTTTGTAGGGGAATGCTTCAGGCGGGATGAAATTGCGCCGCCGCAGCTCGGCCGCGTCCATCTTCAGGTCGACCGCCGCCTGGCTCACCAGCCGCTCGACGACGTAGGCGATGTCGGGCCGCCCGGCGCCGCGGTAGGACGAGACCGGCGTCGTGCTGGTCAGCGCGACCCGGTAGGTCGCGTAGAGCGCGGGGATGCGGTAGACGCCCGTCATGCAGGTCGTCGTGTTGCGGATGTGGCCCATGGACGCCGGCGAGAGATACGACCCCATGTCGTTCACCCAGTCGAGCCGCATCGCGAGGAACTTGCCGTCGCGGTCGACCGCCAGCGCGCCGTCGATGATGTTCGCGCGCCCGTGGGTGTCGGTCATGAACGCCTCGGAGCGCGTCGAGACCCATTTGACCGGCTTGCCGGTCTCCTTGGCTGCGATCATCAGGGCGCAGTACTCAGGATAGGCCGGGGTGCGCTGGCCGAAGCCGCCGCCGATATCGCGCACTTCGAAGTTGAGCCTGTCCTCGGGCACGCCGGTGTACGCCGAGAGGTGGCGGCGCATGGTGGTAACGCCTTGCATGACGACATGGAGGGTATAGGCATCCTTGCCGGCATCATGAGACACGAGACAGGCGCGCGGCTCCATCGGGCTGGGCGAGACGCGGGAAACCTCGACCTTGAGGCGCGTGACGTGCGCCGCCCTGGCAAACGCCGCCTCGACCGCCGCGGCATCGCCTGCTTCCGATTCCAGAGACAGGTTGCCCGGCACGTTGTCGTGCAACTGCGGCGCCCCCGAGGCGAGCGTCTTCTCCGGCGAAATGCTGGGGGGCAGATCGCGATATTCCACCTCCACCAGCTCGGCCGCGTCCGCCGCGGCGGCGGCGCTGTCCGCCACCACCATCGCCAGCGCCTCGCCCACGAAGCGCACCTTCCCGTGCGCCAGCACCGGGCGGTCCGGCGCCCGGGTCTGCATGCCGTTCTTGCCGGGGAAGGTGAGGGTGTGCGGCGGCTTGACGTAGCCCGCGCGCACGGCGTCGGCGCCGGTAAATACGCGCTTCACGCCCGGGTGCTTCAGGGCTGGCGCCGCATTGACCGATACGATTTCCGCGTGCGCGCGGTCGGCGCGCACGAAGTGTGCATGCAGCTGGCCGGGCAGATTCCAGTCGGCGGCATACTTGCCGGTTCCGGTCGTCAGCCGCGCATCCTCTACGCGTCCGACCGGCCCGTGGTTGTGTGCTTTCGCGCTCATGTAAGGTTAATGCGTCGCCGATTAACGCCGATCAGAACAGGAAACCCTCGACGCAAAGGCGCAAAGCCGCAAAGAAGTTCCATCCTTAAGTATTCCTGTCTTCTATATCTGCGTTCATCTGCGTTCATCGGCGTCGCTTTTTGCCGACCGGATAGCGTGCCACAGCTTCGCCGGCGTCAGCGGCATGTCGAGATGCTGCACGCCGAGCGGCCGCAGCGCGTCGAGCACCGCGTTGGAGAGCGACGGAATGGAGGCGGTGCAGCCGGACTCGCCGACACCCTTCACGCCGAGCGCGTTGTTTACGCTCGGCACCGGCGCATCCTGCATCCGGATGCCCGGCACCAGCCCCGCGTGCGGCATGCAGTAGTCCATGAAGCTGCCGGTAAGCAGCTGCCCGTTGCGGTCGTAGACCACGTGCTCGCCGAAGACCTGGCCGGCCCCCTGCGCCACCGCGCCGTGCACCTGCCCCTCCACGAGGGTGTGATTGATGACGTTGCCGCAGTCGTCCACCGCGTTGTAGGCGACCACGTGCGTCACCCCGGTGGCGGGATCGATCTCCACTTCCGTGATGTGGCAGCCGTTGGGGAAGGTGGACAGGAACGTGCCCTCGCCCATCACGCTGATGGACTTCTTCTTCGCCAGGTCGAACAGGCCGATTTTCTTCTTCTCGCCGCGCGCCCGGAAAACGCCCTTCGCGTAGTCCACCTGCGACGGCTCGACCTCGAGCTGCTCGGCGGCGAGGGACTTGCCCTGCTCGATCAGCTTGAGCGCCGCGAGCTTGCACGCGCTGCCGGCGCCCACGGTCGAGCGCGATCCGCCGGTGTGGTTGCCGATGAGCACCTTCACGCCCTGGCGGATGCGGACCTTGTCGGCGGCGATGCCGAGCTCGTGCGCGACGATCTCGGCGAAAGCGGTCTCGTGTCCCTGCCCCTGCGACTGCGATACCGAGAAGACGTCGATCCCGCCGGCCGTGGTCTCGATCTCGACCTGGTCCTTGGGAAACAGCCCTGCGCCGGAGTTTTCGATCACGGTCGCGATGCCGATGCCGCGCAGCTTCCCGGCCTGCTCCGATTTCTTGCGGCGCGCGGGGAAACCCTTCCAGTCCGCGAACTTGAGCGCCCGCTCCAGCACGTTGTGGAGGTCGGTGGCCTCGTAGGTCGAGCCGGTGGGCGTCTTGTAGGGAAACTGGTCCTTCGGGATGAAGTTGCGCCGCCGCAGCTCCGCCGGATCGATCTTGAGCTCCGCCGCGGCCTGGTTGACCAGGCGCTCGATGACGTACGCCATGTCGGGGCGCCCCGCGCCGCGGTAGGCGGCGACCGGCACGGTATTGGTGAACGCCAGCCGGAACCGCCCGTAGAGCGCCGGGATCTTGTAGACGCCGGTCATGCAGGTGGACGGGTTGCGGGTGTGGCTCGCCGACCCGGTCGCCGAGAGGTACCCCCCCATGTCTGCGATCCAGTCCAGCTTGAGCGCGAGGAATTTCCCGTCGCGGTCGAGGGCAAGCTCGCCGGTCACCGTGTTGCCGCGGCCGTGGGTGTCGCTTACGAAGCCCTCGGAGCGCGTCGAGATCCAGCGGATCGGCCGCCCCAGCTCCTTCGCCGCCAGCATCTGCATGACGTACTCGGGGTAGGCGGCGCTTCTCTGGCCGAAGCTGCCGCCGATGTCCCGGGCGTGGACCACGAGCTTCTCTTCGGGCACGTCGGTGATGGCGGCGAGCTGCTTGCGCATCATGTTGATGCCCTGGATGCAGACGTGCACGTGGTAGGTGCCGTCCTTCGGCTCGTAGCGCACGGTGCAGCCGCGCAGCTCCATCGGGCTGGGGGCGACGCGCGTGACTTCCAGCTTCCGGCGCGTCACGTGCGCGGCCTGCGCGAAGGCCGCCTTGACCGCCTCCTCGTTGCCCGCCTCGTAGTCGAACGCGAGGTTGCCCGGCGCTTCCTGGTGGAGCTGCGGCGCGCCGGGCGCGAGCGCTTCCTGCGCGGACACCACGGCGGGCAGGTCGCGATACTCGACCTCCACCAGCTCGGCCGCGTCCTGCGCCGCCTGCGCGCTGTCTGCCACCACCATCGCCAGGGCGTCGCCAACGTGGCGCACCTTGCTCGCGGCCAGCACCGGCCGGGGCGGCTTGATCATGTGGTTTCCCCCGCGGCCGGGGAAGTTCACCACGACGAAGTACTTGGTGTAGCCGGCAGCCACGGCATCGGCGCCGGTGTAGACGCGTTTCACGGCGGGGTGCTTGCGCGCATTCTCGACGCTGACGGAGACGATCTCGGCGTGCGCCCGGTCCGAGCGCACGAAACAGGCGTAAAGCTGTCCCGGCAGGCTCCAGTCGGCGGCGTACTTGCCGGTCCCGGTGACCAGCCTGCCGTCCTCCACCCTGCCGCTGAAATGGTGTGCGTGCACGTCGCTCATGGCAGTCGTCCGGGAAAGTCCGTTTACTGGAACCGGGGGAGTGCGCCTCGGCCTGTGTCTTGCACTGAGGGCGCTTCGCGGCGATTATCCGGCATACGGCGCGCCCCAGCAATCCGCGAGTCCATATATTGCACCGGGGTGGGGTGCCGCGCACAATGGCGCCGCACGCCCGGTGATTGAGTAACTAAGTGATTGAGTGATTGAGTTAACCCTCCGCTGCTCTTCACTTAATAGCCTAATCACTTAATCACTTAATCACTAATGAAAAAGGACACTCTCCTCGCCCGCGCCGGGCGCGATCCCGCGCGCTACCAGGGCATGGTCAACACGCCGGTGTTCCGCACCTCCACGGTCATCTTCCCGGACCGGGCGACCTACGAGGCGCGCGGCGACGACTACAAGAAGGTCCGCTACGGCCGCAACGGCACCCCGACCACCTTCGCGTTCGAGGAGGCTGTCGCGCAGATGGAGGGCGGCCACGCGGGCGTCGCGCTGCCTTCCGGGCTGGCTGCGATCGCGGTGGCGCTGTGGGCTTACCTCAAGACCGGTGACCACCTGCTGGTTCCCGACCCGGTCTACGGGCCGACACGCGCGTTTTGCGACCGGCGCCTCAAGCCCAACGGCATCGAGGTCGAGTATTACGATCCCCTCGTCGGAGGGGGCATCTCGAAGCTGATCAAGGGCAACACCAAGGCCGTCTTCTGCGAGTCCCCGGGCTCGCTCACGTTCGAAATGCAGGACCTGCCGGCAATCGCGGAGGTGGCGCACCGCAAGGGCGTTCCCGTGCTCGCCGACACGACCTGGGGCACCCCCTACTTCTTCCGCTCGTTCGAGAAGGGGGTCGACGTGTCCATCCACTCGGCGACCAAGTACATAGCCGGGCACTCGGACGTGGTGATGGGTGTCATCGTCACCAACCAAGCGCACTGGCTGACCGTGCGCCGGACCGTGGCCGACTACGGCTACGGGGTCAGCCCGGACGATTGTTACCTCGCGTTGAGGGGCTTCCGCACCATCGGCGTGCGCATGAAGCAGCAGATGGCGAACGCTCTGAAAGTAGCGGAGTGGCTGCAGGCGAGGCCCGAAGTAAAGCGCGTGATCTACCCCGCGCTGCCCGGCGCTGCCGGACACGCGATCTGGCAGCGCGACTTCAGCGGAGCGGCATCCCTGTTTTCTTTCGTATTGAAGTCCGCCTCCGAAGGACAGGTCACCAAGCTCATAGATACACTGGCGCTGTTCGGCATCGGCTCGAGCTGGGGCGGCTTCGAGAGCCTCGCCATCGCCGCGCACAAGGAAGTCCTCAGGATACGCACGGCGACGCGCTGGGACCCCGCGGAGCCGCTGATACGCCTGCACATCGGCCTCGAGGATCCGGCCGACCTGATCGCGGATCTCGAGCGCGGCTTCGATGCTATGAAAAAAGCGTGAATCGTGATTCGTGAGTCGTGATTCGACTCGGATTCACGCAGGTTGCAAAACCTCGATTCACCAATCACAAATCACGAATCACGCCTTTAAGGAGATCTGAATGAAAGTAGGCTTCATCGGCATCGGCACCATGGGCGGCCACATGGCGCTCAACGTCCGCGCGAAGGGCTTTGACGTGATCGTCCACGACCTGAGGGAAGCGGCGGCCGGGCCGCATCTGAAGGCAGGCTGTACGTGGGCAAATTCAGCGCGCCAGGTCGCGGAAGCCGCCGACGTCGTGTTCACATCGCTGCCGGGCCCGAAGGACGTCCAGCTCGTGGCGGAAGAGCTGCTCGCCGGCATGCGCAAGGGCACGGTGTGGTTCGACCTGTCGACTAACTCGCCCACGGTGGTGCGGAATATCAGCGCGCGCTTCGCGGCGAAGGGTATCGCGATGCTGGACGCCCCGGTCAGCGGCGGACCCGCGGGGGCGAAGAGCGGCAAGCTGGCCCTGTGGGTGAGCGGTGACAAGGCCGCGTTCGACAAGCACAAGGCCGTGCTCGACGCCATCGGCGACCAGGCGATCCACATCGGCCCGGTCGGCGCGGGCACCATTGCCAAGCTGGTCCACAACTGCGCGGGCTACTCGATCCTCGCCGCCCTCGCCGAAGTCTTCACGATGGGCGTCAAGGCCGGCGTGGAGCCGCTCGCGCTGTGGGCAGCGGTGCGCCAGGGGGCGTTCGGCCGGCGGCGGTCTTTCGATCGCCTCGCCGAGCAGTTCATGATCGGCAAGTTCGACCCTCCCGCGTTCGCGCTCGAGCTCGCGCACAAGGACATGACTCTTGCCACCGAGGTCGGACGCGAGTTCCACGTTCCCATGAAGGTCGCGAACACGGTGCTCCAGGAAATGACGGAAGCGTTGAACCGCGACGGCTGGGGAAAGCGCGACTCGCGCGTCTTCCTGCTGCTGCAGGAAGAGCGCGCCGGCGTCCACATCGCGGTACCGGAGAGCAAGGTCCAGGAAGTGCTGAAGAGCGGCTAGCTGGCCGAATAGAGCGTGACGCGATAATGCGTGACGCGGCAATGCGTGACGCGGTGATGCGTGACACGGTACGGCGTGGCTACTACATCAGAACCAGAGCACCGTTGTTGAATTGGTCTTGAACCTCCCAGACGGGATCCCGCGACGCGACTTCAAAGTTGCACGCTCTATCGCGTCACGACCCATCGTGTCACGAATCATCGCGTCACGCCGTATCGTGTCACGCTTCAATGGATGTTGATTGCTTTGCCCCTCTTCGCCGACACCTCGATGGCTTCCAGCACGGCGCAGCCGTTGATGGCTTCCTCGGCGGACACGACGAAATTCTTTTTCTCGGCGACCGCGTCGGCGAAGGCCTCGAGCTCGGCCTTTTCCTTGTCCACCGCCTGCAGCGGCGCGCGCTCCGGCTGGCCCTCCAGGCCGCGCATCATCAAGTCCGTGTCGCCGCGCAGCTCGAGCCAGCCCTTCGAGCCGAACACGCGCACGGTGTAGAGGTCGGCCGTCACGAACACGGTGCTGAGGTGCCCGGTGGCGCCGCCCGCGAACTTGAGCAGCATCGAGGTCGTGTCGTCCATGTCGATGTCGCCCGGCAGCTTGCGCTTGTCGCTCAAGGCATAGACGCTCTTCACCGGGCCCGCGATATGGATCATGGCATCGAGGGTGTGGATGCCGCGCGCGGTCATGCCTCCGCCCGGCGACTCGGTGCGGGTCGAGCGCCAGTTGCCCGCCTTGAGCTGATAGCCGGTGGGCCCCGAGTGCGTGGCCTCGACATGCAGCACGTCGCCGATCTGCCCGGAGCGGATGCGGTTCATCATCTCCACGAACGAGGGGGCGTAGCGGCGGTTGAAGCCGACGCCGAGCGTGATCCCCGCTGCCCTGACCGCCTCGACCGCCTTCTCGGCGGTCTTGCGCGTGAGGGTGAACGGCTTTTCGACGAACACGTGCTTGCCGGCCTTCGCCGCCTGGATGATCTGCTTCATGTGCAGCGAATGCGGCGTCGCGAGGACAACCGCGTGTATCTCGGGATCCTTCAGTACCCTGCCGTAGGAAGAAACGACCTTGACGCCGGTTTTCTGGGAGAACTCCTTGTGCTTGTCGGGCTCGCGGGAGATGCCCTTCACGAAGCGGACCTTGGTGCTGCCCTGCACCGATTCCACCAGCCGGTTGCCCCATCGTCCCAGTCCATAGATCGCGGCGTTCAGCATCAGCTACCCCTCTCTCGTCGTTGTTCGCGGAATCGGAACGATAGCACGGCGAATACTGCTCGCGGTTTCAAACGATGGACTCGGCCGGCAAATGCCCGAAGGCATCGGTCACTCGAAGCGGATGCCGATTTCCTTGACGAGCTTGCTCCAGCGCGCCATGTCCGTAGCGATGTGCCGGGAGAATTCCTCGGGCGTGCTGCCGACCGGCTCGCCGCCGTCCGGCGCAAGCCGTTCCACCACGTCGGGCGCCTTGGCGCTCTTGACCAACTCGGCATTGAGCCGGGTCAGGACTGCCGGCGGCGTGCCGGCCGGCGCGAGCCACCCGTGCCAGGTGCTGTTCTCGTATCCCGGCACGCCCGATTCCGCAATGGTCGGCAATCCGGGCAGCACCGTGGACCGCCTGGCTGTCGTCACCCCCAGCGCGCGCAGCCTGCCGGCCCTTACGTGCGTAAGCGACGACAGGACGTTGCCGAAGAGCATATGCACTTGCCCCGCCATGGCATCCACCAGCGACTGTCCGGTGCCCTTATAAGGGATGTGGGTGATATTCACGCCGGCCATGGCCTTGAACAATTCGAACGCCATGTGCGTGGAGGTCCCGTGACCGGCCGATGCGCAGTCGAGCGCTCCCGGTTTCGCCCTGGCAAGGGCAAGCAGATCCTTGACCGATTTCGCCGGCAGGGAAGGATGCGTGAGCAGCAGGAAAGGCGCCTGGACGACGAGCGAAATCGGCGCGAAATCCCTGACCGGATCGTACGGCAACTTCGTGTAGACGGCGGGCGTGATGGTGTAGCCGCCGGCTACGCCCAGCAGCGTATAGCCGTCGGGCGGCGCCTTCGCGACTTGTGCGTAGGCGAGCGTGCCGCCCGCGCCGGTGCGGTTCTCGACGACGAAGGGCCGGCCCAGGCTCTCGGAAAGCTTCTGCGCGAACAAGCGGGTCTGAATATCGGTCCCGCCGCCCGGCGCGAGCCCGACGACGACGCGTACCGGCCGGGCGGGATAGGCTTCTGCGGGACTCTGCGCCGCGACGGCGCAGGGCGACAGCAACACGGCGGCGGCCCACGCTGCCGCTATTCGGCGATACATCATGCACCTCCTCCGGAGTCTGGCTTCAATTGACTAGAACCTATCTCAAAAATGAATGGAACCGCAGATAAACGCAGATGAACGCAGACAGGACCAACGTCAAAACACTTGACGCAAAGCAAGAAGAAAGCCGCAAAGTTTTCTTCCAATATTGAATAGAGGTCTTCTTTGCGCCTTTGCGGCTTTGCGTCGAGGGGTTACGTTCCTTGGTCGGCGTTTATCGGCGGTTGCTTGGGTTGTGGGTTTTTGAGATGCACTCTAGTTCAGGCCGGCGCGGGCGTAGAAGCGCACGGCGTTGTCCCAGAACAGCCGGCGCTTGCGCGACTCGGCCATGTCCCAGCCGAGCACCAGCTCGACGGATTTCGGAAAATGGCTCTCGCCGTGGGGGTAGTCCGAGGCATACATCAACACATTTTCGCCTACCAGGTCGGCTACGGCGTTCGTGAGCTTCGCGCCTTCGGGAATTTCGATGCTCTGGAAATAGCGCCCGCTCATCACGTATTCGCTCGGCTTGCCCTTGAGCGGGGCTATCGCCGCGCGGATGGTCTCCGCGTGCTCGTCGATGCGCTTCATCCAGAACGGCAGCCACCCGTGCCCCGCCTCGAGCGTGCCGATGCGCAGCCGCGGATAGCGGTCCATCACGCCCCCGCCGATCAGCGCCGCCATGTTGCGCATGCCGCACCAGGGATGCGCTGCCGACCGCTGCAGGAACAGGTTGTCCCAGGTGTCGAGCCCGCCCGGCGCGTACGGCGGCATCACGGTGAAAGTGTGCAGCGTGACCGCGAGGTCGAATTCCTGCGCGGCCGCCCACACCGGCTCGAGGTCCGGATGGTCGAGCGGGGTCCCGTACGGCGCGTACGGCAGGACGCCCCACGCCCAGCGCGATTTCCCCCACCGGCGGATCTCGGCGATGCTGCCCTCGATGTCGCGAACGCTGGCGAGTATCACGCCGCCCAGGCGACCGGGAAATGCCCCGCAATATTCCTCCATCCAGCGGTGATAGGCGCGGTACATCCCCATTTCCAGCGCCGGGTCGTCGCCTGCCGTCCACGTGCCGAACCATCCCGACGGCAGCGTGAGATTGACGTCCACGCCCTCGTAGTCCATGTCCTTGACGCGCTCCGCGGGGTCCTGGTCGACAAGGGGCGAGACCTCTCTTTCCTTCTTCACGCCGGTAAAGCCCGCCATGTATCCGCCGGGCGTTTCCTCCGGTTTCGCCGTGCCCAGGCGGCGCCGGTAGCGACGCTGCCCCCTGGTATAAGTGACGTTGCCGCGCTTGTTGGCGGACTTGAATTCCTCCCACGCCGGAAGCTTTGCCTTCTCGGCGCCCGCGATGTGCTTGTCGAGCACATCCATGACCGGGCCGACGTGGGTGTCGGAATCGAAAATCCTGTATCCATTGCGTGCCATTGCCTCTTCCTTTTCAACGGCGTGATAAGTGATAGGGGTCGCTTATAAACCCGCCCGGCGCAGTCGGAAAGTCCCATCACCTATCACCTATCACTTGTCACTTATCACGGTTGTATTTCGCCAGCGATGCTGGCGAAAAGTAGCGCTCTTCGAGCTCGCGCTGCTTCTCGCCGCCCTCTCCCCGGGGCCCGACATCGGGATGGGGATATGGACGGCTCTTGCGGCCGGCCTGGAAATCCTCCCATGCCGCGACGCCGCGCTTCTGGAATTCCTGCATGAAATCCCACAACGCCGCCCACGTCACGTGGTGGGTGAACGCGGGATACCATGCGATGTTGACGCCGAGCGCGAGGTGCTCGTCCAGGCCGAGGTAGCGCGGCAGCTTGCCTTTCATGAACGAGAACGGGCCTTCGACGGCCGCGCGCGCGCGCTTGATCTCTTCCTGCGAGTGCGGCGACTCGAACTGGACCCAGTCCGCGCCGGCCTCGTTCCTGTAGGCGCGGAGACGGCGGATGCAGTCCTCCAGGCCGCCATTGGCTGCGTCGCGCGCGTAGCACTGCGCCATCACGACGAATCCGGGGTCGAGCTCGTTCCTCATGTCTACCGCGGCCCGGTAGCGCGCCACCGCCTGCTCGAGCGGCACCACCTCGACTCCGGCGCTCTGGGTCTTGCGCTTGCCTTCGATCGGCTGGTCGTCTATGCGGACGCCTGCGATGCCCGCGCGGACGCACTCGCGCACCATGCGCCGCACCGCCATGACCCCGCCGTGCCCGGTGTCGCCGTCCATGATGACCGGGAAGCTCACGCTCTGCGCGATCCAGCCGGCGATCTGAACGCATTCGGTCATGGTTGCCGTCCCGACGTCGGAGAGCCCGGTGTAGGAACCCACGACTCCGCTCGTGCCTACGAAACCGGCTTCGCACCCGGCCTGCTCCATGATGCGGGCGTGCGTCGCGGTTGGCGGGTGCAGAACCGCCAGCACCCGGTCCCGGCGGGCGAGTAGCTGCCTCAGGCGCGCCCCGGGAGACAGCGTGTCGCGTTGGGTCACAATGGCTCTCCTCCGCCGCTAGCCTATCATTCCCGGCGGCAAAAGGGCCCGCACTTGGGTGGCCGCGCTTCCAGCGTATGGACGCCGGAAAAGAAAACGGCCGGTGCGTGACCGGCCGCTATCCGCCGTGCAGCGGTTCGCCGCCCGCGGCGAGGAACCGATCAGTGCCGGGGAATTCTCATGCGCGAGATCGTGTAGCGGGTGACGTCTTCTTCGGGCTCGTCGCCGGCGACTCCGTTGAGCGGCAGCGCGAGGTTGGTGACGAAAAGCTCCTCGCCCACGATGACGACGCTCGCGGGAAAGAGCAGTCCCCGGACCGTTCCGTCGTTGCGGATGCCCTGGAAATCGCCCAGCTTGGCCACGACCCGCCCGATGGAGTTCAGGCCGACCACCTCGTCGGCCTGGTTCGCCGCGACCCACAGGCGGCCGCGCTTGTCGAAGGCGATGCCGTCCGCCCCGTTGATGCTCTCGACGAAGACCGTGACCATGTTCGTGGCGAGATCCAGCTTCAGGATGCGGTCATCCCCGGTATTGGCGATGAAGAGCGCCGTCTCGTCGCCGTTGAGCGCCAATCCATTTGCGCCGAAAGGCGGGAAACCGGCCGTGGCGAGGAGCGGATCGTGCACCACCGTGGTCACGGCGCATCCCGGCGCGCAAGTCGCCGGGCTATCGATGCGGAAAATGGCGCCCTGGAACGAATCGGAGATGTAGAGATTCCCCTGGCTGTCGAATGTCAGCGCATTGGGCACACGGGCGTTGTCGCCGAAGGCAATGATGTCCACGCTCAGGTCTGGATTGGGCACCGTCCGCGGCGCCGGCGCGCCGATCGACGGGATGACCGCGACTTCCTCGATCGCGGTGGCGCCGTTGAAATTCGCCGCGATGCGCTGGATCCTGGACCCGGTGCCGGAAAAATCGCCGACCGCGGCGATGTAGACCTTCCCGTCGGCACGGTTGAATTCCAGGCCGAGCAGCGGCGTGGTGCCGAAGCCGCGCGATGCCTCGAGCCTGCCGTGGCGGTCGAAGCGTAATAGCCTGTTGTCCGGATTGGGGTTCGCCGGCGACGGCGCATCGAACGTGCCGACGAAGACGTCCCCCGTTGCCGGGTTGGCGGTGATCCCCTCGGGAAAGCGCACGCCGGCGGGCAGCGTGGCGAACGGGTAAGCCGCGTTGCGATCGACGACGAGATCATCCGTTGCGCGGGCCGGGCCGGCATCCACTCCGACGACGATGAACAGCAGGAACAGGCAGCCTGTCAGGATCTTCTTCATGTTTTTCTCCTTTCGATTCGCAGTCCCGTCACCGCACCGGCAACGGCTCGCCCCCGATGGACAGCTGCTGGTCCATGCAGGAAATCTTGCCCAAGCTCGGTCCGGCGGGAGTTATTTCTCCTGCCGTGTTGGGCGAGTTGTCGCGGCGGTTGGCGTCGAGATTGGCGGTGCAGAACTTGCGGTCGGACAGGACCGGGCTGGTGTTGAACTCCAGCGGACCGGTGTTGCGCAGGCGCGTGCCGGCATCGGGCGCGTTGCGAAACACTTCGATCACCTTGCCATTGCCCGTCACCACGATTACCGCGTTACGCTCGTTGGCGTCTACCCAGATATTGCCGGCGCGGTCGAGGGCGATCCCGTCCGCGCCTTCCAGCAGCGGATGCGAGACGAAAACATTCTCGAGGCACAGCGTTTTGGTATCGGGCGTGGAGAAGGTGGTATCGCAGTTCACCTTGCTCAGCACATTACCCTGGCGGTCGAGCTTCACCTTCCACAGGGCGCCGCGAGCGGTGTCGGAGACGAAGAGGTTGCCGTCCTTGTCGAACGCGAGGCCGTTCGCCACCAGCGGCTGGGAGCCAGCCGTGTTCGTAGCGCTGCGCGGTGCCGTCGGCGGCGCCGGCGTGAAAGTGATCGTTCCCTGCGGCAGCGTGCGGACATCGCGGCCGACGCCGCCAATGCCAGCGGCGTCCACGTTGACATCATTGGCCATCGGCTGCACGCGGAACACCTCGGTCACGGAGCCATGCGCATCGACCCGCCACACGCGCCCCTGGCCAGTGGTGCCGTCGCTCACCCAGAGATTGCCGTCGCGATCGAAGGCGACGCCGTTCGCGCCCGGCACTCCCGACGCAAACATGGCGGCGGTCGGCGGAGTATCGGCGTTGGGAGTGAAGCTGAATATCCTGCCTGAGTTGGGTTCTGTAACGTAGAGCTTGCCGGCGTGATCGAAGGCCAGGCCGAGAGGCGCGCACGGCGCGGGAATGCTACCGACTGTCACCGGCAGCGGGGCTGCGATGTTGCTGTCGAAACGAAGCACCGCGCAATCACCGCTTGCCGGGCGGGTCGGTGTATAGAGATTTCCCCGATCGTCACCCGTCAATCCTTCAATGGCGACGTCCGTCGTGACCAGAGTGAAGAAGGTCGCTGACCGGGGGAATTCATCGGCCATCGCCGCAATCGAAGGCGCGCCCGCAAAGAGCAGGGACAGCGCGATCAGGGTATTCCTCATGTTCATCGGGTCCTCCTTTGAAAGTCGGTAGGGGAAGAAAACGACACCGTCTCCGCTCTCTACGCCCGCATTGCGACAGGTTCGATGGTCTTGGCTGGCTGGCTTCCTAGTCCGAAAGGACTACCCCGCGCCTCACTTGAATTCCGCGGTAGCGGGACTGCGTTGCGTGGTGGCAGACGAGAACAGGCCGTGCCCGGTCTTTATTCCGTTCGCGCCGACGTGGTTCTGCTGATCGTGAGCGGCGTTGCCCCGCTCAGGGCGGTTTCGTCACCGCCCACGCGCGGCGGCGCCCCGCGCCCCTGGCCTCAATGGGCGCGTGTCGACTCCTTTTGCGTCCTTTTCGCTACCGCGTTGCCGCGCGCATCGAGGAACGCGATCACCTCGGCAACCTGGCTCGCGGACAAGCCCAGGTACGGCATCCCGGCTTTCTTGTACTTGTTGTGCAGGGCGGTTGCGACGGGGTCGCCCGAGGAAAGCATCTGGGCGGGATCCGCAATGTAGCGGGCGAGCCAGGCGCGCTCACGCCGGTCCGTTACGCCCCGCAGGTCCGGACCCATCTTGTCACCCTGGCCGATGGTGTGGCACGAGCTGCACCGGCTCTGGAACAGCCGCTGTCCCTCGCTGATCTGGAGCGGGCGCGCCTCCGCATAGCTCTTCTGCGGCTCCGTCTCCGGCCAGCCGAAGAAGGTATTCATGGTCGCGGCGAGAAACCGTGGACTGGTGGTGGCGTGCTTTCTCGTCCATAGTCCGCTCGGTTCGATGCCGAGTACCAGGTACGGCGCGTGGTGACTCTCGCGACTGGTCGGGTTGTCGCGGTCGCGGATGAGCGCCAGCTTCTTCGTGATGAGCTTGATGTCTTCCGGCTTGCCCGTCAGGAACAGCCATCCCGGCCCGCCGGCCCCGAACTTTTCGGCATAGGCCTTGAGGACCTCGGGCGTGTCGCGCTTGGGGTCGATGCTGATCGAGTAGAAGTACACGTCCTTGCCGACGCGATCGCCCAGCTGCTTCGTCAGCTGGACCAGGTTTGCGGTCTCAAGGGGGCATACGTCCGTGCAGGACGTGAAGATGGCGTTGATCGCGACCTTCCTGCCCTTCAGCAGGTCGTCGTAGAAGCGGACGGTCTTGCCATCCTGCGTCGTCAGTGGGACGTTGGGGAAATAGTCCGCGCCCCACGGGTTCGCGGCGGACGCGGCGCCGGCCGCGAGAACAGCGACCAGCGCCACAGCCGTGGTAGCGGCCGCCCGGTTCAGCGTGCTCATGGTGATCAAGCTCCCTCGCTGCAGTCGGAAATCCGTAACTGCGCGGGCGGTCCGCCCTCAACGGCGGCCCACCCGCTCTCCGGTTCAAGAGCTACTGACCGGTGATGCTGCCCGCCGCCGCCGTGAGGGTCTTGGTATTGACGTCGTAAGTGAGGGTCAGGGACAGCTTTCCCGCCGGGCCCGACCCCGTCGCGCTCGTGCCGCTCCGCCAGAACGGGAAGCTGACCACGACCGAATCCGACGGGCGCAGCCGCCGCTGTACGATGGTCTTGTTCGTCGTCACGTACTTCTTCCGGCTCGTCGTCCCCACCCCGCTGACGCCGCTGAGGTCGATGAAAAGCACCACGATGTCCGGCGTGCGAAAGTCGGGGTCTGCCGTCACTCTCGCCCTGATTACTGCCTGCCCCGAGAATGTAACGGTCTCTGTCAAGGTGCCCGTGAGCGCCTGCGATTCTGCGCTGCTTGACTGGAGCTGGGTGGTGCTGTCACCGACCTGACCGCTCACCGAGGCCTGCACGCTCGACGCGGTCGGAGCGGCGGTCGCGGGCGCGACCACCCCCCAGACGAGCGCGCCGGCCAGCGCGACCAGAAGTGACGGCATGGCGGGAGTGAACATCGCTCGAACTGTCTTCATGTCTCTCTCCTTCCCGATGTCTCAGGCGGCACCCGGAACAACTTCCTCCGGGTCCCGGAATGTCACGCCCTGCGGCTTGGCGATCGGCGTCTGCAGCGGCCTCAGGAACGGAGCGCCGCTTTCGTCGATGTCCCAGCGCATGAGCATGGCGTGGTCCTCGTGCGTGGTGTTGTGGCAGTGCTGCATGAACGTCCCGCCCCAGTCGCGGAACTGAAGGGTGATCTTCAGCTCCCCGCCCGGGTGCAGGCGGTAGACGTCCTTGCGGCCCCGTTCCGCGTCGGGCACGTTGTTGAGACTGCCGTCGCGTTCGAGGATCTGGCCCTCCTCGAAGTGGATATGGACCGGGTGGTCCCAGCCGCCGCCGCCGTTTTTCAGGATCCAGACCTCGCGCTGGGCGTCGCCGAGCTTGCCGAAATTGACCTGCGACGTGATCCGGCTGTAAGCCGCGGCAAGCATGCCCTTGTCCGCACCCCCCTGGGTCGTGCGGATGCCCCACTCCCCTTCGGTCGCCGAATTGACGAGGGCGTTGACGGGGTCGTCGATGGTCTGATTCGCCCCGCGCCCGAATTCGAACGTGCGCGTCTTCGCGATGGTAATGTTGTTCAGGTCCGGATTCGGAATCAGCTGGGCAGGAACCTGGCTGTTGTCCGGGTAGGAGGGCTCGCGATCGACGATGAACCTCAGGATCGCACCCACGCCCGGGTCGTCCGAGTTCCCCGACAGCGCCTCGCCGATCGACAGGTCCTCGTGCACCTCCCTGCCGTCCTGGTGCTCGGCCAGGTTCACCAGGTCGACCGACTGGCCGACGCCCCACTTGGTGAAGTCGATGACGATGTCGTAGCGCTCCGCGATGCCGAGGTGGTCGGTCTCGGTGAGGGTCACCCGGTTCGGCAGCAGGTTGCCGTCGTTGCCGATCTGGTAGAACGACTTGCCGTCGGAGAGCGCGAGCTTGTAGAAGCGCGCCACCGAGCCGTTGAGGATGCGGAAGCGGTACTTGCGCCGCTCGACCTTGAAGAACGGCTTGTAGATGAGGTTCACGGTGACCCGGTCGCCGAGGAAGCCGTCGCGGTCGAAGATGTCGAACACGAGCTGCTGGTCGTTGTCCCACGCCTTGTCCGCGAGCATGAGGTTAACGTCGTACTCGAGGTTGCCGAAATCCTTGAGCCTTCCGCTCGGCAGCCGCAGGTTGACGCCGTCGTTGATCTCCTCGTTGCCGCGGTCGATCGCGCTGTAGATGTTGAGCATGCCGGCGTTGCCCTTGTACACGTTCTCCGCCGTGTGCTCGAACATGTGGTCGTGGAACCAGTGCGTGCTCATGGTCTCGCGGAAGTCGCCGGGGATCTGGATCCTGCCGCCGCTGCCGTCCGGCGTCGCGGCCATGGGATCGGTCGCGCCCGTGTTGATGCTGAAATGCCCGGCGAGCACCCACGGCCAGTGATAGTCATAGAACTGTCCGGGGAAGAAGAACGCCCCGGTGAAGCCGTCGTTCTCCGCGCCGTGGTGCCCGTTGTGTTCGTGGGTGGTGATGGTGTGCCGGCCGAAGCCTTCGTTAATCGCCGGATTGAACGGCAGCTTGTTGTGATGCCGGAACAGGACGGGCTCGCCGTATCGCACCTGGACCAGCTTGGGCGGTATGGTGCCGTTGAAGGTCCACACCCTGTTCAGGTCCTGGGTCGCCAGGCCGGGGTGGAACTTGAGCGGTATCGGGTCCGCCGGGTTGATGCCTGAATTGTGGATCGAGGCTACTCCCGGGTTGTAGGTCGTGTTGGTCTTTGCCCCTTCCTGCGTCACTTCGACGGAAATCCTGGGCAGGAACTGGTTCCACCGCTGGTGCGCCCAGACGGGTCCTGGCGGGCGACCCTCGATCGGCCCCATGTTGCCGCCGGGGTACGCCGCAACGAGCGCAGCGTTCAGGGTCTGCTGGGTCACGTTGGCCTGTTCCGTCGGCACCGGGTTCAGGGCGGATATCGCGGGCGTGACCGCTAGGTTCATCGGCTTGCGCTCCAGGACGTCGAAGCGCGGCATGGGCGTCGAGAACGGCTCGACGTTGCCGAGCGGGCTCGGCGGGAAGCCCGTCGGGATGCCGTCGGCGTAGGCGCTGCGCACGAACGGGTTCAGGCCGTGCTTCCAGGCGAGCGCACCGGTCAACGTGAAAAGCCCCCACTTGAGCAACTCGCGCCGGGTGACCTGGCCGATGGAGAACGCCTTGACGATCTCGAGCCGGTTCCTCCGGGCGTTTTCGGCTTCCCTCAATCGCAGCTTCGATGGCTTTCCTCGCAGATACATGGTTTCTCCTCACTCAGGGATAGTCAGTAACGGGAAAAGGACTCCGCGCGGCGCGCAAGGGTGCGCTGCCGCGGCCGGCGTGCGAACAACACGCGAAACGAATCGCTGTCGGGAATACGGAGCGGGAAGGACGCGGTAGCTCGCGCGCTTTCGCAGCCGCAGCCAAAGGGTCGTGCCCAGGGGCGTCTCCGAACATTGTTTCCTCCAGCTATCCGGCCTGCCCCCTGCTGCGCCGGATGCCCACGGCCTGTCGTTTTTCTTCTACTTTTATTACACGGGAAACTCTACGTTCCGGGCAGCGGCCGGCTCAATAGTCTTTTCTGATCAGTCCGCTAGTCCTTTCGGCTCACCCCGTGTAGTTGTGCGTCGGGCTGCGCGTTGTCGTGCTTCAGCGACGAGCGTCATTGCACAGACGAGTGGGCCGGATCGGAGCTAACGCTGCTGTAATAGGCACTGGCGCCGCGCATTTAGGCACTGGCGCCGCGCATTTCAGCGGTCGCAGCAATCTGGCCCCGCCCGCATGACGCTCCGCAACCGTCCGTTTCTTGGGCGCTTTTCCGCTGCAGGCGTGTAATGGCGCAAGCACCGACGCTCTACGAACGGCCAACGAGCGCATTACTACGCGCCCCCGAATTCATCAACAGAATCTGTGGATAACTATGTTGAAAACCGGCTCCATCCGCGCCTGCGCCCGCGCAACGCGCGGATCCCGGTTGCTTTGCCCAACGATTGAGCAGCGCAGCCGGCTCAAAAAAACAGCGGCCGGCGTGAAGCCCGCCGGCCGCTGTGCCGAATACCACCCCGACCCTGCGGTCCACCCCTCCTTGACAAGGAGGGGTCAAGCGTACGCGAGGGGGTGGTCAGAGCGGGCCCTTCTCCCACGGCCCCCAGATAGCGGCGGTCATTCCACTGCTCGGGGCCGAATCGCCGAAAAGATTCACGAACAGGATCTCGCCGTCCTCGGTAAAACAGGCGCCCGCGAACTCGCTGTCGTTCAGGATGTTCACGGCAAACTCGAACGGCTCTCCCTTCTGGCCCAGGCCGATCAGGCGGTTCACGTTGGTGATGCCAGGCGCGAGGGGGTGCGTGTCATTGTCGTTCACGGCGTCATCCTCGCAGAACAGCACGCCGCCGTTCGGCGTGAGGCACAGGTTGTCAGGCGCCTCCAGCACGGTGCCGGACGGGGACTGAAACACCATCACCAGCTGGTCCTCCATCTGGAGCTTGCCGTCCGCGGGTAGGTAATGCCAGAGCTGGCCAAAGCCCAGCCCGCCGCTGGTGGAAATGAAGAACATCGAGCGGCCATCCTCGCCGCGGAAAATGCCCTCCAGGCGATTGAATGCCGCGCCGCCCTGGTCGCGCCCCTGGCGGAAGCAGCTCAGCGCCCCCATCTCCAGGTTCGGGTCCGGATCGTTGATGTCGACCCATTCCACAGGCATCCGCAGGCCCACGATCTGGCTGCCGAACAGGTTCGCTCCGGGGTTGTTCCTGATTTTCAGCATCTGCAGCTTGCCGGCGGACAGGTCATGGGGCCGCAGCGGCGTGTAACGGTAGAGGCCCGAATTGTTGCCGGAATCCTCCGTCTGGTAGACCACGCCGTCGTCGTCCGCGACCGAGGCTTCGTGCGCAAACCGGCCCATGGCCTTGAACGGCACCGCCGGCACGGTGGTATCCGCGCTTGCCGGCACCAAGAAGTTGTAGCCGTGGGGCTTGTCGAAGCCGTTGTTCACGCCCGCTGTCGTCTCTTCGCAGGTGATCCAGCCCGCATTGCGCCAGGACCATCCGCCCGAGCAGTTGACGAAGGTACCGCCGATGCTGATGAACTGACGCGCCAGGCGCTTCTTCCTGGTGTCGAAATCGAGCGTCATGCAACCGCCCATGCCCTTTGTGTCGTAGCGCAGCCCGACCGGCCCGTTTACGCCAAGGTTGAAATCGCCAGCGGCGTTACGCAGCTCGTGATTGCGGATCAACCTGACGGTGTGGCCGTGCCTGTCGAAGCAGGCCATGCCATCGTGATTGCGCGGGACGACCAGGCCGTTGCCGAATGTCTCGCCGGTCTTGCTGAAAGTACAGTATTCGAAGCCCTTGGGCAGCGCCAGGATCATGCTGCCGTCCTGGTCCGGTGTCGGATGCAGATCGCCGTAATCGCTACGCCGACCGCCACGGCGGTCACCGTGATGGTGATTGCCGGCCGCCCAAGCCGGATACGCGGCGAGTGCGGATAGCGCCGTACCGGTCACGATTCCCCCGGCGAGCGCGCCGGTACGCTTGAAGAAGCTGCGGCGGACCGGCTCGGCTGTGCCAGTCCCTTCCTGTTTTGCGTCCTTCATTGAGACCTCCAGGTCCTGTTGTCACGCTACCGCCCGCGCGCGCCGCCAGAGGCGGTTGCGATGATTCCAGGCGGCGCTACCGACGATACGGCGCGGCGCTTAAGGACCGATGAACGGAAAATGAAGGTTCTGAGACGGCGACTAGTCCGAACCACCCCCTCGCTTCGCTCTTCCCCCTCCTAGACTAGGAGGGGGATTAAGGGGGTGGTCAGGAGGGGTCGAGCGCATGCGAGGGGGTGGTCAGGGCTGGATGAGCCGCGCCGCAATCGCCCGCGAGACGGCCTGCGCGCGATTCTGGACTTCGAGCTTCTTGAGTATGTTCTGGATGTGGTTCTTGACCGTCAGCGGGCTGATGCGCAGGGCGTCGCCGATCTGGTGATTGCTCTTGCCCTCCGACACCCAGTGCAGGATCTCGATCTCGCGGCCGGTCAGCACGCTCGGCGCGGCCGGGGCGTCCTGCCTGCGCTGCTCGTCGAGCAGCGTCCGCACGAACGCCGCGTGCAGGTGCGGAAGCAGCAGCTCGAGCAGGTAGCACTGCCGCGGCCCCGGCGGACGCGGCAGGCGGGCAAAGATGAAGCAGGTGTTCCCGCCCCCGCTCACGCCGTGCACGCCGTGACAGGCGAGGCTGGGAAAGCCGTGCTGCGCCATCAACGATTCGACCTCGGGGTAGTGCCCTTCCCCGCTGACGAACACGCAAGGCCCCTCCCAGTTCTTCCGCCACGCGGCAACGACCTTTGCGACGAGCCCGCGCTCGGGATGGCAGATTTCGGCGAACTGCTGATCCGGGAACGGGGCGCTGGTGCACCGGGAAACGCCGAACTCCCGGCGGCCGAAGTCGCCGTGGACGCAAAACAGGATTTCGTGCGGCAGCAGGCTCTGGAGGGCTCCCTGGGCCCAGACAAAGAACTGGTGCGTCTTGCGGACGTGCAGGGAGGACTCGACCACGAACAGGTAGTACTCGAGCTCCCGCTGGGCGAGGGTGCCCGATTCGCCGTCGACCGATCGCGACTTGTTCGCGTCGGGTGCCGCCGGCACCGCGGCGGGCACGCCGACCGGCGGCGCCAGCAGGTCACGTGGCTTCCGCTGCTCGAGCCGGGGATCCTCCGGCTTGCCCAGCGTAGACTTCAGTTGCGATCCCGCGCTCGTCATGGCCGGCCCTCCCCGCTATTCAGTACACTGCTCCGTGCTTCCAGCCCCCGCGCCGGGGCGGGCGTTTGCCCGACCACCGCCGAAGCGGGGATGGGGGTCGACGCCGGCGGCGGCAGCCCGGGCGCCGGAGCCCCTCCTCCCGCAGCGGGAGCGCCTGCCGCCGCCGGGCCGGTGTAGGCGAATTGCCACGCGGCGAAGCTTTCCGCGTTGTTGAACGAGGCGTACTCGTCCGGGAAATTCGCTCGCTTGATCGGCGATTTCCCGGAAAGGCTGTAGACGCCCATGATGCCGTCACCGGGTCCCTTGACGAGGCCCCATTCGCGCTTGCCCGTCATCGGGTCCGGGTAGACCTTCCTCAGGTAACGGCGTGTCGTGGGATACCGGTTGTCGCGCACCAGGTCCTCGAGGGATTTCGGGAATTGCTTGCCCGTTCCCGGCGTGCTCTCGTAGTACTGGGCTATGGCGCGGCGGATTTCGTCGCCTACGAACAGGAGCTCGCGCTCTCTTTCGCGCTGCACGGTTATTTGCCAAACGTCACCGGTCACCGCGAGGCTCACGCCGACAAGCGCTACCGCGATCAGGACGCCGGCATAGGTAAAGCCGTTCGCGCGCGCGCGTCCGGCGGCGGATTTCATCGTCTCAGAACTCCGCATAAGGTTTGCCATCGGTCGCATTCCCCTCCGCGCCGCTCCTCACGTCATAGACCTCGCCCCTGACCTCGCCCCGGGCGGCGGACTCCTGCGGTGCCGGCACGATGGTCCAGGTCGTGGTGCTCTCCGTGATCGGATCCAGCGGCAGGCTCCGCAGGTAGCGCTTGTCGACCAGCTCCGGCAGGCTGTCCGGATACTTGCCGTTGTCCATGAAGAACTTGTCGATCGCATCGCGGGTCGCCGCCAGGGTCTGCTTGAGCGCGGCCTCCTTCGATCTTTCCAGGCTGCCGAAGTAGCGCGGCAGCGCGATCGTCAGCAGCGTCGCGATCAGCGCGAGCACGATCAGCAGCTCGACCAGCGTGAAACCGCGCCGCAGGCGCGGGAAATCGGGAATCGGGAATCGGGAATCGAAAGCACCCCGCCGAGCCGCCGTGGCCGGTATCTCACGATTTCCCATTTCCGATTTACGATTCACGGAAGGCGCCCCTCACCATTCCTTGTAGGGAACGCCGTTCAACCCGACGCCCGGCGCGAGCGAATAGACGTCGAAGACGTCGGCGCCCTCGGACGGCGCGTTCGGCGGGCTCGCGTAGCTGCGCTTGCCCCAGGTCTCGGCACTGCGCCGGTCCGCGTTGGCGTGCAGCGGGTCGCGCGGCAGCCGCCTCAGGAAGTAGATCTTTTTTTTCCCGGGGCTCTTGGCGTCCTCGACTCCGTTGACGAGCGCGTCCAGCGTGCGTGGATAGCCAGTTTCGTCCGCCTTTTTCTCGACCTTGCCCTCGTCCGCCGCCCGCTTGTAGGCATCGATCGCCTCGCGCATCTGCCGCAGCGACGTGCGCAGCTCCTGCTCCTTGCTGCGCTTGACCACGAGCTCGCCGAGCGGCAGGGCGATGGAGGCGAGGATGCCGACGATCGCGACCGTGATCACGAGCTCGATCAGCGTGAACCCGAGGGTCGAGGGTCGGGGCGCGTCGAGGGGCGGAAGAGGGGCCCCGCTTGCGGGGATCTGACCCCCGGTGGCGCGCGGGCAGCCGACGCTCATGCGCCAAAATCTTCCGAGGGCCCCTCGGAGGCTGCCGTCGAGGGTCGAGGGTCGGGTGGCGACTGACGGCGTCGCAAATAGGGCGCGCCATAGCTGGGACGCTTTATCTGGGACGCAGTATCTGGGACGCTTCATCTGGGACGCCTCATCTGGGACGCTCCTCAGGGTTTGGGTCCGAGCAGCGTCTCGGGTCTGGTATCGAGTGCCGGCGCGGGTTTCTCGGTCACCTGCGGCCGCACGATGTTGAGCGGCTGCGGCGTGGGCGCGGTCGCGGGCACCGGGTTCCCCGCGTTGTCCTGCGCCTCGGCGTTCTCCACCCGCAGCGCCGTCTGCACGGCGTCCTTCGCGACCACCCGGAACGTGATCTGGGCGACCGGCTGTCCAGCGACCGGCGCGCCCGGCTGGGCGAGCCGCACGCGCACGCGGCCCGGCCCCGCCACGGCGGCCGGCTCGGACCCCGGTTGCCCGACGTATTCCAGCAGCGCGGGGTCGAACACGACCTCCAGCGTCGCGCTCGTCCCGCCGGCGCCCGCCAGCGCAATGCGTGCCGTGAACTGCCCGCCGGGCTGCGCCTGCTGCGGCCCCGTGAGGGCGATGGAAACGGGCGGCGGCACCGCGAAGGCGCCCGGCGCGGCGGGTGCGAGGGTCGGAGCCCTGGCCGCTCCCGGCGTGCTCGCCATCGCGAGGCCGCCGGCGCCCGTCGGGCCGATGGCGAGCGGCGGCGCGCCCACCGAGGCGTCGGTTCCGGAGTAGTACTCGGCGACGACGTAGTCCGGCCGCGTCAGGTTGCGCACGACGCGCGGAGTGATCAGCAGCACGATCTCCGTCTTGGCGCGATCGTCGAGATTGTTGGAGAAGAGGCGCCCGACGATCGGCAGGTCGCCCAGCAGGGGCACTTTGTTGGCCGTGAGGCGCTCGTTGTCCTGGATCAATCCCGCCAGGATCTGGGTCTCGCCGTCCTTCAGCCGCAGCACGGTGGTCGCGTTGCGCGTGCCGATCTGATAGGCGATGCCGCCGCCGGTTACCTCCACCTGGCTCGTGATATTGCTCACTTCCAGGCCGACCTTGATGGCGACGTCGCCTTCGAGGTGAATGGTGGGCTCGACCTCGAGCTTGAGCCCCACGTCGAGATAGCTGACCGACGCCGACACGCCGACGTTGGCGGTCGAGGTGGTGGTGATGACCGGTACGCGGTCACCGATGTGGACCCGCGCCTTCTCCCGGTTCTTGACGCGGATGCGCGGATTGGCGAGGACGTTGGTAGTGGTGTCCGTCTGCCTGATGTTGAGGATGATCGGGGGCGTCGCGACGAATGCCGTGAGGCCGTCGGCCGGCCGCTGCAGCTTCGGCGCCGTCCCGCCGGAGGGAGCCGTGACGGTCGCCGGGTCCTGCCATTGCACGCTGTCCGGGAAGCGCACCCCCAGTTCCCGCACCTTGGTGCTGGCGACCTCGAGCACTTCGACTTCGAGCGTGACCTCGGGCTCCGCGAGGTCCTGGGTGGCGATCAGCTTTTCGGCGAGGCGCACCGCGTTAGGAGTGTCTTTCATCACCAGCAGGTTGAGCTTCTCATCGATGTAGATGTCGCGGGTCTTGACGACGCTGCGGATCAGGTTCAGCACCTGCTTCACGTCGGCATTGGCGATGTAGAAGCTGCGCACCACCATCTCCTGGTACTCCCGCGCCTTCGCCGGTGTATTGGGGTAGATCAGCAGCGAGTTGTCGTTCAGCACCTTGCGCTCGAGCTGGTTGGTGACCAGCACCAGCCTGATCACGTCGTCCACGGTGCTGTTGCGCACCACGATCGTGGTGCGCAGGTCCGGCCGCACGTCCTTGTCGAACACGAAGTTGATGCCGGTGGTGCGCGATATGACGTCGAACACCGAGCGCAGGCTCGCCTCGCGGAATTCCAGGGTGACCTGTCTGCCGATCGCCGAGCGCAGCTCGGGCGGGGCGAGGCTGCGGCTTGCCCGCGCGTCAAGCACGCGCCGCACCAGGTTGCGCGCTTCCGCGTGACCGGGGTTCTCCGCGAGCACCTCCCGCAGCCGGGCTTCCGCCCCGGCGAAATCCTTCTTCCCGTAGAGGGCCTCGGCTTCGCGCACGCGCTCGGTGTGACGCCGCTCGGTTGCGATCGTCTCGTAGCCCGCGCGGGCGCGGGAGCTGTCGGGATCGATGCGGAGCGCCTGGATGTAGGCGGCCTCCGCCTCGGCGAACCGGCCGTTCACCCGCGCGCTGTCGGCCTGCTGGATGAGCCGCCCCACCGCCATCTCGCGCTGGCGCAGGTACTCCATGCGCAGCTCGTGCTGGCGCGGATTGTCACGCGCGGCCTTGTCGAGGAGCGCAAGCCCTTCCTCGCTCTGCCCGGATGCCAGCAGGCGTTTGCCCTCGACATAGGAGGGATCGGTCGTGGCGCAAGCCGCGAGCAGGCTCAGGGCGAGGAGCGGCAGTATCCTGGGTTTCACTTCCCACCTCACTGTAGGGTGCCGATCTGCAGCGTCTGGCGCTGCTTCAGCGGCAGGTAAGTCAGCACGACCGCCGAGCCGTTGATCTCCTCGACGCGGTAGGCTCCGTCTATCGTGTCGCCGGCCTTCACGGCGTAGATGTCGTCCTGCCGGTTGAGGAACACCACCGTCGTGCCGTCATCGATCAGCCTTCCGAAGAAACGGAACGGAAGCGGCGGCGCAGTGGGACGCTCCGGCGCGCGCGCGGAGACCGGCGGGGGCGGCGGCTGCCAGCTGCGGGCATGGAACATTTCGCCGAACTTGCGGGCGACCGGCCGCTGCGACAGCTTTTCCATCTCGATCGCGGAGCCGGTGGCGCCGGGATTCACCGTATCCCGGCGTTGCTGCTGCGGCCCCGCCCGGTCCGGAGGCGCCCCGTTGCGCGCGGCGGAGGCAGCAACGGTGCCGTTTTCCTCCTTGTTGCCGACCCAGCCGGCGGCGGCGACCGTCGCGGCGAGCGCGAGGGCCAGCAGCCAGCCGCGCAATGCGCTCGATCCCTTCATTCAGTCCCCGGCGCTTGATGAGACATGGTTTGGTACCCCTCTATGCGCGTCCCAGGTAGAGCGTCAGGCGCACCCGCACGTCGATGCGGTCCGTTCCCACCGTGTCGCGCCTGAAGCCGATTTCATCCAGCGCCGAAGCCGGCACGTCGGTCAGCACCTGCGCGATGAAACCGCGGACCTGCCCGTAGCTGCCTTTGACCGGCAGCGTCAGCTGGTAGCGCGCGAGCCTCCAGCCCTTTTCCTGCACCAGGCGGTACTCGCCGACCTCCAGCGTCACGCCGTTCTTGTCCGCCGCGCCGTAGATGCGCTCGAGCCAGTCGGGCAGCGTGGAGAGCGGCGGAAAGAAGCCGTAAAAGGCGAGCAGCTCTTCCTCGCGGGTCGCTTTCGCCCTCGACTGCGCGCTGTCGGTCGCGAGGCGCTCGTGCAGCCCCTGGTTCTCCGCCCGCAAGGCGTCGAGCTCCGCCAGCCGCGCCGTGATCGCGGTCGCCGCGATCGCGACGCTCAGCGCGCACAACGCGAGGCCCGCGACCCCGGGCCAGCCGATTCCTTCCAGCCAGTAGCGGGCGCGCGACACGTATTCCGTCATGGCCGCTCGCTCCATCCGGCGGTCAGCGAAAACGCCACCGGCCGCTGCGGATCCTGGGGCTTCATCTCGTGACCGAGCAGGACGACGTCCCGCAGCATCTCGGTCTGCTCGAGGCGCCGCGCGTAATCCAGCATCGACTTGAAATTCCTGGCCTCGCCGCTGATGCGCACCTGGCGGCTCCCCACGTCGGGCTGCACCGTCAGCAGCGCGACATCCTTGCCGGACGCGGCCTCGAGCTCCTTGAACAGGCGGTCCCAGGGCAGCGTCATCTGCTGCACGACCTGGTTGGCGTTGCGGATTTCCTGCTGCATCTCGCGCGCGTCACCCGGCGCTTCCGTCACCCGGGCGGGCATCCTGCGGGCCTTGCCGCTGGTGTCGCTCGCCCTCGCCTCCAGCCGGTCGATCTCGCCGCTGACCGTGACGTAGCAGGCTGCGCTCAGGACCGCGGCGACCAGGCCGAGCCGCAGGAGCGCTACGCCCGCGGCGCTCGGAGCATCGAGGTTACGCGAAAAGTCCATGCTGAGGGGGCGCATGCCGTCACCCCCGCGCTGGTGCGAGGCACAGGGCCCCGAACGGCTCCGCCGACAGCACCTTCAGTCCGGCTTCGCGCAGCGCGCGCGCGTGGCCGTTGTCGTGGCCGGAAGCCACGCAATAGGTCGTTCCCCCGAATACGTCGCCGCCGATGACCGCGGCCTCCTGCGCCAGGCTGGCGAGCGTTTCGGCCGGCGTATCCCCGGCCAGGCGGCGCGTCGCCACCCCGACCCAGTTGCCGCCCTCGGCGCGGCCCAGCCACAGCCGGCCCGGCTCGACCAGCGCGAGCCAGAAGGACTCCGCGGACAGCTCGCGCCGCCACAGGTTGACTGCGGCAACCGGGTAGGGCTCGATCGACAGCGAGCCCGCTCCCGATTGCCTGAGCAGCCGCTCGAGCTCCTGGACGAGCGCCTGGTCGACGGCGCAGGCCAGCGCCGGCGCGCCGTAGCCTGCGTCCGCGAGGCGCACCGACCAGCCCTGCGCCGCCTCTCCGTACACCGCGCGATACTGCGCCTGCGCCAGGGCCGTGCGCTCGCGGCGCGTGTTGAGCTCCGGCCGCCAGGGAACCATCTGGTAGCGCAGGAAGTGGTTGGACAGCACGACCTGGCACGCGCGCCTGGCGGCGCCGCGCTGCTGCAGCTCGCGGGCAAGCGCCTCCAGCCCGCCGCGCCACGGATCGCCGCTGGATTCCGCGCAGCCCACGCCGCCATGTTCCACGAGGCGCGGCCGCAGCCCGCTCGTATAACGCGCGAACTGCACCCCTGACGGGGCAAGCCCGATGATGAGCCGCTCACGCCACGACGGTGACACGGCCGACCCCGGGAACTGCACCCCGGGGCTCAAGGCCGTCAGCCGGTCACGCCACGACGACACGATAGTCCTCCAAGACTGCATGTTACTCACCCTCGCGGCGGGGCGTTCCCGCCACGCAGACGGTGCGGCCGATCTCCAGACCCGCTGTCCCGAGGGGCTCAGCCCGGCGCTGATCTGCTCACGCCACGAAGGTGACACGATTGATCTCCTCCAGGCTGGTCGCGCCGCTGCGCACGCGCGCGAGCGCCGCCTCCCGCAGGAAGCGGGTGCCGCTCGCCTGCGCCGCCACCTTGATCTTGCGTATCGGCTCGCGCGTCGCGATCAGCTCGCGCAGCTCGTCGTTGAGCAGCAGCGTCTCGGCGATGGCACTGCGCCCGCGGTAGCCGCTGCCCCGGCACTGCCCGCAGCCGCGGCCGGCGCGGAATTCGTAGTCCCCCACCGCCGCGGGATCGAGCCCTGACTCGCGCAGCAGCGCTTCACCGGGCTGGACGCGCTCGCTGCAATGCGGGCAGTTCAGGCGCACCAGGCGCTGCGCCATGACGCCGTTCAAAGCAGAGACGAAGCTGTAGGGATCCACGCCCATGTGCGTGAAGCGACCGAGCACGTCGAACACGTTGTTGGCATGGACCGTCGTGAACACGAGGTGGCCGGTGAGCGCGGCCTGGATCGCGATCTGCGCGGTTTCCGGGTCGCGGATTTCGCCCACCAGAATCTTGTCCGGATCGTGGCGCAGGATGGAGCGCAGCCCGCGCGCGAAGGTGAGTCCCTTCTTCTCGTTCACCGGGATCTGCAGCACGCCCGGCAGCTGGTACTCCACCGGGTCCTCGATGGTGATGATTTTGTCGCGGCCGTTGTTGATCTCGGTTACCGCCGCGTAGAGCGTGGTGGTCTTGCCGCTGCCGGTCGGGCCGGTGACGAGCAGCATGCCGTAGGGCTCGTTCGAAAGCCGCCGCAGGAAGGCGAGCGGCTGGCCGTCGAAGCCCAGGCGGTCGAGACGCAGGCCCTTCACCTCGTCGGCGAGGTTCTGCTTGTCGAGAATGCGCAGCACCGCGTCCTCGCCGAAGATGCTCGGCATCACGGAGACGCGGATGTCGATCTCGCGGCCGCGCGCCGATACCTTGAAGCGGCCGTCCTGCGGCACGCGCCGCTCGGCGATGTCGAGCTCCGACATCACCTTGACGCGGGAGATGACCTGCTCGGCCGTCTCCGTTCCGGCGACGCTGCCCGCGAGCGCGAGCACGCCGTCGACGCGGTACTTCATCACCAGCCCCGAGGCCGTGGCCTCGAGATGGATGTCGCTCGCGCCGGACTTCAATGCGTCGTAGAGCGTCGAGTTGACGAGCTTCACGACCGCACTGGTGTCCTCGCTGATGCTCCGGAGCGAAAGGTCTTCGACCGCCGTCGAAACCGCGCCTTGCGCGCTCGCGCCTCCCGCCAGCGAGTCGAGCGCGCGCATCGATTCTTCCTGGCGCGCCAGGCACGCAGCGAGATCGGCGTGGTGCGCGAGATGCCACGCCACCGGGCGCTTCAGGCGCTCGCCTACCCACGCCCGCAGCCGCGCGTCGAACGGGTCCGCGAACGCGAGCAGCAGGCCGCCCTCGGCGTCGCGGAGCAGGACGCACTCGTGCTGCAAGGCCTCGGTGAACGGCAGCAGGTCGAACGCGGGCTGCAGCTGGTGCAGGGCTTCCATCGTCAGGACCGGGTACTGCAGCGCCGCGCCGAGAGCCGCGGTGAACTCCGCGGGCGGCTGCCCGCAGCGCTCTTCGACGCATTCCAGGAGACGCTTCCCGCCGCGCTGCGCCTGCGCGCGCGCCTCCGCGATATGCCGGTGCATATCCGCCCCCGCCAGCGCCGCCTGCTCGTGCACTACGTTCACTGTATGCTCCCGGCCAGCTCGAAGATCGGCAGATAGAGCAGCACCACGATGAGGCCGATGACGAGGCCGATGACGGCCATCAGCAACGGCTCGAACACGCGCGTGAACCAGTCGACCCAGCGCGCCATTTCCTCGTCGTGGAATGCCGCGATGCGTTCCATCATGTCACCCATCCGGCCCGAGCGTTCACCGACACGCAGCATGCGCAGGGCGATCGGCGTTGCCAGGCCGGCCGTCTCCATGGCCTGGGACATCGGCCTGCCTTCCCGCACCAGTCGCGAGGCCTGGTCGAGCTGCGCGCGCAGGGAGGACTGGAGCAGCCCCGACACCATGTCGAGGGCGGGGACGACGGCGATGCCTCCGCGCAGCAGCATGCCGAGCGTGCGGTAGAAGCGGGCGAGCTGGTAGATGCGCATGCGCGCGCCGAGCGCGGGTATGCGCCACAGCCACGATGCGATGCGCTGAAGCGTCTCCGGCCGCGCGAGCCAGTGCACCGCCAGCGCCGCCGCGGCGAGCGCCGCGATGCCCATGGCCAGCGCGTGCTGCTCGATGAGCTTGCCCCAGATCAGCAGCACGCGCGACATCCACGGCAGCCGGTCGCCCATGTCCTCGTAGACCTGGCTGAAGCGCGGCACCACGTAGCCCAGCAGGAAGAGCGTCACCAGCAACCCTACGCCGATCAGCATCGCCGGATAGATGGCCGAGGAGATGAGCTTCTTGCGCACGGAGTCGATCTGCGTCTGGTAGGCAATGAAGCGCGACAGCGCCTCCTCGAGGTCACCGGTGCGCTCGGCCGCGCGCACTGCCGCGACGTACAGCGGCGGGAACGCGGCGGGCGACTGCTGCATGGCGGCCGACAGGGCCTGGCCCTGGCGCAGCCGGGTGATCAGCTGGTCCAGCGCCTTGCGCGTCTCGGGCCGCTGCTCCTTCTCGGCCAGCGTTTCGATAGCCTCGACCAGGCTGATCCCCGATTGCAGCAGGGCCAGCAGCTCCTGGCTGAACAGCAGCAGCGGGAAGCGCGCGCGCCGCGCGACGATCCAGGCGCCCACGCCCGCGCGCCGCCGCATCGACAGCACCGCGAGCCCGCGGGCAGCCGCCTGCTCGCTCGCATCGCGCTCGTCGCGCGCGTCGATCTCCAGCACCAGGATCGCGCCGTCGCTGCCAAGTCCCCGGACTTGATAGTGCATCGCCGCCTCACCAGCTCGTGATATCCGCCGCTTCGGCCGACCCGCCCGGCTGGCCGTCCTTGCCCAGGCTCAACAGGTCGTACTCGCCGTGCTGGCCGGGGGAACGGTACTGATAGGGGCGGCCCCACGGGTCGGGCGGGACTTCCTTCTTCAGATAAGGGCCGGCCCACTTGGCCTCGTTCTGCGGCCGGATGTTGAGCGCCGCCAGCCCCTGCTCGGTGGTGGGATAGCGTCCGACGTCGAGACGGTAGTGGTCGAGCGCTTTCTCGATCGCGTCGAGCTGGGCACGCGCGACCTTGGCCTCGGATTTTCCGAGCTGGGAGAAATACTTGGGTCCGACGTAGCCGGCCAGCAGCCCGATGATGACCAGCACCACCAGCAATTCGAGCAGCGTGAAACCCGCGGTGCCGACGGGGGAAACAGGAAATCTCCGGGCCTGAGCGTTCACTCCGTCGTCGCCGTTCCGAAAGGGAGGAGGCGCGCCCGCGGCGCGGGAAGACGCTCCACGGGGAAGCTTATCGGCGCAATGTGACGCGCCGGTGAAGTCGGGAGCATGGGTTCCACGCCGGGAGGAACCGCAACCGCAGCCTCGCATCGTCCTCTTCTCCCTCTCCATTTGAGTTGTGTTGTACATTC
>JBIOVQ010000035.1:0-7612 GCA_044867805.1 Burkholderiales bacterium | reverse complement strand
GCCGCCACCATGTGCTCGATCTCGAGCTCGGACATCACGGCGTTGAGGATCGCGAGGCCGCCGGGGAAGACCGGGACGCGGTCCGGCTTCAATCCCGCGAGCTCCACCTTTTCCATGTCGCCGGCCTTGATGAGATGGGAGCGCAGCTGGTCGAGGCCGTCCGGCGTGATGCCCTCCTCGACGAAGCCGTTGAGCCGCATGACCTCGGCCAGCGCGCGTATCGTGCCGGAGGAGCCGACCGCCTGCTGCCAGCTGCCGCGCGCGAAGCGGGCGACGATCGGCTGCAGCTCGTTGCAGGCGGCGAGCTCGGCCTGCTTCATCGCGCCCTTGCTCACCCTGCCGTCCTCGAAGAAGCGCAGGCTGTAGGAGACGCAGCCCATGAACAGGCTCTCCAGCTTCTGCGGGCGGTAGCCGGCGCCGATGATCAGCTCGGTGGAGCCGCCGCCGATGTCCACCACCAGGCGCTTCTCGCGCGAGGCGGGCAGCTCGTGCGAGACGCCGAGGTAAATCAGGCGCGCCTCCTCGCGCCCCGCCACCACCTCGATCGGGAAGCCGAGCGCGGACTCGGCTTTCTTGAGGAAGGCGGCGGCGTTCTTCGCCACGCGCAGGGTGTTCGTGCCGATCGCGCGCACGGCGCGCTTGTCGAAATCGCGCAGCCGTTCGCCGAAGCGCGCGAGGCAGGCGAGCGCGCGTTCCTGCGTCTCGTCGTCGAGTCGCTTGTCCCCGGTCAGCCCCGCGCCGAGGCGCACCGGCTCGCGCAGCGAATCGAGGGGGTAGACCTGGTCGCCGACGACGCGGCCGACCTGGCAGTGGAACGAGTTCGAGCCGAGGTCGACGGCGGCGATCGTCGAGAATTCAGGCATCAGTGGTTTTTGAGACAGCTACTACCCGCGGGAGGGGGCGCGACAGGGCGCACGCGGAGGGAAGAAGACCGGCGCCGCGCCTGGCAGCGCTGCGGAAAAACCCGATCGGCGGAAAATCGTCAGTTGCGTGATGCGTCCTCTCGTTCGTCGCCCCCAGTATAAAGAAACTGGCGGCGCGACGCCACGACGAGCGGGCGCTCGCGCCGCCCTAGTGCTGCGTCAGCGCCTCGCGCTCGACGCCTTCGGGCCCGGTGTGGCGCACGTCCTTGCCCTTCACCATGTAGACCACGTACTCGGACATGTTCTTGGCGTGGTCGCCGATACGCTCGATGGCCTTGGCGATGAACAGGATCTCGATCGCGTGCGAGATGGTGCGCGGGTCCTCCATCATGAAGGTGATGAGCTGCCGCAGGATCGCGCGGAAGGCGTCGTCCACGCGGTCGTCCTGGCGCACCACCCTGGCGGCGACGGTGAGGTCGAGCCGGGCGAACGCATCGAGCGAGTTCCTCAGCATCGAGAGCGCCACGTCGGCCATGTGCCGGATCTCGTTGGTGCGCGGCACGAAGGGACGGTCGGCCTCGTAGATCAGCTGCGTCATGCGCGCGATCTTGGCCGCTTCGTCGCCGATGCGCTCGAGATCGGTGATGGTCTTCACCACCATCATCAACATGCGCAGGTCCACCGCCGCCGGCTGGCGCCGCGCGATGATGGTGCTGCATTCCTCGTCGATGGCGACTTCGAGGCCGTTGACCTTGTGATCGTCGTCCACCACCCGCACGGCAATCTGGGTATTTCCGCTCGCCAGCGATTCCATGGCGCGCACGATCTGCTCCTCGACCAGCCCTCCCATCTGGAGCACGCGCGCGCGGATCGCTTCGAGCTCGGCGTCGAATTGCTTCAGGGTATGCTCGGGCATTGGGGTGCTCCTCGCCGGCTAAACAGCCGAAGGTATCAGTCCATTATGACATTCTTGTGTCCGGGCCATGCTGCGGATGCGGGATCCGAGTACGAGATGAGGCACGGCATGCGAGATCCCCCCTCCCGTATCTCGCATCTCGCATCAGCGTTTGATGGTCTCGACTCCGCGGGCGGTGCCGAGCAGCAGCACGTCCGCCCCGCGCCGCGCGAACAGGCCGTTCGCGACGACCCCGGTGATCTGGTTGATCGTGCCCTCGAGCTCGACGGGATTCAGGATCGAGAGGCCGTGCACGTCGAGGATCACGTTGCCGTTGTCGGTCGTGAAATTCTGGCGCCACACGGGGTGGCCGCCGAGCTTGCGCAGCTCGCGCGCCACGTAGGAGCGCGCCATCGGTATCACCTCCACCGGCAGCGGGAATTTCCCCAGCACGTCCACGAGCTTCGAGGCGTCGGCGACGCACACGAACCGGCGCGCCACGGCCGCCACGATCTTCTCCCGGGTGAGCGCCCCGCCGCCGCCCTTGATCATCGCGAAATGACGCGTGATCTCGTCGGCGCCGTCCACGTACACCGGCAGCTCGTTCACTCCGTTGAGGTCCACCACGCGAACGCCCACGTCCTTCAGCCGGGTCGCGGTCGCTTCCGAGCTCGCCACGGCACCCTCCACGCGGTTGCGGATTTTCCCCAGCTCGGCGATGAAGAAATTGACGGTGGACCCGCTGCCCACGCCGACCACGCCGTTGTCGGGCACGTGCGCGATCGCGGCCTTTGCCGCCGCCTGCTTCAGTTCGTCCTGCGTCATCTCAGACCGTGAATTGTGAATGGTGAATCGCGAATCGGGACCCAGGGAAATATACACGATTTGCGATTCACGATTTCCGATTTACGACCAGGAAAATGGCTGAAATCGGGCGTTCCTGCTACGCTAGGCACCCTTTTGCTGCCGCCATGAAAAAGAACGATTACCTCGAACGCATACTCACCGCGCGCGTCTACGACGTCGCCGTGGAGACGCCGCTCGAGCTCGCGCCCGCCCTGTCGGCGCGCACCGGCAACCGCCTCCTGCTCAAGCGCGAGGACCTGCAGCCGGTGTTCTCGTTCAAGCTGCGCGGCGCATACAACAAGATGGTGCGGCTGCCGCGCGAGGCGTTGAAGCGCGGCGTCATCGCGGCCTCGGCGGGCAACCATGCGCAGGGCGTGGCACTCGCGGCCCAGCAGCTCGGCTGCCGCGCCGTGATCGTCATGCCGGTCACCACCCCCAGCATCAAGACCGCGGCGGTCGAGGCGCGCGGCGCCGCCGTCGTGCTGCGCGGTGATTCCTACGATGATGCCTATGCCCACGCGCGCGCGCTCGGCCGGCGGCGGCGGCTTACCTTCGTGCATCCCTACGACGACCCCGACGTGATCGCCGGGCAGGGCACGATCGGGATGGAGATCGCGCGCCAGCATCCGGGGACGCTCCATGCCGTGTTCGTCGCCATCGGCGGCGGCGGGCTGATCTCCGGCATCGCGGCGTACCTGAAGCGCGTGCGGCCGGGCGTCAAGGTGATCGGCGTGGAGCCCGTGGATGCGGACGCCATGTACCGCTCGCTCAAGGCCGGCCGGCGCGTGAAGCTCGAGCAGGTCGGGCTGTTCGCCGACGGGGTCGCGGTCAAGCAGGTCGGGGAGGAAACCTTCCGGCTGTGCCGCGAGCTGGTGGACGAGGTAATACGGGTCGACACCGACGCGATCTGCGCCGCCATCAAGGACGTGTTCGAGGACACGCGCGCGGTGCTGGAGCCGGCGGGAGCGCTTGCCGTCGCGGGCGCCAAGGCCTATGTCGAGCGCACCGCGGTGCGCGGCAAGTCGCTGGTCGCGGTGGCGAGCGGCGCCAACGTCAACTTCGACCGCCTGAGATTCGTCGCCGAGGAGGCCGAGCTGGGCGAGAAACGGGAAGCCGTGCTCGCGGTCACGATCCCCGAGCGTCCCGGGAGCTTCCGGCAATTCTGCGGGCTGATCGGGGCGCGCAACATCACCGAGTTCAATTATCGCTACGCCGATTCCCGCGAGGCCCACGTATTCGTCGGCATCCAGGTCAGGGACCGCAGGGAGACCGACCAGTTGATCCGCAAGCTGCGCGGCAGCGGGCTCAAGACGCTCGATTTCAGCGACAACGAGCTGGCGAAGCTGCACGTCCGGCACACGGTCGGCGGGCATGCGCCCACCGTGGACAACGAGATCCTCTACCGCTTCGAATTTCCGGAGCGGCCGGGCGCGCTGATGAGATTCCTCACCGCCATGAGCCGCGGCTGGAACATCAGCCTGTTCCACTACCGGAACCACGGGGCAGACTACGGCCGCGTGCTGGTCGGCATGCAGGTGCCGCCGCGGGACAAGCGCAAGTTCCGGACTTTTCTCACGCGGGTCGGCTATCCGTGGCGCGACGAGACCCGTAATCCCGCCTACAAGCTGTTTCTTGGTTAGTCCTGCTGCTGCGGGCCCTCGATCAAGTGACGAAGTGACGCAGAGACGGACCGACGGGCACGTTTCCGTCGTTCGCTGCCCGGCGGCGTCAACCGGCCGCCGGACGGTGCGTTCTACGGCTTGAAAACTCAGCTAAAATTGATCCACAGGGTGGGGAGGGTGTTGCAGGTATGAAGTCCGTGTGGGCATTGTTGCTCGCGCTGGTTGCTGCGCCCGCGTACGGCGCCGGCCAGGACGAGGATTTCCTGGCGGCGCGTGACGCGTACAGCGCCAGCGATGCCGCCCGGCTCGAGACCCACGCCAGGCGGCTCCAGGGCCATTTGCTCCAGCCCTACGCCGACTACTGGCAGTTGAGCCTGAAGCTGGAAGACGCCGCGCCCGAGGAAGTACGCGCGTTCCTCACCCTCTACCGCGACAGCCCGGTGTCGGACCGCCTGCGCGCAGAATGGCTCAGGATCCTGGGCCGGCGCGGAGAGTGGGGACTGTTCGATTCCGCCCTGCCGCAGCTGGCGAGCACGGATGTCGAGATCGCGTGCTACGACCTGCGCAACGAGCTGCAAATCAATCCCGGGGAAGCGCTGCCCGAGGCGCGCGCGCTGTGGTTCGTGCCGCGCGACCTTCCCGACAGCTGCACGCCGCTCATGGCCGCGCTGTATGCCTCGGGAGGGCTCTCCACGGACGACTTGTGGACGCGCATCCGGATCGCGCTGGAGGCGGGCCAGGTCAGCCGCGCCCGCGCCATCGCGGAGTGGCTGCCCTCGGGCCAGGCGCCCGAGCCGGGAGTGCTGGAAGGGATTTCGTCCAACCCGGGGGGATACCTGGAGCGCAAGACCCTCAACCTGAAAACCCGCGCCGGGCGCGAGGCGGTCCTGTTCGCCGTGCACCGCCTCGCGCGCACCTCCCCGCCGCAGGCGGCGCTCCACTGGACGCGGCTCGAGGAGCGCTTCAGCGAGGATGAGCGCCAGTACGCGTGGGGCATGATCGCCTACCTCGGGGCGCTGCGCCACGAGCGCGACGCCATCGCGTGGTACGCGCGGGCCGGGAACCTTTCGGACCTGCAGCTCGCGTGGAAAGCGCGCGCCGCGCTGCGCGCCCGGGACTGGGCGCAGGTCCTCGCCGCGGTCGATGCGATGACCAGCATGGAGTCGTCCCTGACCGCCTGGCGCTACTGGAAGGCGCGCGCGCTCAAGGCGCTCGGGCGGGACGCCGAAGCCGACCTGCTGCTGAGACAGCTCGCGACCGGGTTCGGATTCTACGGGCAGCTCGCGCAGGAGGAGCTCGGCGGGCTGGCTCCCGTGCCCGCCGCCGTCTTCAAGCCGAGCGCCGAAGACGTGCGCGCGATGGCGCAGCACGCGGGGCTGCGGCGCGCGCTGGAGCTCTACCGGCTGAACCAGCGTACCGAAGCCGCCTGGGAGTGGGCGTGGGCGATACGCGGGTTCGACGACCGGCAGCTCCTGGCCGCGGCGGAAGTTGCGCGCCGCCACGAGATTTACGACCGCGCGATCGGCACGGCGGACCGTACCGTGCTGCTGCACGATTTCGAGCTGCGCTATCCCGCGCCGTACCGCGACGTGCTCAAGCCCCAGGTCGCGCAGCTCGCGCTGGACGAAGCGTGGGTCTACGGGGTGATCCGCCAGGAAAGCCGCTTCAATCCGGACGCGAAGTCGAGCGCTGGCGCGAGCGGACTGATGCAGCTGATGCCCGGGACCGCCCGCTGGGTGGCGCAGAGGCTCAGGCTCAGGAACTGGCGCTGGTCGCAGGTCACCGAGGTCCCCACCAACCTGAGCCTCGGCACCTACTATCTGCGCCACGTGCTGGATACGCAGGGCGGCCAGCTTCCCGCTTCCGCCGCCTACAATGCCGGCCCGACCCGCGCCCGCGCCTGGCGACCGGAAGCCGCGATGGAAGGCGCGATCTTCGCCGAAACCATACCGCTAACCGAGACGCGCATTTACGTGAAAAACGTGATGGCGAACAGCACCTACTACGCCCAGACCCTCCACCAGCAGGTGCAGTCGCTCAAGCAGCGCCTCGGGATGGTCGGGCCGCGCGCCGACACGGAAATCACGCTGGCGGACATACCCTGAACGCGGTTGCCGGCTGCCGGCTGCCGGCGTGAACCGAAGTTACAATCCCGGTATGGAAATCACGACCGTCGCCGTGCTCGGCGGCTCCGGGTTCGTAGGAAAGCATGTTTGCCATGTGCTCGCCGCCGAAGGCTACCGGGTGCGGGTGGCGACGCGCGACCGGGAGCGCGCGAAAGAGCAGCTGATCCTGCTGCCGACCGTGGACGTCGTGGTCGCCGACGTGCACGACCCGTCCCAGCTCGCCGCCGTGGTGCGCGGCGCCGAAGCGGTCATCAATCTGGTGGGCGTGCTGCACGAGGGCCGCGGCCCCGCGAGCTTTCAGGCGGCTCACGTCGAGCTCGCGCGCAAGGTGGCGGCGGCGTGCAAGGAAGGCGGCGTCACGCGGCTCCTGCACATGAGCGCGCTGGGCGCCGATCCCGCGGGACCCAGCCGCTACCAGCGCACCAAGGGCGAGGCGGAGCGCATCGTGCGCGAGTCGGGGCTCGGGTGGACCACATTCCGCCCCTCGGTCATCTTCGGGCGCGGAGACGGCTTTCTCAACCTGTTCGCGAGACTGCTGCGGCTCGCTCCCGTCGTCCCGCTCGCCTGCCCCGATACGCGCTTCCAGCCGGTGTACGTCGAGGACGTCGCGCAAGCTTTCGTGAAGAGCCTCGGGGACCTGGCGAGCGCGGGCAAGAGCTACGATCTCTGCGGCCCCCGTGTGTACCGCCTGCGCGAGCTGGTCGAATACGTGGGGCAGGTAACCGGTCGCCGGCGCTGGGTCATCGGGCTCAACGACAGCCTGTCCTACCTCCAGGCGCTTTCCCTGGAAACGCCGCCGCTCAAGCAGATCTTGCGCTCGCTCGACATGCTCATGACGCGCGACAACTACTACTCGATGCAGGTGGACAACGTGTGCAGCTGCGAATTTCCGTTCGGGATCGCGCCAGCGGCGCTGGAAGCGGTCGCGCCGTCCTATCTCGGCAACCGCACGCCGCGCGCGCACTACGGGTGGTTTCGCGGGCGGGCGGGCCGCAATGAACCCGTGAATGGTGATTAGTGAATGGTGAATGGACGAGCCGCGCGGTGCGCGGCATGGCTGCTCTCCACTACTTTCCAATCACCAATCACGAATCACCAATCACGCTGTGATGAAAATCTACTGTGTCGGGGGGGCGGTTCGCGACGAGCTGCTGGGGCTGCCGGTGAAAGACCGCGACTACGTCGTCGTCGGCGCAACCCCGGAGGAAATGCTGAAGCAGGGCTACCGGCCGGTGGGCCGGGACTTCCCGGTGTTCCTGC
>JBIOVQ010000034.1:0-6224 GCA_044867805.1 Burkholderiales bacterium | reverse complement strand
TCCAGCACGACCAGCACGCAGCCGACGCTCGACTGGACCGACGTGACGGACCCCGACGGCGACACGGTCACCTACGACATCCAGGCCGATGACAGCGGCTGCGGTTTCCCGTCGCCGGAAGTCAGCCAGACAGGCCTGGCGGTATCCACCTTCACGCCCGGCGCGCCGCTCGCCGCGGGCACGTATTGCTGGCGCGTGCGCGCGGTGGATGAGCACGGCGTCTTCAGCGCCTGGAGCACTGCCAACACCGTGATCATCGCCCCCGTCGTCAATCCCAGCGCATTCGACGCCGTGGAGGTGGCCGCCGCCAGGAACACGGCGATCCGGACCAGGATTTCGGGTGCGGGATTTTCGCTCGACGTGCTGGCGCTCGACGGCAGCGGGAACATCCTGGCGGGCTACACCGGCACGGTGACGGTGGAGATCGTCGACGCTGCCAGCGGTACATGCGCCGCCATGACCTCGCTGCAGAACCTCGGCAGCTTCACGTTCACCGGGCCCGAAGCGGGGCGCAAGACCGTCGCGTTCAATTACGCGAACGCTGCTCCCAACGCGCGTATCCGGATCACCGACAGCGGGGCGGGCGTGTCGGGCTGCTCGTTCGACAACTTCGCGATCCGGCCGAGCAGCCTGACGGTGAACGTTTCCGACGCCGACTGGGCGAGCGCGGGCGGCACCCGGACGCTGAACAATACGAGCACTTCTGGGAGTCCCGTGCACAGGGCGGGCCAGCCGTTTCGCATCACGGCGGTGCCGCAGCCGGGCACGGTCACGCAGTACGCGGGCAGCCCCACGGCCAGCTCGGCCACCTGCCTGGTGCTGGCGGGCATGACGGCCTGCTCGGACGGCACGCTGACGCTGCCCGCGGGCGGGTGGAGCGGAACCGGCACCCGGGTCAATGACACGGTCACATACAGCGAAGCGGGCGCTCTTACGCTCGTGCTCGAAGACGCGACCTTCGCCAGCGTGGACAATGCGGATTCCTCGGCGGCCGAGCGCGTCATTCCCCAGACGGCTTCGATCCAGGTCGGCCGCTTCGTGCCGGACCGTTTCGCGGTGGCTCCGGCCAACGCGCCGCAATTCCAGACCTTCGGCGCGGCGTGCGCGGGCGCCCGCTCATTCACCTACGCCGGCCAGTTTTTCGGTTACGTGACGACGCCGGTTGCCCTGGTCACCGCCCAGAATGCCGCGGGCGGCACCACCGCGAACTACCGCGAATCGCTCTGGAAAATCACCACCGCAGCGCCGTCAGACGTTACGCAGACTTACAGCAATGCCACCGGGCCGGCACTCGATGTTTCACAGGCCACCAATGCGCCGGCCGTCGCCCCGGCCAACAATGGCACCGGAACCGTAACCGTCAGCGCGTTGGACCGCATCGCGCACACGCGGCCGGTCGCCCCGATCGCGCCCTTCAGCGCGGACGTCTCGCTGACGATCACGGTTCGCGACGATGCGGAGTCGGAAGGCCAGATTACGACCCCGGCAGCGACGCCGTTTGCCTCGATTGCGTTCGATTCGGGCGCCGAATTCCGCTATGGCCGCCTCGCGATGACGAGCGCGAACGGCTCGCACCTCGTCCCGCTTGCGGTGCCGATGGAAACGCAGTACTGGAACGGCACGTTGTTCGTCACCAATGCCGCCGACAACTGCACGACCGTCGCCGCGGCCAACGTCGGTCTGGGCAACTTCAGCGGGCTGGTGAGCGGCGATACGACGCCCGCCATCGCTGGCGCGTTCACTGGCGGCCGCAAGACGCTGACGCTGTCGGCTCCAGGGGCCGGGAAGGTAGGCTCCGTGGACGTCGTGGTCAACCTCAATGCGGCCGCCGGCGCCTTCAATTCCTGCGCGGTTTTTGGCCCGCCTCCGCCGACGCCGACCGGGGCCGGACTGGCCCACCTGCGCGGCCGGTGGTGCCCGCCCGGTCCCAACTATGACCGGGACGCCACGGCCAGGGCCCGATTCGGGGTGTATCGGGGGGCCGAAGAGGTGATCTTCGTCAGGGAAAACTACTAGTGCTTTAGGGAGTTACGCAACACGCCTTGTGAGTGCGCTCAAAAAGTCGCTCCAACACCTTGACATAATTGGCTTTTATAGGTGAGTATGCTGGACTCGGAGGGATGGGTCCAGAACATGAGGCTGTTTCGCGCCGCCGGCCGCAACCCGGGCTGGTTGTGCATCAACCTGAGGTCCGACCGCGTCGACGTTTCCCACGTCGTCACGCGCGGCCGGGCGCGGCCGCAAATCACGCGCTGCGAGTCGTTCCGCAAGGGGGGCGATGACGCCGCGACCCTGGCCCGCCTGCGGAAGGAGCTCCAGCTCGACCGCTATCGCTGCACCACGTTGCTGAAAAACGGCGACTACCAGATGGTGCAGGTGGACGCCCCCAACGTGCCGGCGCAGGAAGCGAAAAGCGCGGTGCGCTGGCGCATCCGCGACCTGATCGACTACCCGGTGGAAGCGGCCACGATCGACGCCCTGCTCATACCCCAGCCGGAGTCGGGGGCGGGGCGTGCCGCGCAGATGATCGCGGTCGCCGCCAGGAACGAGGTGATCGCCACGACCGTCCGGCCGTTCAACGACGCCGGTATCGAGCTGGAGGTGATCGACGTTCCGGAGCTCGCGCAGCGCAACCTCGCGCAATGCCTGGAGACGGAGGGACGCGGGCTCGCCCTGCTGGCGCTGGACGACGAGTCGGCCCTGCTGACGATCTCGAGCGGCGGCGAGCTGTACCTGCATCGCCACATCGATGTTTCCCTGCCCGGCCTGGCCGCGGCCGCGCCGGAAGAACGCGACGCGCTCTACGAGAAGCTCGTGCTGGAGCTGCAGCGCTCCTTCGACCATTTCGGGCGCCAGTTCCGCAACGTCGCCGTTGCCCGGCTCATGGTGACGCCCGTGCCCGGCGCGGACGACCTGCGCGAGCACCTGGCCGCCAACCTGGACGTCCCGGTGGCGCTGCTCTACCTCTCCGAGATCATGGATTTCCCGCACACACCCGAGCTGCACGAGCCGTTGCGGCAGGCCCAATGCCTGCAGCTGATCGGTGCGGCGATGAGAGACGCGGTATGACTTCCATCATGCGAGTGTCGGGTGTCGAGGGTCGAGAGCTTGCCCCCGCGGCATCAGGCGGGGGGTCGAGGGTCGAGTCGTTCTCGTTCTGCCGGCGCCGACGTGAAGGCGCGTACCCGACCACGGGAGCGTCGAAGGCGCCGGCATGAGCCAGAACATCAACCTGCTCGGCCCGGCGTTCCGCAAGCAGCGGCGGGTGCTGACGCTCGCCGCGGTGGTTCAGTGCTTCGGCATCACGCTGGCGGCCATGCTCGCCTATCACGTCATGCTGCAGCACCAGGTGAGCGGGCTCGCCGCCGAGCTGCGCTCGGCGGAGAAGGTGCTCGGCTCGCAGCGCAACTACGTCGAGAAGCTGAAGGGCAAGCCCACCGCCGCCAAGCCCGACGCGCGGCTCGAAGCCGAGGTCGGGCGCCTGGAAGGCGAACTGAAGACGGCGCGGGAAGCGATGGAGACGCTGCAAGGCGGCGCGCTCGGCACCCAGCAGGGCTTCGCCGAGTACCTGCGGGCATTCTCGCGGCAGTCCCTGAACGGCCTGTGGCTTACCGGGTTCAGCATCACGGGCAATGGCGAGCTCGAGATCCGGGGACGGGTGCTGAGCCCGGACCTGGTGCCGAGCTATATCCAGCGCCTGAATCGCGAGCAGGTGCTCGCCGGGCGCAGCTTCGCCCGTCTCGAAATGAGCCGGCCCAAGCCCGAGCCGGTGCCGGCCAAGGACAAGGGGCCGGCGGCGGCCCCGGCCGCCCTGCCGCGCTACCTCGATTTCAGCCTGGCCACCATGGACCGCACGGAGAAGACGCCATGAAAGAGCAATGGCGCAGGCTCGCCGCGCGGTTCGACGCCCTGATGGTGAGGGAGCGGGTGCTGATACTGCTCGGCGTGGTCGTGGGCACCGGATTGCTCTACAACGAGCTGGTGCTGCAGCCGCTCGAAGCACGGCAGAAGCGCCTGGAGCGCCAGATCGCCGAGGCGCGCCACAACATCAAGCTCGCGGAAATCGTGTTGGGCGCGCAGGAACCGATCGCGGATGCCGACGCCGTCAAGCGCGCCTACCGCGACGCGCTGCGCAAGCAGCTCGCCGAGATCGATCAGAACATGCTGGGATTGCAGCGCGGGCTGGTGCCTCCCGAGCGCATGGGGAAGCTCCTCGAGGAGATGCTCTCGCGCAGCCGCGGATTGCAGCTCGTGACGCTGCGTACGCTGCCCGTGCGGCGCGTCGACGCCGCGGCCGTCGCGCCCGCCGGCAAGCCAGCCGTGAAACCCGGCGCGAAGGAATCCGAACGCACGGTGTTCCAGCACGGCTTCGAGATGACCCTGCAGGGCTCCTATGCCGACGTGCACGCCTATCTTTCGCAGCTCGAAAGGATGCCGTGGCGCATGTTCTGGGGCCGCATCACCGTCAATGCCGAGCACCATCCACGGCTGCGGGTAACCCTCACCGTGCTGACACTGAGCCTCAACAAGGCGTGGCTCATCGTATGAAGATCGCGTGTCGAGAGCTTGCCCCCGCGGCATCAGGCGGGGGGTCGAGGGTGCAGGGCGCGGGAAGTGGGAGGTCATCCTTCATCCTTCATCCTTCATTCTTGGCGCTGTGCCTGGCGCTGCTCGCGACCGGCACAGCGTGGGCGCAAGTGATGAACGACCCGATGCGCCCGCCGGCGAGCTTCGGGGCGGGCGAGCCGGACGCCGGCGACGGCGGCGGCATCATGCTGCAGTCGGTGCTGATCTCGCCGGCCCAAAGGGCGGCGATCATCAACGGCGTGCTGGTGAGACTGGGCGAGAAATACGGCGATGCCGTGCTGATCGAGGTCGCCGAGAGCGCGGTCGTCCTGAGAAGCGGCGCCATCCGGCAGGTGCTGAAGCTGCATCCGGGTGTGAACATGCGGCAGATCGGTTCCGCCGCGGTGGTGGGCGTCCCGCGAGCAGGGGAGGCGCAAAGCGGCGCGGAGCCGGCGAGTGGCGGCAGCACGCTGGCGCGCTAGGGGAGTAAGACCATGAGACTAAATGTCCTTATCTTGGCAATCGCGGCAAGCGCGACGGCCGGCTGCGGCACGTGGGACCGGCGCGACCAGGTCCACGATCAGATCAGCGGCGAGATGGACCGGACGATGGTCGGGCGCGCCAAGCCTGCCCCAGCCGAGGCGGTCAGCCGGGCGCTGCTGCCGCCGCTGGTGGTCGAGTTGCCGAAGGTGGAGGCCCGGCCGCTCGAGCCACGCTTCGACTTGAACGTCAACAACGCGCCGGCGGGCCAGGTGTTCATGGCCATCGTCTCCGGCACGCGCTACAGCATGGTCGTCCACCCCGACGTGCGCGACAGCATCTCGGTCAACCTGAAGGACGTCACCGTGCTGGAGGCGCTCGAAACCCTGCGCGACCTCTACGGCTACGAGTACCGGGTGCAGGGCAATCGCATCACGGTGCAATCGGTGAGCCTGCAGACGCGGGTGTTCAGGGTCAACTATCTGCAGGCGAGCCGCAGCGGCAGGAGCGACGTGCGGGTGAGCTCGGGCTCGATCACCGACGCGCCGACGGCGACGGCGGGCGTGCCCGGCTCACCGGCGCCGACTTCTTCGACCGGCGCGCTGCCGCAGCGTCTCACCGAGAGCTCGCGCGTGACGACGTCCTCCGAAAGCAATTTCTGGAGCGATATCGTGCGGTCGCTGACCGCCATCGTGGGCACGGGCGACGGGCGCAACGTGATCGTCAATCCGCAATCCGGCGTGATCGTGGTGCGCGCGCTGCCGGCGGAGCTGCGCTCGGTCGAGTCGTTCCTCAAGGCGATGCAGCTGATCGTCGAGCGCCAGGTGGTGCTGGAGGCGAAGATCCTCGAGGTCGAGCTGCGCGAGGGCTTCGAGGCCGGCATCAACTGGGCTGGGTTCAACACGCGCAACAACAGCAGCGTGGCGGGCGGCGTCGTCCGTCCGGGCACGACCCTCAGCAACACCGGGCCGATCTCCTCGCCCACCGCGCTGCTGCCGGACGGTTCCATCGATCCGGCTTCCGCGTTCACGGCCACGCTCGGCGCGGCGGCGTCCTTGGTCACCGGGGCGACCGCGCCAGGCGCCGTGTTCGGCCTGGCGCTGCAGACCTCCGATTTCGCGGCGCTGCTCGCCTTCATCGACACGCAGGGGAGCGTCAACGTGCTCTCCAGCCCGCGC
>JBIOVQ010000033.1:0-6351 GCA_044867805.1 Burkholderiales bacterium | reverse complement strand
GGGAACTGTTCGACCCTTCAATCCGCCCGGGCGGGAGATGACCGAGCTGATATTGCTCAACCATTCGATGCAGCGGACGCGCCGCACGCGGCCCGCCGCCAAAGGGAAGCGTTAAAGCTTTTTACCCATGAATTTCTTGGCGTGCTTGGCGGTTCAATATTGATTTGTGTTTTCTCTGTGTTCTCTGTGGCTAAAGAGGTTTAGGTGAGTGACAGGCGCGTCGCCGTTGTTACTGGTGCAAATCGCGGCATCGGGTTCGAGATCTGCCGGCAGCTCGCGCGGCGCGGCGGTATCCGGGTGGTGCTCACGGCCCGCGACGAGACCAAGGGCAACGCTGCAGCGAAGAAGCTGGGCGACGAGGGGCTCGAGGTGGAATATCGTCCGCTCGACGTGACAAGCGAGCGCAGCGTTAGGGCGCTCGCGGACGGCGTCACCGAGAGCTACGGCCGCTGCGACGTGCTCGTCGACAACGCCGGCATCATGGCCGACCCGCGCGGCTCGCGGGTGCTCGATTCCCGCTTGCAAGCCTGGCGCGAGACGCTCGAAACCAACCTGGTCGGGCCGCTCCTGCTGATCCAGGCGCTCGTGCCGCTCATGAAGAAGCACCGCTACGGGCGCATCGTGAACATGTCCAGCGGACAGGGCCAGCTTTCCGACATGGGCCCCGGCACGCCGGCCTACCGCGTTTCCAAGACCGCGCTCAACGCACTGACCCGCACCCTGGCGGCCGACCTGGCGGGGGGCGGAATACTCGTGAACTCGATGTGCCCGGGCTGGGTCAAGACCGACATGGGCGGCGCCGGCGCGCCGCGCACGGTGGAGCAGGGCGCGGACACTGCGGTATGGCTCGCGACGCTGCCGGATGGAGGGCCGAGCGGAGGGTTCTTCCGGGATCGCAAGCCCATTCCCTGGTAACCCCCACCCCATCCCTCCCCCTTGACAAGGGGGAGGGCGAGGCGAGGGAGGGGGTTCGTTGCGAAAACGCCACGCCGGGAGTGACTAACGCATTGATTCGGCGTAGAGTTTCTTCTCCGTCTTGGGAAATGGCCGAAGTGATTGTGGTATAGTATTGATTGGTAAGGAATAGTTGGAGAGGAGTGCAACCATGAAGCGCATCGTATCAGCGGCGATCATCGCGGCGCTGTCCTCTGCGACCGTGTACGGCCAGACTCAGGCTGACAAGCCCGCTGCCGCTCCGGCGCCGGGCATGACGGGAGAAGCGAAGCCTGCTGCGCCCCAGAAGGAAATCAATATAGTCCAGGGCCCGGGACAGTCGGCCGTGAAGGAGGACGCGCGGCATTGCCTCGAGCACTCGGACCAGACCGATATCATCAAGTGCGCTGAGCCGTATCTCCCGGCCAGGAGGAAATAGTGACGTGAGTGACTGGTGAGCGGTCGCCAGTCGCTACCCGTTCGCTCCGAAAGCCTGCTGTACAAAAAAATCCCCGCCACTCGGCGGGGATTTTCGTTTGTGGAGCTTCAGATCTTGAGGATCTTCTTGGCCTTGCCCAGCGCTTCCATCGACTCGCCGTGCTTGCCCGCCTTATGCAGGCTTTCGCCTTCGGCGCGCAATTTCTTCACTTCCGACATCTGCGCGGCGGACAACTTGGCCTTCGGTAGCGCTGCGTCGATCGCCTTCATTTCCTTGGGACAGGAATTGGCGAGTGCGACACCACTGGCGAGGGCGAGGCAAATAGCTACCACGATGCTGCGGATCTTCATGCAGTTCTCCTTTATTGGACGTCGATAATGAAAGTCGGGTTACCGGGGCCGTGTCATTCTACGTGCCCGGCCGCCGCCAATGCGCTCCGCACGGTCCGCGGGTAGAATTCCCTGCTACTACAGGGCCTTGGCATAGGCATCATGGCTTCCCGACAGCTAACACAAACGCCCGACAGGCTATTCCCGCTGACACGGGAAAGCATAGCCGAGGGGCTTGCGCGCCCCGCTCCAACTCCTGCGCCCAACGACCTGCACGCCATCACGCTGGGGGAGGGCGCGCGCGTTACGGAGGCCGCGGTGCTGGTGCCGCTCGTCAACCGCCCGGACGGGGTGCGGCTCCTCCTGACGCAGCGCACCGCGCACCTCGACGATCACGCCGGGCAGATCAGCTTTCCCGGGGGGCGCGTCGAAGCCGATGATGCCAGCCGGGAGGGGACGGCCTTGCGCGAAACCGAGGAGGAAATCGGGCTCCCGCGCGCTTTCGTCGCGGTGCTCGGCCGGTTGCCCAATTACGAAATACCGTCCGGCTTCCGGATCACGCCGGTGGTGGGCTGGATCGAGCCGCCGTTCGCGCTGAAGCCGGATCCCTTCGAGGTCGCCGGGGTCTTCGAGGCGCCGCTCGAGCATTTCCTCGACGCCGCGCGCTACCAGCGCCGCGAGTACCGGTTCCGCGGCCGGCATCGCCATTACCTGGCGATACCGTTCGAGGGGCGCTACATCTGGGGCGCCACCGCGGGCATGCTCTACGACCTTTGCCGAGTCCTGCGCGGCTGAGCGCTTCAACGGGCGGTGAACAGCGAACGTTCTCCTGCGATTGTGGCAACATGAAACGACACCCTGGCCGCCAGTAGCCGGGGAGACCGCTCGCCGGTCCGCACGGGAGAGGGATGCAGAACGAGAAGCGGCCCAAGATCGGGCTGATCATGACCGGCGGCGGCGCGCGCGCCGCCTACCAGGTCGGCGTGCTGCGGGCGCTCTCCGAGCTCCTGCCCGCCGACGTGCGCACGCCGTTCCCCATCATCTGCGGCACGTCGGCCGGCGCCATCAACGCGGCGGTGCTGGCCGTGGACGCCGGCGATTTCCGGCGCGGCGTGCGGCGGCTGATGACGGTGTGGAAGAACTTCCGCGTGCAGCATGTCTACCGCGCCGACCCGTGGGGCGCGTTCTCCAACAGCCTGCGCTGGCTCCTGACGGTGGCGACGGGCGGTTTGTTCACGCGCCGGCCGGTCTCGCTGCTCGACAACTCGCCGCTCGCCGAGCTCCTGGCGAAACATCTCGATTTTGACGCGATACGGCGCGCGATCGAGACCGGCCAGCTCACCGCCTTCAGCATCACGTGCTCCGGCTACACCTCGGGCCAGTCGGTGACGTTCTTCCAGGGCGGGCCCGGCCTGGAGCCGTGGCAGCGCGCGCGCCGCATCGGCGTGCCCATGCCGATCGCGGTCGATCACCTGCTCGCCTCCAGCGCATTGCCGTTCATCTTTCCGCCGATGCAGCTCAACCGCGAATATTTCGGCGACGGCTCCATGCGGCAGATCGCGCCGGTCAGCCCGGCGTTGCACCTCGGAGCGGATCGCCTGCTCGTGATCGGCGTGGGGCGGCAACTGCAGCTGAAGCCCGACCGCGTGGTGACCGAGGCCTATCCCTCATTGGCGCAGATTGCGGGCCACGCGCTGAACAGCATTTTCCTCGACAGCCTGGAGGTCGATCTGGAGCGCCTGCAGCGCATCAACCGCACGATCGAAATGATTCCCGCGGACGTGCTCGAGCGCAACCGCTATCCCCTGCGCAAGGTCGATTTCCGGGTGATCTCGCCGAGCGAGGAACTGGAGCCCATCGCGGTCACGCACGCCGGGGAGTTGCCACGGACCATTCGCATCCTGCTGGGCACGGTCGGCGGGATGCGCCGCAGCGGCGCGAACCTGCTGTCCTACCTGTTGTTCGAGCGCTCGTACTGCCGGGCACTGATCCGGCTCGGCTACAAGGACACCATGGACCGCAAGGACGACCTCGTGTCGTTTCTCCGCTACTGAAGGGCTTGCAAGGAGCGGGCCGGGCGTGAACGATCGGGCGCGGGCGGGTTCTAACAGTCGTGGGCCTGTTGCCATGCACGGCGATCACCGGTATAACTGCCATTAACCGGGACGCGGTGCGCCCGGTTAATTCGCCGAATTGCACCGGGCGTCAGAGTTCCCGATGCCGGTGAATTCGGCGGCTTCAGTGGATTCCCCTACATAACAAAACGGCACGTTTGCGAGCCGTAGCGCGACAACGCGTAGCGGGGGATGTCGGGGACCGCGAACATCATCTATGAGCCGGGCATTTACCAAAGAGACCACGGACGATCTGGTGGCGGGCGAGTTGCCCGAGCGGCCCTTGCCCGCGCACGCCAACTACGTGACGCCGCTGGGGCTCGAGCAGCTGCAGGCCCGGGCGCGGGACCTCCAGGAGCAGCATGAGAAGCTCGCCGGCGACTCGGCCGAGGATTCGCTCGCCAAGCAGAAATTGCGCGAGGTCGAGCGCGACCAGCGCTACGTCAAGGCGCAGCTCGAGCGCGCGGTGGTGGTGGATCCCGCCGGGCAGCCGCGCGACGAGGTGCATTTCGGCGCGACGGTGAAAATGCTGGACGAGGACGGCAAGGAGCTGCGTTTTACCCTGGTCGGAGATGACGAGGCCGACGTCGCGGCCGGCAAGATCAGCTGGGCGTCGCCGCTCGCGAAAGCCATGATCGGCGCCCGCGCCGGCGACACGGTCAAGTGGCGCCGCCCGGCCGGGGAAGCGGACATCGAAATTGTCGAAATTGGCTACCCCAAGAAACAGTGACCAGTGGTCCGTGACCGGTGACCGGTAGTTTGCTGCCTTCGAACAATTCAGTAGCTGTCTCGTTGCCCGGCTTTTCCTTGGGTCACCGGTCACCGGTCACCGGTCACGCCCCATGACGTTCCTCTCGTTGCTCGCGGCGCTGCTGCTGGAGCAGGCGCGACCGCTGCGCGCGGACGGCGCCGTACACGGGTGGTTCGGCCGTTTCGCGGCAAGCGTGGAAAGCCGTCTCGACGGCGGGCTCTACCAGCACGGCATGATCGGCTGGGCGGTGGCGCTCGCGCCGCTCCTGGTGGTCGCGGCCGGGCTGCATCACCTGCTCCATGACCTGAGCGTTGTCGCCGCCTGGCTGTGGAACGTGGCGGTGCTCCACCTCACCGCGGGCTTCGGCCGGTTCAGCCGTCCGGTCAGCGAAATCCAGGCCGCGCTGCGCGCGGGCGACCTGCCCGCCGCGTGCGACCGGCTTGAACGGTGGTGCCGGGAGCCCGCCCGGGACCTCGACGCCAATGAAATCGCGCGCGTGACGATCGAGCACGGGCTGCTCGCCGCGCACCGGCAGGCGTTCGGCGCCATCGCCTGGTTCGTGGCGCTGGGCCCTGCGGGCGCGGTGCTTTACCGCGGCTCCGCGATGCTCGCCGACCAATGGGGCGCCCGCGGCCAGGCCGGGTCCTTCGGGCTTTTCGCGGCGCGCGTTTTCTCCTGGCTGGACTGGGTCCCGGCCCGGCTCACCGCGGCAACCCTCGCCATCGTCGGAAATTTCGAAGACGCGATCTACTGCTGGCGCGAGCAGGCGGCGGGGTGGACCGGCCACGCCCGGGAGATCATCCTGGCGAGCGCGGGGGGGGCGTTGGGTGTCGTGCTCGGCGGTCCTATCCGGCGATCCGGCGGCCTGCAACTGCGCCCGGAGAGCGGCATGGGCGAGGAAGCCGATGCCGATGCGGTGGAGAGCGCCGTTCGCCTGATCTGGCGGTCGCTCGCGCTGTGGATGTTCCTGCTATTCGTGGTCACCCTGGCGTACTGGCTCGGCTAGCGCGAGTCGCGGATCGACGCGCCCGCGTTTTCGAGGGCGAGCTTGCGGTAGGACATCAGCCGCCCTTCGCTTATCTCTCCCCGATCCCGCGCGGCCGCGATCGAGCAGCCCGGCTCGACCACGTGGCGGCAGTCGCGGAAGCGGCAGTGGCCGAGCCACGCGCGGAATTCGACGAAGGCGTGCGCGAGCTCCGGGGGATCCAGGTGGCGCAGGCCGAATTCCTGCATCCCGGGAGAGTCGATGATATCGCTCACGCGGTCCAGGTGGTAGAGCCGCGCGTGTGTGGTCGTGTGGCGCCCGGAGTCGAGCGCCGCCGAGACTTCCGCGACCCGCACGGCGGCCTCGGGCACAAGCCCGTTCACGATCGTCGACTTGCCCATTCCCGATTGCCCGACCAGCACGCTGGTGTGGCCCTCGAGATGGGCCGCGAGCGGCGCCAGGTCGCGCTTGGCCGACAGGGAGATGACCCGATAGCCCAGCCTGCGGTACGGCTCGAGCGCGCGCAGCGCGGCCGCGGCTTGCGGCAGGTCGGCCTTGTTGAGGACGACCAGCGCGGCCATGCCGCCGCTCTCGGCGGCGGCCAGGCAGCGGTTCACCAGGTCCTCGTGGTAGGAGGGCACCGGCGCCACGACCACGACGATCTGCGTCACGTTGGCGGCGATCAGCTTGTGGCGGGCGCGGTCGGACCGGTAGAGCAGCGTCGAGCGCGGGGCCGCCGCCTCGATCACCCCCTGGCCGGGGGCGCTGCGCGCCACCGTCACCCGGTCGCCGCACGCGAG
>JBIOVQ010000032.1:0-15139 GCA_044867805.1 Burkholderiales bacterium | reverse complement strand
CAGCATCCAGTCCGCGTTCCAGGTCTCCGGATCGCTGCCATCAAGGTAACCCCAGCGGACGGCCGCCGCTTTCATTCCAGCGGCGTGCGCCGCCTCGATGTCCCGCCGGTCGTCCCCGACATAGATGCAGGCGCGCGGCTCTTCGCCGACGACGCCGCAGGCGGCAAGCAGGGGCGCGGGATGCGGCTTGAGGTTGGGGGTGCTGTCGCCGCCGATGATGCAGGCGGCGCGTGGGGACATGCCGAGCTTCTCGAGCAGCAGGCGGGCCAGGCGCTCCGCCTTGTTCGTCACGATGCCCCAGCGCAGGCCTCGTTGCTCGATCGTATCGAGCATCTCGGAGGTCCCGGGGAAAAGCCGCGTCTCGCGGCAGATGTCGCGCTCGTACAGCGCGAGGAACTCTTCCCGCATGGCGCGGTAGTCGGGGTGTTCCGGGCCGATGCCGAAGCCCGCGTTGAGCAGGCCGCGCGCTCCGTGCGACGCGACCGGACGGGTGGCGGAAGGCGGCAGTTCCGGAAGCCCGCGCGCCCGGCGCATGGAATTGATGGCGCCGCCCAGGTCCGGCGCGGTATCGGCGAACGTCCCATCGAGGTCGAAGAGGACTGCCTTAAACATGCAAATGCGTGATAAGTGATAAGTGATAGGTGATAGGGCCCAAGGACGCAAAAAACATAAACCGCGACAGCCAACGGAATTCTGGCCAAACCCTTATCACTTATCACCTATCACTTATCACGACTTTACGGCGTGAAGGATGTAATTCACGTCCACATCGCCGCCCAATGAATAGACCTTGGTAAACGGGTTGTAGGTCATGCCGGTGACGCCCGCTACCTGCAGCCCGGCGGCACGGCACATGGCGGCGAGCTCGGAGGGCTTGATGAACTTCGAGTAGTCGTGGGTGCCGCGCGGCAACAGCCGCAGCACGTACTCCGCGCCGATGACCGCCAACGCGTATGATTTCAGGTTGCGATTGAGCGTGGCGAAGAAGACGTAGCCGCCGCGCCCGGCCAGCTCGGCACAGGAGCGCACGGTGGCCGCCGGTTCGGGCACATGCTCGAGCAGCTCCATGCAGGTCACGATGCCGAAACTGCCGGGCATTTCGAGCGCCAGGGCTTCGGGCGCGACCAGCCGGTAATCCACCTCCAGCCCCGATTCCAGCAGGTGCAGCTGAGCGACTTTCAGCGGCTTCTCCGCGAGATCGATGCCGGTCACGCGGGCGCCGCGCGCCGCCATTGCTTCGGAGAGAATGCCGCCGCCGCAGCCGACGTCGAGCACGCGCTTGCCGCGCAGCCCGGCGATCCGGTCGATGTGATCGAGACGCAGCGGGTTGATGTCGTGCAGCGGCTTGAACTCGGAGCCCGGGTCCCACCAGCGGTGGGCGAGCTGGCTGAATTTCTCGAGCTCGACGGGGTCGACGTTGATCATCACTAGACGTCAGTCGTCAGTTGTCAGTCGTCAGCATAGCGTAAAACCGTGCAAGCCCGACCCGGATCTGACGGCTGACATCTGACGGCTGATGGCTAGCTTTTGATCTTGTCCTTCCAGTACGCCGCCTTGGCCGCGATCTCGTGCGGGTCGAGCCGCGTCAATTGCCCGCCGTCGACGACGTGCTCGCCCTCGACCCAGACGTGGGTCACGTGCTCGCGACCCGCGGCGTAGACGAGGTGCGACAGCGGGTCATAGCACGGCAGCAGCTCCGGCGCTGCCAGGTGGACGGCGGTCATGTCCGCGCGCTTCCCCGGCGCGAGCGATCCGATGAGGTTTTCCAGTCCCAGCGCGCGTGCAGCGCGTATCGTGGCCATTTCGAGCGCCGCGTAAGCCGGCAGCAGGGTGGCGTCGCCTCCTGTCCCCTTGGCGAGCAGGGCTGCGAGGCGCATCTCGGCAAGGATATCCAGGCGGTTGTTGCTCGCGGCTCCGTCGGTGCCCAGCGCCACGTTGACCCCATTCTGCAGCAAGCGCGCGGGGGTTGCGACACCGCTGGCGAGCTTCAAGTTCGAGCTCGGGCAATGCGCCACGTGACAGCCTTTCTGCGCGAGGAGCGCGACCTCCTGCCCGGTGAGATGAACGGCGTGGACCGCGATCAGGCTCGCGTCCACCAGTCCCAGCGCCTGCAGGCGGGCGAGCGGGCGCACACCGTGGCGCGCGACGCTCTGTTCAATTTCATCGCGCGTTTCGTGCACGTGGATGTGCAGAGGCAGCTCCAGCTCGCCCTGCAGCACGGCGACGCGCTCGAAGGTCTTGTCGCTCACCGTGTAGGGAGCATGCGGCGCGATGCAGAACGAAAGCAGGTTCTCCTGCTTCAGCTCGTCGCGCGCCGCCAGGCCCTTGCTCAGGTAGTCCTGGGCATCGGATGCGTAGGCCGAGGGCATCTCGATGACGATGATGCCCAGCGCGGCGCGCATGCCGGCCTCGAGCACCGAGCGCGCCGCCGCGCCCGGGTAGAAATACATGTCGTTGAAGCAGGTGACTCCTCCGCGCAGCATTTCGGCGCAGGCGATCAGTGTCCCGTCGCGCACGAAACCCTCGTTGACCAGGCGGGCTTCTACCGGCCAGATGTGGTTCTGCAGCCAGTCCATCAGCGCGCGGTCGTCGGCGAGGCCGCGCATCAGAGTCATCGCCGCGTGCGTATGCAGGTTGATGAGGCCCGGTATCAGGACGTGGCCGGGAAGGTCGATGCGGGGGGTGCCGGGATGGCGGCTGCGCGCCTCGCGCGCGGGGATAATCTCGAGTATGGCGCCGTCCGCCACGACGACGGCATGATCCTGGAGGACGGTCGCCGCCGGGACCACCGGTATGACCCACTCGGCCTCGACGACGACGGGGGCGGGCGCGCGCAGCGGGAGCCTCCGGAAACAAAAAAGCCCTGCCGAAGCAGGGCTTTTGACTGACGTTTCTCCGTTTTGCCGGAATCAGCGCGCCGGCCTGGAAGCGGGCTTCTTCGCCGCGGGCTTGGCCTCGGGCTTCGGCTTGCCCAGCGAAATGGCCCGGCCCACGACCTCGACCGTCACCCGGCGGTTCGGCGCCAGGCACTCGATGAGCTGCTTGCGCTTCATCTTGTTGTCGCAGAACTTGGTGACCGGGATCGGCTGCTTGAAGGCCTTGCCTTCCCAGAAGATCACTTTCTGGTCGACGCCCTGGCTCACCAGGTAGTCCTTGACCACCACCGCGCGGCGCTCGGACAGGCCCATGTTGTACTTGAGGCTGCCGATGCGGTCGGTATGTCCGGTCACGACGACGGCGCTGATGTTCACCGCCTCGCGCGCCTTGGTCGCCTTGCGCAGGCCGGCCATGAACTTGTCAAGCTCGGACTTGTTGTCCGGCGTCATCTCGGCCTTGGCGAAGGGCATGCCCTGCAGCTCGATCTTTTGCTCGACGTTCAGGAACTCGGGCTTGGCTTTCTTCGCTTCGGGCTTCGCTTCGGGCTTCGCCTCGGGCTTCGGTGCCGTTGCCACCGGCTTCGGCGCCTCCGCCGGCTTCTCCGGCTCAGTCGCGCACCCGGGCACCAAGGCGATCGCGGCGGCGATACCTGCGATAGTAAAAATCTTCCGAAGAACTGAGTTCATCTTGTTGATCCTCCTAGTTTGAGCGGTGGGCTGGGGACCCGCCGAGACGCCGGTCAACCCCTAGTGTCTCCCCGGGACCCTACTAATAGCACAACCCCATGGGCAAGGCAAATATGCGGAAATCATAGCACCGGGCAGGCGGGCGAGCGTGTTGCTCAAAAGAAACGCCCGTTCCGGCATTTCACCCCGTGGACTGGAGCGCTGATTTCCTGCTTCGATCGGCGGCAATTGCGCTTGTGTTGTGCGTCATTCCCGGAGTGCGCGGGAGGCCCTGACAGGGTCAAAAGAAGGAGGGTCCGCATGGTAAAATTCCACCCTTTTAGTCGCTCCAGAAAAGCCTGTTTTTTCCCGTTCCGGCATGGATCAGATCGCCAAGGAAACGCTGCCCGTAAGCCTCGAAGAGGAGATGCGGCGCTCCTACCTCGATTACGCGATGAGCGTGATCGTGGGGCGCGCGTTGCCCGATGTGCGCGACGGCCTGAAGCCGGTCCACCGCCGCATACTCTACGCGATGCACGAGGCCAACAACGTCTGGAACCGGCCTTACGTCAAGTGCGCGCGGGTCGTCGGCGACGTGCTGGGCAAGTACCACCCGCATGGCGACGCCGCCACCTACGAGGCGCTGGTGCGCATGGCGCAGGACTTCTCGATGCGCTACACGCTGATCGACGGGCAGGGCAATTTCGGCTCCATCGACGGCGATTCTCCGGCGGCCTACCGCTACACCGAATGCAGGCTCGAGCGCATCACGTCGGACATGCTCGCCGACATCGAGATGGAGACGGTGGATTTCGTGCCGAACTACGACGGCAAGGAGCAGGAACCGAGCACGCTGCCGACGCGCATTCCGAACCTCCTAGTGAACGGCTCGTCGGGCATTGCGGTCGGCATGGCCACCAACATCCCGCCGCACAACCTGGGCGAGGTCGTCGATGCGTGCCTGCAGCTCCTGAAGAACCCCGAGACCACCGTCGACGAGCTGATCAAGATCGTGCCGGCGCCCGATTTCCCGACGCGCGGCATCGTCTACGGCGTGAGCGGGGTCAAGGAGGGCTACCGCACCGGGCGCGGCAAGGTGGTGATGCGCGCGCGCACCCACTTCGAGGAAAACGAGAAAGCCGGGCGCACTTCCATCGTCATCGACGAGCTGCCGTACCAGGTCAACAAGGCGAGCCTGCTCCAGAAGATCGGCGAGCTGGTGCGCGATAAGCGGCTCGAGGGCATCACCGACATCCGCGACGAATCCGACAAGTCCGGGATGCGCGCCGTCATCGAGCTCAGGCGCGGCGAGAACGCCGATGTCGTCCTGAACAACCTGTGGAACGAGACCCAGCTCGAAGATACGTTCGGGATGAACATGGTCGCGCTGGTGGACGGCCAGCCGCGATTGCTGAACCTGAAGCAGCTGCTGGACGCCTATCTCCGCCACCGCCGCGAGGTGGTGACGCGCCGCACGGTATTCGAGCTGCGCAAGGCGCGCGAGCGCGGGCACGTGCTGGAAGGGCTCGCGGTGGCGCTGTCCAACGTGGACGAGGTGATCGCGCTCATCAAGGCCGCCCAGACGCCGGCCGAGGCCAAGACCCAGCTGATGGCGCGCGCCTGGCGCTCCAAGCTGGTGGAAGAGCTGCTCGCGCGCAGCGAAGGGCAGTCATCCCGGCCGGAAGGGCTTGCGCCGGAGTTCGGCCTGCAGAGCCAGGGCTACCGCCTCTCCGACGTCCAGGCGCAGCAGATCCTCGACCTGCGGCTGCAGCGCCTGACGGCGCTCGAGCAGGACAAGATCGTCTCCGAGTACAAGGAAACGATGGACAAGATCGTCGATCTCCTCGACGTGCTCGCCAAGCCCGCGCGGGTTACGGCGATCATCTCGCAGGAGCTGGAAGAGGTGAAGAAGCAGTACGGCGACGAGCGCAAGAGCGAGATCGTCACCACGACCCAGGAGCTCTCGACCGAGGACCTGATCGCGGCGGAAGACGTGGTGGTGACGCTGTCGCACGGCGGCTACATGAAGTGCCAGCCGGTGACGGACTACCGCGCGCAGAAGCGGGGCGGCCGCGGACGGCAGGCGACCGCCACCAAGGAAGACGATTTCGTCGAGAAGCTGTTCATCGCCAACACCCACGATCACATCCTGTGCTTCTCCAACCGCGGGCGCGTCTACTGGCTCAAGGTCTACGAGGTGCCGCAGGGCAGCCGCACCTCGCGCGGCAAGCCGATCGTGAACCTGGTGCCGCTGATGGAGCACGAAAAGATCACGGCGGTGCTGCCGGTATCCAAGTTCGACGACGAGCATTTCGTTTTCATGGCGACCGCCAACGGGACCGTCAAGAAGACGGCGCTCTCCGCGTTCTCGCGCCCGATGGCGAAGGGCATCATCGCGGTCAACCTGGAGGACAACGACTACCTGATCGGGGTGGCCCTCACCGACGGCAATCAGGACGCGATGCTGTTCTCCGACGCGGGCAAGGCGGTGCGCTTCTCGGAGACGGAAGTGCGCGCGATGGGCCGCAACGCGACCGGCGTGATCGGCATGAAGCTGCAGAAGGGGCAGCGCGTCATCTCGCTGCTCACTTCCGCTGACGAGAGCCTATCCGTGCTCACGGCGACCGAGAACGGCTACGGCAAGCGTACGCTGGTCTCCGAATACACGCGCCACGGACGCGGCACGCAGGGAATGATCGCGATCGAGTGCAGCGAGCGCAACGGCAAGCTGGTCGCCGCGCAGCTGGTGGCGCCCGAGGACCAGATCATGCTGATCACCACCGGGGGCGTGCTGATCCGCACGCGGGTCTCGGAGATCCGCGAAATGGGGCGCGCCACCCAGGGCGTGCGGCTGATCAATCTCGACGAAGGCGAGAAACTCGCCGGGTTGGAGAAAATCGACGAGTCCGAGAACGGGGAAGAACCGGCCGGGCCCGCGGCACCGCCGGCGGGGCAGTGACCACCGGGCCTGTATCGGCGCCGCCCGGTCGCGGCTGAATCTGGCCGGGTGCTCCGGATACTGTTATATCTCATTATTTAGTCGAGGCTGATCGTGGCAAGAGTATTCAATTTCGGGGCCGGCCCGGCGACATTGCCGGAGCCGGTGTTGCGGCAGGCGGCGGAGGAGCTGCTCGACTGGCGCGGCCGCGGCATGTCGGTGATGGAGATGAGCCATCGCGGCAAGGATTTCATCGGCATCCATGCGCAGGCCGAGGCCGACCTGCGCGAGCTGCTCGCGGTCCCGAAGAACTACAAGGTGCTGTTCCTGCATGGCGGGGCGGCCGCACAGTTCGCCGTCGTCCCGATGAACCTGCTCCGCGGCAAGTCCGCGGCCAGCTATGTCAACACCGGGCACTGGTCGACGAGGGCGATCGCCGAGGCCAGGCGCTATTGCAAGGTCAGCATCGCGGCGAGCTCGGAGGATGCGAAGTTCACCTACGCGCCGAAGCAGGACCAATGGAAGATCGATCGCGAGGCGGCGTACGTGCACTACACGTCGAACGAGACGATCGGCGGCGTGGAGTTTCACTGGATCCCGGAGACGGACGGCGTGCCGCTCGTCGCCGATGCATCCTCCCATATCCTGTCGCGGCCGCTCGACGTTTCCCGCTTCGGCCTGATCTACGCCGGCGCGCAGAAGAACATAGGTCCCGCCGGGCTGGGCCTCGTGATCGTCCGGGATGACCTGATCGGGCATGCCGCCGCCGCCACGCCCGCGATATTCGACTACAAGATCCAGGCCGGCGCGGACTCCATGCACAATACGCCGCCGAGCTACGCCATCTACCTGGCGGGGCTGGTGTTCCAGTGGCTGAAGAAGCTGGGCGGGCTGAAGAAAATGGAAGAACTGAATATCGCGAAGGCGAAGCTCCTCTACGACTATCTCGACCAGACCGAGTTCTATCGTTCGCCCGTCGCGAAGGAGGACCGGTCACGCATGAACGTCCCGTTCACGCTGCGCAGCGACAAGCTCGACGAGGAATTCCTCAAGCAGTCGAAGGCGCAGGGGCTGAGCGAGCTCAAGGGCCATCGCGCGGTCGGGGGCATGCGCGCCTCGATCTATAACGCGATGCCGATCGAGGGAGTGAAAGCCCTGGTCGATTTCATGCGCGAGTTCGAGCGCAGCCATGGCTGAATCGTACAGGATCCTTACCCTCAACTCGATCTCGAGCGTGGGGCTGGAGCGCTTCCCGGCGGGCCGCTACACGGTGGGCAGCAAGGTCGAGAATCCGGACGCGATCCTGGTGAGGTCGCACGACATGCACGCAATGGGGATCCCGGAGCGGGTCATGGCCATCGGGCGCGCGGGCGCCGGGGTCAACAACATTCCCGTCGACAGGATGAGCAAGCGGGGCGTGCCGGTGTTCAACGCTCCGGGCGGGAACGCCAACGCCGTGAAGGAACTGGTGATGGCCGGCATGCTGATCGCCGCGCGCAACCTTGTTCCCGCGCTCCGGTTCGTCGACGGCCTCAAAGGCGACGACAAGACGCTCAACCATCTGGTCGAGGACGGCAAGAAGCAATTCGCGGGCGTGGAGCTGCCGCGCCATACGCTGGGCGTGGTAGGCCTGGGCAAGGTCGGCAGCCTGGTCGCCGACACCGCGATCAAGCTCGGCATGAGCGTGCTGGGCTACGACCCGGAGATCACGGTGGACGCGGCGTGGAGCCTGCCCTCGCAGGTGAGGAAGGCGAACAGCATCGAGGAAGTACTGAAGGCGGCCGATTTCGTCACGCTGCACGTGCCGCTGCTCGACGTCACGCGCAAGATGGTGAACGCCACCCGCATCAAGCTGATGAAGAACGGCGCCATCCTGCTCAACTTCTCCCGCGACGGGATCGTCGACAACGACGCCGTGCTGGAAGGACTTGCGTCGAAGCGCATACGCTGCTACGTCTGCGATTTCCCGGCGCGCAAGCTGCAGGGCCACCCGCAGGTGGTCGCGCTGCCGCACCTCGGCGCTTCGACGGCCGAGGCGGAGGACAACTGCGCCATCATGGTCGTGGACCAGGTGCGCGATTTTCTGGAGCACGGCAACATTCAGAACGCCGTGAACTTCCCCGACGTGGCGATGGCGCGCGAGGCGCCTTTCCGGGTGGGGATCGCGAATGCCAACGTGCCCAACATGGTTGGGCAGATTTCGACGGCGATGGCCAAGGCCGGCCTCAACATCCACAACATGATGAACAAGTCGAAAGGCGAGATGGCCTACACCCTGGTGGACGTGGACAGCAAGGTTCCCGCCAGGACTGTCGACCAGATTGGCAAAATCGACGGCGTGCTCTCGGTGCGCTACCTCCCGGCCGAGAAGCCGTAGTCCCCGGTCAGGGGCGGCTCTTAGCCTGACGACGACGGCATAAGCCGGCCCCGGTGGCGGGTGAGGTCAGGAACAAGGGCGCGACGCCCCCTTGTCATCCCCCACATTAGGGGCTGTCGGAAAATTAAGCGTTTTCCAACAGCCTGTTAGAATTCTTTTCATGTCTGACCCGCTGAAGCAGATCCGAGACCAGATCGACGCGCTCGACCTCCGCATGGTCAAGCTGCTGTCCGAGCGCGCGCGCCTCGCGCAGCGCATCGGGCAGCTCAAGGAAGGCAGCGCCTACCGCCCCGAGCGCGAAGCGCAGGTCCTGCGCGGCGTGCTCGCCGCGAATCCCGGCCCTCTGCCGGATACCGCGCTGGCACGCCTCTACACGGAGATCATGTCTGCGTGCCGCGCCCTCGAGGACTCGCTGTCGGTAGCGTACTTGGGGCCGCAGGGGACTTTCAGCCAGGAAGCCGCCGCCAAGCATTTCGGCGGAGCGACCAGGCTTGTGTCGTGCGGATCCATCGACGAGGTCTTCCGCCAGGTCGAGACTGGCGCGCTGGGCTTCGGGGTAGTGCCGGTGGAGAACTCGACCGAGGGGGCCATCGGCCGCACGCTCGACCTCCTGCTCGCGACTCCCGCGAAGATATGCGGCGAGGTGATGCTGCCGATCCGCCAGTGCCTGATGGGAAAGAGCGGGGAGCTGGGCAAGGTGCGCAAGGTCTACTCCCACACCCAGAGCCTCGCGCAGTGCCAGCAGTGGCTGGCGCGCCACCTGCCAAAGGCGGAGCACGCGCCGGTGGTGAGCAACGCGGAAGCAGCGCGCCTGGCGGTGCGCGAGCGCGGCGCGGCGGCGATCGGGCCGAAGACCGCGGCGGCGCTCTACGGGCTCAGGATCATCGCCGCCAACATCGAGGACGAATCCAAGAACACCACGCGCTTCCTGGTGCTCGCCGCCCGGGACGCCGCGCCTTCCGGGCGCGACAAGACTTCCCTCGTCATGTCCACGCGCAACGTGCCGGGCGCGATGCACGAGCTGCTCACGCCGCTGGCGGAGAACCAGGTCAGCATGACACGCCTGGAGTCGCGCCCGTCGCGCACCGGCCTGTGGGAGTACGTCTTCTACGTGGATATCGAAGGCCACCAGAGCGACGCCAACGTCGCCCGCGCGCTGTCCGGGCTCGAGCAGAAGGCTTCGTTCCTGAAGAACCTCGGCTCCTACCCGGCGGCGGCCGCCTAAAAGTTGAAAGGCGTGAATGGTGATTGGTGATTGGTGAGTGGACATAGTGCGCGCGAATCGCCGGTCTCGCCAAAGGTCGTTTGCTTCCAATCACTAATCACTAATCACTAATCACTAATCACGCAGTATGGATATTTGCGACCTCGCCCCGGGCTACATCCGCGACATCGCGCCGTACCAGCCCGGCAAGCCGATCTCGGAGCTCGCGCGCGAGATGGGGCTCGAGGAGGCGGGCATCATCAAGCTCGCCTCCAACGAGAGCCCGCTCGGCGTGAGCCCGCTCGCGCGCCGGGCTATCGAGAAGTGCCTGGCCGACCTCTCGCGCTATCCCGACGGCAACGGCTTCGAGCTCAAGGAAGCGCTTTCCCGGCGCCATGGCGTGGCCGCGGAGTGCATCGTCCTCGGCAACGGCTCCAACGACGTCCTCGAGATGGCGGGCCGCGCGCTGCTCGCGCCGGGTCTCGCGGCAGTCTATTCGCAGCATGCTTTTGCCGTGTATCCCCTGGTGGCGCAGGCCGTCGGGGCGACCGGAATCGAGGTGCCCGCTCGCGACTATGGGCACGACCTCGCTGCCATGCGGCGCGCATTGACGCCAAAGACGCGGGTCGTGTTCATTGCCAACCCCAACAATCCGACCGGAACGCTGGTGCCGGCGCGCGAGCTCGAGGCCTTCATTGCCGGGCTGCCGCGCGAGGTCCTGGTGGTGCTGGACGAGGCCTACAACGAGTACCTCGCGCCCGAGGTGAGGCCGGACAGCATCGCCTGGCTCAAGCGGTTTCCGAACCTGGTCGTGACACGCACCTTCTCCAAGGTATACGGCCTGGCGGGACTGCGTGTGGGCTATGCCTTCGCGGCGCCCGGCGTCGCGGACCTGATGAACCGCGTGCGCCAGCCGTTCAACGTCAACAGCCTGGCGCTCGCCGCCGCCGCGGCGGCGCTGGATGACGCGGATTTCGTGCGCAAGAGCTACGACTGCAACCGCTCGGGAATGCGCCAGGTGATCCAGGGGCTCGAGCGGCTGCGCCTCGAGTACATCCCTTCGCACGGCAACTTCATGAGCTTCAACGCCGGGGACGCCGCCGCGGTGTTCCAGAAACTCCTGCGGGCGGGAGTGATCGTGCGTCCGCTGGCGAGCTACGGCATGCCCGCGCACCTGCGGGTCACGATCGGGCTGGAGTCGGAAAATACCCGCTTCCTCGCCGCGCTCGAACGAGCAATCGCTTCCGTGAAGGACACGAAAATCTCGACGCAAAAGTCGCAAAGCCGCAAAGAAGAAATAGAATAAATTCTTCTTGGCGCGGCGGTTCAAGAACCTTTAAACATGGCAGCGAAGCTGAAAATCCGCAAGCTGGTCGTGATCGGCGTCGGCCTGATCGGCGGTTCCTTCGCGCTCGCGCTGAAGCGCGCGCGCGCGGTGCAGCGCATCGTGGGCGTCGGCCGCACGAGCCGCAATCTCGCCGCGGCGCGCAGGCTCAAGATCATCGACGAGGCATCGCAGGACGCGGCGCGCGCGGTGCGCGATGCCGACCTGGTGCTGCTCGCGACGCCAGTCGGCCAGATGCCCGCGGTGATGACGGCCATTGCGCCCCATCTGCCGGCTCATGCCGTGATCACCGACGCCGGCAGCACCAAGGGCGACGTGATTGCCGCGGCTCGCCGCTTCATGGGCGGCCATATCTCCCGGTTCGTTCCGGGCCATCCGGTCGCGGGCACCGAGAAGAGCGGAGCGGAGGCGGCGTTCCCGGAGCTCTTCAAGGGAAAAAACGCGATATTGACGCCGCAGCCGGAAACGGCGGCAGCCGCGGCGAGCCTGGTGAGACGGGCATGGGAAGCGTGCGGCGCGCGGGTGACGCAGCTCGCTGCCGATCAACACGATGCGATTCTTGCAGCGGTCAGCCATCTGCCCCACGTGGTCGCGTACGCGCTGGTGAACATGCTGGCGCGGCGCCGCAACGCGGCCCAGTTGTTCGGCCTGTCCGCCGGCGGCCTGCGCGACACGGTGCGCATCGCGGGCAGCTCCCCCGAAATGTGGGCGGACATCTGCGTTGCGAACCGCGCGGCGCTGCTCGCAGCGCTGGAAGACTACGAAGACGAGCTGGAACGGGCGCGGGCGGCGATCGAGAGCGCGGACGGCGCGGAATTGCGGCGCCTCTTTGCCGCGGCGCAGAACGCGCGCGGGAAGTGGCTGGTCAGGAAGCCGTGAAATATCTCGATCTGGCGCCTATCCGGCGGGTGCGCGGCACCGTCAAGCTGCCCGGATCCAAGAGCATCTCGAACCGGATCCTGCTCCTCGCCGCACTGGCGGAGGGCGAGACGGCCATCCACGACCTGCTCGATTCCGACGATACGCGGGTCATGCTGCGCGCGCTGCGCAAGCTGGGCGCGGTGTGCACGGACGAAGGCGGGCGAACCGTCCGCGTGCGCGGGGCCGGCGGCGTATTCCCGGTCAAGCAGGCGGAGCTCTCTCTCGGCAACGCGGGCACGGCGTTCCGGCCGTTGACGGCCGTCCTCGCGCTGTGCGGAGGCGATTACCGGCTGTCAGGCGTGGCGCGCATGCAGGAGCGGCCTGTCGGCGACCTGGTGGACGCGCTGCGGAGCATGGGCGCGAGTATCGACTATCTGGGAGAAAAGGGTTATCCCCCGCTCGCGATTCATCCCGCGGCGATCCGCGCCGGCGGCAAGGTGAGCGTGCGCGGCGACGTTTCGAGCCAGTTTCTCACTGGCCTGCTGATCGCGTTGCCCCTGACCCGCGAGACGACCGTGGTGAGCGTCGAAGGGGAGCTCATTTCGAAGCCGTATGTCGAGATCACGCTCAATACCATGCTGCGTTTCGGTGTCGATGTCGGGCGCCGTGACTGGACGGCGTTCACGGTGCCGGCGGGCACAGGCTACGCGAGCCCCGGTGATATTCACGTCGAAGGCGATGCTTCATCGGCGTCGTACTTTCTGGCCGCCGGGGCGATCAGCGGAGTCGCGGGCGGGGGACCGGTGCGCGTGGAAGGGGTGGGGAGGGCCAGCATACAGGGCGATGTCCGTTTCGCAGACGCGCTGGAGCGCATGGGCGCGAAGATCACGATCGGTGAAAACTGGATCGAGGCAGGCGCCCGCCCGGAAACCGCGCGCAGCGGCAAGCTCAAGGCGATAGACGCCGACTTCAATCACATTCCCGATGCGGCGATGACGGCGGCGGTGGCCGCGCTGTTCGCGGACGGGACCAGCACGCTGCGCAATATCGGCAGCTGGCGCGTGAAGGAGACCGACCGCGTCGCCGCGATGGCGACCGAGCTGCGCAAGCTCGGCGCGATAGTGGAAGAGGGGGTGGATTATCTGAAGATCACCCCGCCTCACGCCTCACGCCTCACGCCTAACGTATCCATCGATACCTACGACGATCACCGCATGGCGATGTGCTTCTCGCTGACGGCGCTAGCCGGGATCAAGGTGCGTATCAACGATCCCGGCTGCGTCGCGAAGACGTTTCCGGAGTACTTCGACGCGCTGGCGTCCATTTCGGAGCGTTGACGTGGCCCTGCCCCCGCCTCCGGTGATCGCGATCGACGGCCCATCGGCTTCGGGCAAGGGCACGGTGGCGCAGGCGGTGGCAAAGGCGCTCGCGTTTCACTACCTCAACAGCGGCGCGCTCTACCGGACAGTGGCCTATGCCGCGATCGACGCCAAGGCCGAGCTCGAAAATGAATCAAGATTGGCTGGTATCGCGATGAATATTAAAGCAAAGTTCTCTGGAGAGCACGTGGTGCTGAACGGCCAGGATGTCACCGATCTGCTTTCCACCGAAAAAGTGGGCGAAACGGCCTCGCGGATCGCGACCCTGCCGAAGGTGCGCGCGGCCCTGATGGAGCGCCAGCGCGCGTTCCGCCAGCACCCCGGTTTGGTGGCGGATGGGCGCGATATGGGGTCGGTCGTATTCCCCGACGCGGTGCTCAAAATCTTCCTGACCGCGACCTCGGAAGAGCGCGCGGCACGTCGATATAAGCAGTTGATGGAAAAAGGAATGGGTGCTACTATGGCGGCCCTTTTGAAGGAGATCCGGGAGCGCGACCAACGTGACATGCAGCGCGCCGCGGCCCCCCTCAAGAAGAGCGCGGATGCCGTCTTGATCGATACCACGAAAAGAACGGCGGCGGAGGCGGTGGCGCAGGTGCTGGCGCTCTACAAACAGGCATCACAGGCGCCATGAGCCGCACCCCGGCCCGTGGCTTGATCAACCAACCCCGCCGTAGTGGGCGGGCAGCCCCAACATCCTGAATCTGAATGATGAAAACGCAATCCCCGGCGGTACCCGCGGAAAACTTCGCCGCGCTGTTCGAGGAAAGTCTGGCCCGCAAGGAGATGCGGGTAGGCGAGGTGATCACCGCAGAAGTCATCCGCGCTGACGACAACTACGTCGTCGTCAACGCCGGCCTCAAGTCCGAAAGCTACATCCCGATAGAAGAATTCCGCAGCGACCGTGGCGAGATCGAGGTCAAGCCCGGCGATTTCGTGAAAGTCGCCATCGAATCCCTCGAAGACGGCCACGGCGAGACGCGGCTTTCGCGCGAGAAGGCGAAGCGGCTCGCGGCCTGGCTCGAACTGGAGGAGGCCCTGGAGAAGGGCACCATGGTGTCCGGCATCGTCAACGGCAAGGTGAAGGGCGGGCTCACCGTCACGGTGAACGGCATCCGCGCCTTCCTGCCCGGCTCGCTGGTGGACATCCGCCCGGTCAAGGACACGACGCCGTACGAGAACAAGCAGATGGAGTTCAAGGTCATCAAGCTCGACCGCAAGCGCAACAACGTCGTGGTGTCGCGCCGCGCGGTGCTCGAGGCCACCCAGGGCGCCGAGCGCGACGCGCTGCTCGCGAGCCTCCAGGAAGGCAAGGTCGTGAAGGGCATCGTCAAGAACATCACCGACTACGGCGCCTTCGTGGACCTGGGCGGCATCGACGGCCTGCTGCATATCACCGATCTCGCGTGGCGCCGCGTGAAGCACCCGTCCGAGATCCTGGCGGTGGGCGACGAAGTGGAGGCCAAGGTCCTCAAGTTCGACCAGGAGAAGAA
>JBIOVQ010000031.1:0-5192 GCA_044867805.1 Burkholderiales bacterium | reverse complement strand
CTACTCCGGAATGCTCTGCACGAAATACGCCGCCGACAGCAGCACGCTCGGCGGCCCCAGCTTCCCCAGCCACTGGTCGTAGATCTTCTGTATGCCGCCGCCGCGGTAGAGGCGCGCGAGCACCCGGTTCACCGCCAGCCGGAAATCCGTGTCGCCGCGCGGAATCGCGAGGGCATAGGGCTCGATGGAGAAGTCCTCGTCGAGCAGCTTATAGGCGCCTTTCGACGGCGTGGTAAGCACCACCCCGATCAGCACGATGCGGTCGGAGGCGAAGCCGTCCACCTTGCGGCTTTCGAGCAGCCGCAGCCCGGCTTCGCGCGTCGTGACGTTGACGACCTCGGCCTTGATCGAGCGGCGCGCGAGCGTCTCGCGCAACGCCTTGTCGGTGGTGGTGCCGGTGATCACGGCGATACGCTTGCCGCCGAAGTCGGTGATCCGCCCGGCATCCGTGTCGGCGCGCGCCAGGATGCTGCCGCCGTCCACGAAGGTGATCAGACTGAAGTCCACGTCCGCCTGCCGCGTGAGCGTCCAGGTCGTCGTGCTGCACTCGATGTCCACCCGCTTCTTCTTCACGGCCTCGAGGCGGTTCTGTATCGTCAGCGCAACCCAGCGCGTCTCCAGGCTCTTCAATCCGAGCTGCGCCCGGATGCCGCTCGCGATCTCCCGGCACAGGTCCACCGAGTAGCCTTGCGGCTGACCGGCTTCACCCAGGGACGAGAACGGCGCCGCGCCCTCGATGTATCCCATGGTGATCGCGCCGGTCTTGCGAATTTTCCCCAGCGTTCCGGTCTGCGCTGCCGCCGGGGCAGAGAGCGCAAACATGAGGGCGATTATGAACAGCGCACGTGACTTCATATGAGGTCTCCATTCATTCGGGGCCATTGTAACTGCATAGCCACTGGCTTGCCGTACAAACGAAACTACAAACCCCAATTCTCAAACAAACTCCAACTCTCAAATCCCAGGTCTCAAACAAATTCCAGACCGAAAACCCTCGTTTGGGATTTGGCGTTTGACGTTTTGGTGCTTGTTTGAGATTTGGAGTTTGTGATTTGGTGCTTGTCTGTTATTTGGTGCTTGCTTCCGTTGTGCTACGCTGGCGCGGCCACGCCACTATCACAGGAGGCCCGCATGCCGGACAAGAGAGGCGTCACTATCCACTTCAATGACGGTAGCAAGCTTTCGCTGGACTTCCCGAAGCAGACCCCGAATGAAGCCGCGGCCCTGCTCAAGCTCGACGACGTGCTCAAGAAACGCCACATGCTGTTCGAGGCGGACGGGGCGCTCCTGATGATCCCCTTCGACAACGTGCGCTACGTGCAGCTCTATCCCGCGCCGCCCGGAATCTCCGGCCACACTTACATAAAGGGTGCCAGCGTGACGGGGTGATAACCCCCGCGGAGCCTGTCCCCGCATGTAGCAGGCGGGGAGCGGGGGTCCAGAAAAAGGCTAACTGTAGTGTCGCTCTGGGTTCCCGTCTTCACGGGAATGACGCGGGTGCCACCCGGCCCGCGTCACTTTTTCGGGGGCCTTGCGAACTGCCAATCGCCGTTGGGTTCCTTGCAGAATGTCCAGCGGCCGCGCTGAAAGCGGTCGTGGGCGTCGGACTCGATCATCGCATCGCGGCAGGGAAGCTTACCCCCGCCGTAGGTCTTGAGGGGGGTGATCTTGCTGACGAACGGCGTCTTGGGCGCCTTCCATTCGACCATCGTCCCGTCCGGCGTCTCGTCCAGCGTCTTCATGACGACCGCGCGGAATGCCTTCAGCTCCTCCGCGGTCAGCCGCGTGATCGGCGCGTCCCGGAAGCCGCTCATGTTGAGTCCGAAAGCCGGGCTAGCGACGACCAGGAACGTCAGCAATAGCAATCTGCTCGTCATTTCTGTGATCCTCTCAGCACCCGGCTTTCGGACAAGCACCAAATCCCAACCTCCAAATCTCAAGCAAGCATCAAATTACAAGCACCAAACTCCAAACAGCACCCGCGATGCGTTTGTGCCATGGAATTTGAAGTTCGTTTGTAATTTGTAATTTAGGATTTGGAATTTGTTTGTGATTTGAGATTTGCGATTTGGAATTTGCTTCTAGAACGATACGGTCACGAACGCGGTCGGCCCGGTGAAAGTCGTGCGCGCCCGGCCACGCCAATCGGTATCGTCGATCTCCACGTCCAGCACGAAGCTGCGCAAGCCCAGACCAAAGCCGACGCTGCGATACGGCCGGTAGAGCACATCGATGGCCGTGCTGCGGAGGTCCCCCGAATAGGCGTCGTAGTTGAGCGAGAGCCAGTCCAGGCGAAACCGCACCGCCCACTCGTTGGTGAGCGCAAACGTCCCGTACAAGTTCAATACCGGCAACGGCGCCAGCACATCCGCCGATTCGGCGCCCACGCCTGCCGCCTGGATACTCGACTTGATCCCCGCCACGTGCAGCCCCGCACCGAAGCCAAGCTCCTTGTCGCGCCGCTTGAAGAACGAGTAGCCGGCGTTGACGCGGATATCGGAAAAATCGTACTTCGAGTTGACCGTAGTTCCAGCGGTAAACATCTGGTTGCCCCAGGTGACGTCCGTCGCCAGCACGCGGGTCGCGTCGCGATTCAAGCTGAAATAGTCCGCCTCGAGCCGCCAGCGATCGTTTATCCGCCAGAGGAATGCACCAATGCCGGAGAGGTTTCGTTCCTCGAGCCCGAGCGTGTTCTCGAAATCGACAATCACGCCGGTCCCGCCGGCAGGGGGCCCGAGCGATGCCTGGGTGCTGGACCTGGAATAGAAGCCCCCGAGCTCGAGGGAAAAGCGGTCGCTCAGCGCCGGGTGGTCAGGGATCGCTTCCGCCTGGGCGCGCGCTGTCGCTGCCACGAACGATGCGCACATCGCGAGCGCCAGCAGCAATACTGTCCCCAGTCGCGATCCGGTCATTTCATGCCTCCCGCGAGGCGCTGCATACTCATGCGACATGATACCCCGATACAAGCAAGCACCAAATCTCAAACAAGCACCAAGCACCAACCGTCAGAGGTGCGCCAATGCGGGGCTCTTGTTTCGAATTTGGGATTTCCCGGAAGTGGCGCCGGTCACCGCTGCTCGTCACTGCTTCTTGGTGCCAGCCTTCTTCTTCGCCTTGGCCCGCATCGCGTCGGCCTCTGTCTCCAGCTCGTCCGAGAGCTTGTAGGCCGTATAGTAGATATGGATATTCGCGACGTAGCGCACCGGTTCTTCTCCAACCTTCTCCAGCGTGACGCGCTCCACGTTGCCGAACCAGCGGTCAGGATCGAGCCCCCGCTCCGCGGCAAGCCGGCGCATGCGCTGGATGCGCGTCGGGCCGGCGTTATAGGCGGCAAGGGCGAAATCCAGGCGCACTTCCGGCGCGAGCTTCGGGTCGTTGAAATAGCGATCCATGAGGAAGCGCATGTATTTCACCCCCGCGTCGATGTTGGCCTGGGCCGTCGTTGCCACGTCGCGGTAGCCCATCTCCTTTCCCGTTTGCGGCAACACCTGCATCACTCCCACTGCCCCCGCGTGGCTGCGCGCCGACTGGTCGAGGCGGGATTCCTGGAAACCCTGCGCCAGCATGAACAGCCAGTCGAACTCGTGGCGCTTGCTGGCGCTCTGAAAATGCGGCGTGAGGGCCTTCTTGCGGCCGACGACGTCCGGGTCGAGGTTGTTCTTGATGAACCGGATGTCGCGGAAATAGCGCGCGTGCAGCTCGGCCGCGATCTTCGGTAGCCTGCCCCTGCCCTCGGTGATGAAGCCGTTCAGCGATTCCCGCAGGGCGTGACTTTCCGGCCGAACTGCCCAGGCAATGCTGTTGCCCTCGGTAAGCTTCACCTCCAGCACGCGCAAGCCCGGCAACATGTTCGCCCACAGGTTCGCTACAAAGTCGTCCGCAACCGTGTACTGGAGGATGCCGGCGTTCACCATTTCCAGCAGGTCCTCGGTGCTCGCCCCGGGCGGCATTTCCACGATCTCAACGCGCGGCTTGCGCGCCTTGTCCAGCCGCTCGTTGAGCTGCTTCAGGCTCGTGACGAAGCTCGACGCGCGCAGCACGTGTACCTTGCGACCGGACAGGCCCTCCGTGGAGGCGACGTCGGGAGCGCCGTCGTGAGCCACCACCACCTCCGATACGTTGCGAATGTATGGAAGGGTGAATGCCACGCGGCGCGCGCGCTCGCCGGTGATGGTGATGAAGCCGGCGGCGACGTCGCCGCGCCCTTCCAGCAGGAGCGGGATCAGCTCGTCGAAGCGAACCGGGATGAAGACCACCGGGATATGCGTTTCGCCTTTCATCTTCTTCCTGTTGTAGTGCGCCTCGAACTCCTTCATGAGGTCGTGCTCGTAGCCGCGTGGCCGGCCGCTGGCGACGAAGAACTTGGTGCGGCTGTAATGGACGAGGACGCGGATCCCGCGCCTCTTGGTGTCGGCGCCGATGTCGCCGGTGTATTTTTCCGTCATGCGGTAGACGACACCGGAGGCATCCGCTGCCTCCACCGCTGCGCCAGCGTCGGCAGGCTTCTCGGCCGCGAGCGCTCGCGGCAGACATGTCAACGCCATCGCGCCAACCAGCAGAGCCCGCGCCATCTGCCGGCGTAGCGGGCGGACGTTCGGGTCACGTTCCGGACGAATCATGATCCCCTCCCGGAAAACTCACCGCCACTCGATTGTATATCGGTGCAATCGTGGGCGCGCAGGTAGAATGTTCTCAGGGAGCCGCGGGAAAATTTTCACATGAATCGCCTCGCGATCGTGACGGCGGCATGCCTGGCGACAGCTTCGACATTGTGTCCGCTTTCGCCCGCGTCGGCGGCGGAGAAGCCGGCATCGGCGGCGGGCGTCCCGTCCTCCCCCCGCATCGGTCTGGCGCTCTCCGGCGGCGGCGCACGCGGGCTGGCGCACATCGGCGTCCTCAAGGTGATGGAAGACCTGCGGGTGCCGGTGCACTGCGTAGTCGGCACCAGCATGGGCTCCATCGTCGGCGGCGCGTACGCTTCGGGGAGGCACCCGAGGGACCTGGAGCGCGTCGTGCTGGCGACCGACTGGGACGCGGTGTTCTCCGACCGGCCGCCACGCGAGGAGATCGCGAGTCGGCGCAAGTTCGATGACTACAAGACCCTGTTCGCTCCGGAATTCGGCGTGAAGGAAGGCGGGCTGGTCCTGCCGAAAGGCATCATCGCAGGCGTTACGATCGAGGCGTATTTCCGC